>CAZHSB010000127.1:0-1508 GCA_964534945.1 uncultured Bdellovibrionales bacterium | reverse complement strand
ACGCTTGCACCCTCCGTATTACCGCGGCTGCTGGCACGGAGTTAGCCGGTGCTTTTTCTATAGGTACCGTCATTTTTTTCTTCCCTATTAAAAGAGCTTTACGATCCGAAGACCTTCATCACTCACGCGGCGTTGCTACATCAGGGTTTCCCCCATTGTGTAAAATTCCCGACTGCTGCCTCCCGTAGGAGTTTGGACCGTGTCTCAGTTCCAATGTGGCTGATCGTCCTCTCAGACCAGCTACCCATCGTTGCCTTGGTAGGCCATTACCCCACCAACTAGCTAATGAGATCCAAGCCACTCTTTCCGCGCCTTGCGGCTTTTCCTACTTAAACCATAGTAAAAGTAGGTATATTCGGTATTATCCAAAGTTTCCCTTGGCTATCCCCAGCGAAAAGATATGTTACCTAGATGTTACTCACCCGTGCGCCACTTTACTCATTCCCGAAGGAACTTTCTCGTTCGACTTGCATGCCTGAGGCACGCCGCCAGCGTTCATTCTGAGCCAGAATCAAACTCTCATGTTTTTTAAAATCTTGCTACATTCGTTCGCTATTACACCCATAACAACGAACAATATAAATCTTTTTGTCTCATTAATATATTAAGAACCAAAAGCAAAATTACTTTCTGTCTCTCTTTAAGATTACCTTATCGAAATTACTTTATATCATCATACTTGTTTTCTACCCATAACCTGATTGTATTTCACTTTCATATACAAAGCTTTTTAGTCAAAAAACCACTGTATCAAAGCGTTAACTTAGATATAATTACTTTTTAACTTTTAAGCATTTTACCACGGAACTTCACCGTAGCATTTTGAAAGTGTGTGATTTTTTATCACAACACTTTTGCTTTTGCAAGCTTTTTAGAAAAAATTTTTATTTTTTTTCAAGAACAAATTTTAACTAACAAACAATAAAAAAGAGCTTTTTTAGCTCCGATCAACTACTTTCTCAATCTGTTCCTTATCAAAGTGTTTTAGGAAGATATCACAACGAACAATTAAGTCAACACTTTTTAAAAAAAATTTTTACAAAAATTTTACATTTTTTAAAAAATTCATTTTTATTCGATAAATACAGGACATTGCTTCCTTTACCCTACTCATTTTCTTACTTACAACATAGCTTATTATGAATGCTTCTTTTAAAATATATCATAAAAAATTCAAAAATTTTTCACTTTTTTCAAATAACCAAACCTATATAAAAAAACTTTGCCATTTTCAAAGAAAGATTTGTCTTGTATGATGAGAAAAAGTTTAAAATATACGGAAAAATATGAATGTAAAAAAAATTTTTATTAGCTCAGGAGAAGCTTCTGGAGATACCTACGCGTCAGCTCTTATCAAAGCAATAAAAGAAAAAGATAGCGAAATTAAAGTCTTTGGAATGGGTGGATCTCTCTCAAAAAAGGCTGGTATGAATATTATTATTGATTCTGAGGCAAATGCCTCAGTAATGGGATTCACAGAAATAATAGGAAAAATTGGCTCTATTTTA
>CAZHSB010000126.1:0-1577 GCA_964534945.1 uncultured Bdellovibrionales bacterium | reverse complement strand
CTCTAGAATTTCTTAAATTTAAAGTCTAAAAAGTATGCATGTCCTAATTTCTAGATTTGTCCTAATTTCTAGATTTTCCCTACCTAAAAAGCCTTAAATATGATATTTTTCTTTGGTATTTTTGTATTAGAAAAGGAAGTTAAATGGCTAAGAATAGCAAAGTCAAAGAGGCGGAAAAATATATAGGAAAAGAAAAAAGCGATGCAACAATTGGATTTGAAAAACAATTCTGGGATATTGCAGATACTTTGCGAGGGCATATGTCTGCCACTGATTATAGAAAAGTTATAGTTGGTTTAATTTTTCTTCGTTACATTTCTTGTGCTTTTGATAAACGCTATCAAGAATTGTTAGATGAGGGAGATGGCTTTGAAAATGATATAGATGCTTATAGAGAAAAAAATGTTTTCTTTGTTCCTCAAGGTGCCCGTTGGAAAGTTATCGAAAAAAACTCACATACTCCTGAAATTGGAAAAATCATCGATAACGCTATGCGTGAAATTGAATCTCAAAATAAAACCCTAAAAGATGTACTTCCTAAAAATTACGCTAACCAAGATATCGATAAAAGAATTCTTGGAGAAGTCGTTGATGTTTTTACAAACAAAATGAATATGGACGATACAGAAGAAAATAAAGATCTACTTGGAAGAACGTATGAATATTGCATAGCACAATTTGCTGCAAAAGAGGGAACAGATGGAGGAGAATTTTATACACCATCTAGTATTGTAAAAACCATAGTAGAAATTTTAAAACCGTTTGAAAACTGTAGAGTTTATGACCCTTGTTGTGGATCTGGTGGTATGTTCGTTCAATCTGTAAAATTTTTACAGGCACATAGTGGAAATAGAAATCATATTTCTGTTTTTGGTCAAGAATCAAATCCAGATACTTGGAAAATGGCAAAAATGAATATGGCAATTCGTGGAATTGATGCGGATTTCGGGGAACATAAAGCAGATACTTTCTTTAATGATTTACATCCGACTTTAAAAGCAGATTTCATTATGGCAAATCCTCCTTTTAATATTAAAAAATGGGGGCAAGATAAACTTCAAGAAGATAAGCGTTGGGTTTATGGGCTTCCACCTGCTGGAAATGCAAACTATGCATGGATTCAGCATATGATTTATCATTTGGCACCAAATGGAAAAATTGGATTAGTGCTTGCAAATGGTGCTTTGTCTTCTCAAACTTCAGGTGAAGATAAAATTAGACAAGCTATTATTGAGGCTGATTTAATCGAGGGCATTGTGTCATTACCATCACAACTTTTTTATAGTGTTACTATTCCTGCCACTCTTTGGTTTATAACAAAAAATAAAAAGCAAAAGGGAAAAACTTTATTTATTGATGCTAGAAAAATGGGAACAATGATGGATAGAAAACATAGAGATTTTTTAGATTCTGATATAGAAAAACTAGCTACAACATTTACAGCTTTTCAAAATGGAAAATTAAAAGATGAACAAGGCTTTTGCAAAGTTGCAACTACAAAAGAAATTGAAGCACAAAATTATATTTTAACTCCTGGGAGGTACGTCGGAATTGAAGAAGAGGAAGAAGACGATGAG
>CAZHSB010000125.1:0-1596 GCA_964534945.1 uncultured Bdellovibrionales bacterium | reverse complement strand
GAGAGATTAAAGACAAAGCTTCGTCTGTATTTTTTCCAGCTAATTTTTCTTTTAATGTAGCAATTCTTTTTCTTTGTGCTTGAATTTTAGTTTCATCATCTTCAACAGTTTTGTTAAAATCTTGGATATTTTTCTAAGTGGCTAGCTTTAAATAAATTCCTATTGCAATTTTTTTTCTAGACTTGTGATAACATAAGCTATATAAGAATTATAGAAGGGTTATTCATAAGTAAAATCACCTAGAAATCATTTTTAAATAACCCTATATAGTATTTTATAAAGTTTTTACACTCTCACTGAAAACCTTTTTACTTTCGATTTTTTCTTTTTTTTAACATTATTACAAGTTTCTTTTTTATCCATATTATATAATTTTTCTCTTTTATACCTCCTCTTTTTATATCATCATACAGACTTTGTAATAGAATCATTTATTTTTTAAACGTCTTCACAGTTATTCAAAAATTTTTAGATTTTTATTTTATTGCATTTGATTATGTCATGGGGAGTTGCTCAAAAATTTGATAAAGATATAAAGATTCTTCCTATGGTGTCCAATCATATTTTTTTATAACATGAAGTAAAAAGTTTATTAACTTTTATAAATGGTTGTCATATACATTATAGAAATAAGTGGTTTTGCTGAAAAGCAAATTTATGTTACAAGTAAATTTGCTTTTTTGTTATAATAATTTTCAAATTTAAATTTCTTATGCCTCATAAAAAAGGAAGTAAATGATTCCGCTTATAAGACCTAGAGCATTAAAGAAGGGGGATAAGGTTGCGGTGGTTTCTTTATCTTGGGGGGGGGCTTCAATTTTTCCGCATAGATATAAATTTGGAATCAATGAACTGATAAAGCATTTTTGCTTAGAGGTAAAAGAAACACTAGGTGTATTAACAGAAGATAAGGTTTTGCATGATTCTCCCCAAATAAGAGCTAGTAATTTGATGGATGCTTTTCTCGATCCTCAAATTAAAGCGATTATTTCGACTATAGGAGGAGATGACGCTATTCGTATTTTACCTTTTGTAGATTTTAGTATTATTAGAAATAATCCAAAGATTTTTATGGGGTACTCTGATACGACTGCTAATCACTTTATGTGCTTAAAGGCAGGACTTGGAAGTTTTTATGGTCCAAGTATTATGTCGGGGTTTGCTGAAAATGGTGGAATGTCAGAATATTCTATTTTATCTGTAAGGAAATCATTATTTTGTAATAGACCAGTTGGAAGAATTTGTCAATCTGAACATTGGAGTGATGAGTTTTTGTCTTGGAATATTAAGAGTAATCAAGATATTAAAAGAAAACAAAAAAAGACAAAATGGATTTTTTTACAGGGGAAAAAGGTCGTTCAAGGTAATCTCATCGGAGGTTGTATGGAAGTTTTGGAGATGCTGAAAGGGACTTGCATATTTCCTGATGTTGAATTTTTTAAAAATACAATTTTATTTTTAGAAGTATCAAACAAGGTGGCTATTAAGTCATACTTGTCATATTGGCTTAGAAATTATGGTGCAATGGGGATTTTAAACATAATAAGTGGAATTATTTTTGGAAGGTTAAGCGGTGGGGAAAGAGAGGATAATGAA
>CAZHSB010000124.1:0-1663 GCA_964534945.1 uncultured Bdellovibrionales bacterium | reverse complement strand
TTTGCATGGATTGATTTTAAGATGTCAAATGTTAATATTGTGAAAAATATGGTTGAACATCTTATATTAGAAAAAGAACCATTGCTTTAAATTTTAAATAGCGTTTTTTAGGTGTATTTAAAAAACGCTATCTTTTTTTCTTATATCTAGTATGAATTTTTTTAATCTTATAAAACAAACTAATAGCAATATATTTTTTTTCGGAGAGTTTCATGGCACGAATCAAATGCCTATGACTTTTGTGAAATGTGTAAAAGAAGTATTGAAATTTAAAAAAAATATAAATATTTTTCTAGAAATGTCATCTGATCTTCAACAGCTATGTAATGATTACATAAATGATAAGGCGAAAAAAGAAGATTTTTTAAAAACATTTTTTTATAAAAATTTCTATGATGGTCGCCAATCCAAGGCTTTTTTTAAAATAATTGAAGTTTCAAAAAAATTTAAAGATAATATAAAGTTATTTTGTGTCGATGAAACTAAAGAAGATATTGATAAGGACATCGTAAAAGAGAAAGAAGGCAAATACAACATTTATAAATCGGCGACTTTTAGAGATAAGGTAATGTTTCTTAATTTTTCTAAATATTATGATGATAATTCTATTAACCTAATTTATGCAGGAAGTTTTCATGCCATGACAAAGTATCCTGATAATCTTGAAATTAGATCAATGTTAGCAGAAAAATCTTTTTGTATGTTAATTAAAGAAAGATATCCTCAAATTAAATCTATTCTTTTAGAATCAAAAAGTGGAAAAGCTTTTAACGCTTCTTTTTCTTCTCAGGGGAAAAAACTTTTGGGTGTTTTAAAGTTTGGAACGGATGAAATGGCAAGAGAAAATATTTTAAAAGATAAAGGAATTTTTATAAAACTTGATAATAAAGAATTTGACTATAAATGCAATGTTGGAATTTCGACCCCGTCTTACAAGTTAAAAATATAAGTAGCATAATATTTTAGAAGTAAAACATTATTTATTACTTTGTGAAAAAGGCAATTTTGCTAGATCATTTTTTAAGTGATGCTTTTTTATTTGTTTTTAGCAAAATTAACTATTGTTATTTTATAAAAATTATAACGAAACAAACTTCTTATATTATTCAAAACTAGCGGTAAAAGAAAAATAGGAAGTGCCTTCCAAAAGAAAATAATATATTGCTATTTTTTTTTTTTTCAGTTATACACTCTTCGAGAATGTTTAAAAGTTTTTTTTGAGTAATGGTTTTAAAATTAAATATGGGTATATGCAAAGTTATGGTTTTAAGATTGTTTTTTCACGTTTTTGATTAAAGCTTGACTTTAGGGGATGAAAAAATGTTACTTGATCGTTTGTTGTATCGAAAACTTGTGGCAGCACTTGGTTTTCAGGTTGAGGTTACATCTAGATGTAACTGTAAATGTATTCATTGTTACAATTATTGGCGAAGAGATTCAAATCAAGCTACATGTAGTTCTGATATGACTTTTGAAGTCGCTAATAAGGTTGTAAATGAAATCCGTAATAATAAACTTTTTAGTATTGTTATTACGGGAGGAGAACCCTTTTTAAACTTTGATGTGGCAAGGTTTGTCGCAGATAAAGTTTTAGAAGATGATGTCGATAGTTTTATTTAAAGATTTCAAAAAAAACGTGTTATGATTTTATTCTATGGTTTGA
>CAZHSB010000123.1:0-1683 GCA_964534945.1 uncultured Bdellovibrionales bacterium | reverse complement strand
AAGGATTTCCTTTCTTTCCATGTCTTGAAAGTCTTAAGGTAACTGCCACTTTTTTGTTCTCCAAATAAAAATAAATATAAAAATTCTTGTTTCTGCAAACTTATATGTTTAAAAAAATTAAAAATTTGCAAAAAATACGTTTTAAAAATTACCACATCATTGTATAATTTGCAAATATTCAAGGAAAGTATTTTAGAGGTTATATATGGGAAAATCAATAAAAACGGTGTTTTTTTTAGCTATTTTTTCAATAGTTTTTCTTAATGATGCCTTTGCAACAGAAAAAGGTGATATCACTGTTTGTGCTGCTGTTATGCCTTGTGATAAAGAGGGAAATGTTTTAGATGAATATGCGATAGGGGATTGTTTGGATATATATCAGGAACGGTGCCTTGCAGAAAGGATTTATCAACTTTCAGAAAATGCAACAGAGTGTCAGTGTAAAGTAGAAAAAAAGAATAAAAAAATACGTAGATTAAAAAAAAGAATTAAATACTTAGAATCAAAATAACATTTGGGGTGAAAGGTTATTTTAAGTTTAGGTTACCTAAGCCACCAAAAGATTTCATAAGTTTTCCCATTCCCATATTTGAGAGTTTTTTCATCATTTGTTTCATTTGCATAAATTGCTTTAGAAGTTTGTTTACATCTTCTACGCGAGTTCCAGAACCAAGGGCAATTCTTTTCCTTCTGCTTCCGTTTATAATATCACTATTTCGTCTTTCTTTTTTAGTCATTGAAAGAATTATAGCCTCAACTTTTTTCATTTCATTATTTGCATCATTTTCATTTATTTGATTTGTCATGGCGCCCATCCCAGGAATCATTGCCATGATTGAAGAGAAGCTTCCCATTTTTTTTATCATCTTTAATTGTGATAAAAAATCATCAAAAGTAAATTCATTCTTTTTAAATTTTTTTTCTAACTTTAAACTTTCCTCCATGTCGAATTGTTCAGTTGCTTTTTCGATAAGTGTTAAAACATCGCCCATTCCTAAAATTCTAGATGCCATTCTATCTGGGTGAAAAACTTCTAATGCATCACTTTTTTCTCCTATTCCAATAAATTTTATTGGTGCACCTGTCACTTTCTTCATAGAAAGCGCTGCTCCACCTCTAGCATCTCCATCTAACTTTGTTAGAATAAGTCCAGAAATAGGAAGCGTTTCCAAAAAACCTTGAGCTACATTTACGGCTTCTTGCCCTGTCATTGCATCTGCTACAAGTAAAATTTCTGTAGGATCAATTTTTTTATTGATGATTGAAAGCTCTTTCATAAGCTCTTTATCTATTTGAAGTCGTCCTGCAGTATCAACGATTACAACTTGTATGCCTTTATTTTCTGCTAGTTTTTTAGCTTCTTTTACGATCTTTACAGGATCTTGTTTGGGTTTAGAATCAAAAACCTCAATATCATTTTGAGTGCCTAAACTTTTTAACTGTTCAATTGCTGCAGGTCTATAGACATCGGCAGGAACTAAAAGAATAGTTTTTTTAAATTCTTTTTTTATATATTTTGCAAGTTTTACAGCAGTTGTAGTTTTTCCTGAACCTTGTAAACCGACAAGCATAATAATGGCAGGGGGAGCAACATTTAATTTTAGTTCTTCATGGTTTTCTCCCATAATATTTGTTAATTCTTCTTGAACAATTTTTATTATTTGTTGATCTGGAGTTAAACTT
>CAZHSB010000122.1:0-1733 GCA_964534945.1 uncultured Bdellovibrionales bacterium | reverse complement strand
AGTTTTATTTAAAGATTTCAAAAAAAACGTGTTATGATTTTATTCTATGGTTTGATAAAAAAATAATTTTTAATTTTTATTCCCTATCAATTGATTATGGTTTTTAACTTTGCATTTTCCATTTCTTTTATTTTTATATTTTTAAAAGGTCTTATATGTCACTAACTTCAAGCTCTGCAAGAAAAAATCTAAATAATGAATTTAAATCTGAACATTTTGTCTTTTTTTATAGCGATTCTTTAGAAAAAGAATCTTTGGAAGATGTAGTTTTATTTTATGAAAATGGATTTAAAGAACATAAAAATTTTTTTAAACTTTCTAGTGATTTTTATGCTAGTGTTTATATATTTGATGATTTAAAGAGTTTTCAATTAGCTACATATGGCGAAGAAAAAACTGTATATTGTATTGATTATAGTGAATACAGAATCATTGCGATGGTGAACCCTCATGTGTCAAAGAAAAATAATCTTTCTGACCATTACATAAAATCATCAAATTTTTATTGTCTTTATGATATGCTTTTTATGGAGATGAAAAATAAAAATAATAAATGGTTATTAGACGGTGTATGTTTTTTATTTTCCAATTTTTATACAAGAGAGCATATTTTTAAATATATTGAAAGTTTATCAACAGAAAATTTTGATAGAATATTAAATAATGATAAGAGTTTTTTTAATAATTTTGGAAAGGAAGTATTTTTATTTGCATTAGCTAAGTTTATAGAAGTTAAATATTCAAATGATTCTCTTCAGAAACTTGTTTTTTCTAATGAAGATATTTTTGAAGTGTTAAATATTTCAAAAGAAAATTTTTTAGATGAATTTAATAAATATATTTTCTCTGATGAATTTTTAATTCCTAAAATTTTAAATTGCAAAAAAATAACAGATCACTTTATTTTTTATTATAATGATTCACTAGAAGAAAAAACATTTAATGATTTTTATAACTATTTAAATGATAATTATAAAAAAGTTTGTAAATTTTTTGATGTAAAAGATGATTTTTGTGTACGTGTTTCAATATATCCGACTATTAATTCATTTCACATGAGTCTATTTGATCAAGAATACGCAAGGTGGTGTCAAGGTTGTAATGAACATATAATGATTAATATAACAGATCCAAAAGATACAGCACCAGAACATACATATAGCAATACTATTCGAACATTGCTTCATGAATTTGTTCATTATATAACATTTTTTGATAGCAATAATCCCCGTCCTTCATGGCTTGCAGAAGGCATTGCGATGTATCTTGGAAATCCAATACCTAAAGAAGAAATAACATTATATATAAAAAATCATAAGTTCTTAGATGAAATAATTTTTGGAGATGATTACTCAAAATTTCAAAATAATGGTGGCTATAGTGTAAGCCAAACTATAATTGAATATATTCTTAAGAATTATTCTTTAGATCTATTAAAAAATATTTTAAAAACCCCAGAAGAAGATCCATTTAAAATTTTAAATATTGAAAAAGAAGTTTTTATAAAGGACTGGAGAGAATTTTTATTTCGAGAGTATGCTTAAAATAGCAGTAAAACAAAATATAAAATAGTTAAAATTTCTTTAAAACAAGTGATCAAATGTGAATAAAAAAAAGCATCATTTTTTAGATGATGCTTTTTCGTTTTTTGGCAAAAATAACTAATTGTTATTTTATAAACATTATAGCGAAGCTAACTTCTTATAATATTCAAACCTAGCAGTAACATTTTC
>CAZHSB010000121.1:0-1785 GCA_964534945.1 uncultured Bdellovibrionales bacterium | reverse complement strand
GAGTCTCCATTGCAAGCATTGGTTTTTGTCGTATCATAATCAGCCGTTATAAAAGGCGACGCAACGCTAGCAACTTGCATATAAGCAGCCCTTAAGTTGCCATCCCAACTTCCTTTTTGTGTTATCCCATATCCATAAATAATAATACGTTTTCCTACGGCGGGTGTAGTACTTGTTATAATTGGAACAGGTGCAACATTTGTGACATCACTATCTAAAACTACTACTGCCGTATCAACTCCAGCATTGATATTATAATTTGGATTTATTATATAATTTTTAACTGAAAATTGTTGTCCCCCAACAACGGTAATAACTTGAGTGATAGTTTCTGTCGAAGGTATGCTTTTAAAACAATGACCTGCTGTAAGTATTACATCTGTATCAATTAACGTGCCAGAGCAAATATATGCATCAGCATCAGTATAAACAAAAATTGCAGCAACAGGACTTGAATCTGTAGAACATACTGTACCATTTGCGATCTTTAATCTTTTCTCTAAAATTTGTCCACAAACGGAAGTAGTTATTTCATCATCTTCGTCATCATCTTCTTCTTCGGAACCACCGCTAGAATTACTGCCAGAACCTCCGCTAGAACTTTCATTTGATTCATTGTTATCGTTGTTTTCTCCATTTGGAGTATTAATGGAAGAATCAAGAGAATCATATGCATCATATTGTCTGCCAGTTCTTCCATCACAGGCTATAAGAAAAATTAATGATAAAAGTATAATGATTTTTTTCATAATGAATCCATTTATAAAAATTGCATTTCTTATTTATCGGGATTTTTAAATTTTTTCTTTAAATATATTGATATACGAAAAATATAGGATAAATATGATTTTGTGTTTGGAAGTAGTTTTATTATTTCATCGTTGCAGGAGAGGCGATATAAAGATTTACATTGTTTAATTTTAAATTTATTTTTGAGGTCGATGCAGGAACAAATAATGCTTGTGTAATAGGACATGAATGAATTTTTAAATTATCAGTATAAAATTCTAAACTTCCAGATAAATTAAAAAGAATTAACGGATTGTTCCCAGTTTGTATTTCATAATTAAAATCGGACCCCGTAATGTTCGATAACTTAAATTCTCTTGCTGTCGTTAAAAAAGTTGTAATTTTTAACTTATCCTTTTCAACTATTTTTGTTAGCAAACTATGTTCATGCGCTTTATAATCTAACATATTTACTAATACAGGAGCATCACAATGTTTATTTGTAAGACCAGCTCTTACAACATTATCAGAATTTGCCATGCACTCTAAAAGATCTCCATGAAGATAACAATGAGGAGTATTTGCTTTTATTTCTATAGCATCGCCTTTTTGCAAACGTAAAAACTTTAATAAGAAAAAACAAAATAATCCATGATCACCTTCAGGAAAATCTTCTCTATACGTTTTTAGAAAATACTTTTCTTCTAGCTTTAATTCTTCAAACGGAATGGTCCCCATTTTTCTTACAATTGAATTAAATAAACTTGCCAAACCTTGCTTTGGATAATCTAAAATATTCTTAAAAAAAAGTTTTAGATTTTTTCTAGGATCTACATAATCAGATGCAATTTTTATCGCAGGATACATATTAGCATTTTCTAAAATTTCTTCTGGATCTTTAAAACCTGATAATAAATCAAGTGTACTTAAGGCAATTCCCATTTCTGGCTTATGATTTGAATCGGGGTAAAGATCAGGACGTTGTTCATGCAATTTAGTAGCTAAAATTTTATCAGGATGAGCTTGTATAGAAAGTGGTTTATTTATAGAAAGAAT
>CAZHSB010000120.1:0-1801 GCA_964534945.1 uncultured Bdellovibrionales bacterium | reverse complement strand
GGGGAATTCATAAAATATGCAAAATTAAATTTACGAAAAGATGCTGTAATTGAGAGTGATTTTAGGGGAGCATATGTTAGTTATTCACACACGAAGTATGGAGAATTATTAAATCTAATTTATAGTTATCAAAGAGCATTGCAAGAATTAAATATTAAAAAAGATGATAAAGTTATTATGCTGGTTTCACCTGGTATGGAATTTTTAGCTTTAAGTTATGCAGTAATGTCAGCTGGTGCTATTCCTGTTTTTTTAGATGGAGGAATGGGAGTATCAAACCTTACAAAATGTATTGAGAGTGTTAACGCAAAAGCATTTATTTGTTCACCTAAGGCTTATATATTAAAATTTTTAAAAAGAAAAATTTTTGAAAAAATTCCAGTTACGATTGTGGCTTCTAATTTAATACTTTTTCCTTCTCCCAATTTGTCATACTTTAAGAGATTTGCATCAGTTCCACTTCCTACTGTTGTAACAACCGATATTTCTTTGATGGCTTTTACTTCTGGTGCTACGGGAACGCCTAAAGGAGTTGTCTATACAAATAAAATGTTAAAAGCACAATTAGAAATATTTAAGGATAAATTAGGCTTTAAACCAGCCAAAAAAGATTGTCCGCTTTTACCTGTTTTTTCTTTATTTACTTTAGCACTTGGAGTCTGTTCGGTATTTCCACCAGTAAATCCTTCTGCTCCTCTTACATTAGATCCTGAAAAAATTATAAGAATAATAAATGATCTTAATATAGAATATTCTTTTGGTGCACCAAGTTTATGGAAAAAGATAGCAGATTATGCAATTCGTTCAAAATCTTGTGTAAATTCTTTAGAGAGAGTTTTTATGGCGGGAGCTCCTGTATCATTAGAAGTTGTCGATAAAGTAAAAACTATCATTTCTTCAAAAGGTGAAATTTTTACTCCTTATGGTGCAACGGAAGCATTGCCTGTAACCCTTATTTCTGGGAAAGAGCTTGTAGAGACAAAAAGGGAAAACGCAAAAGACGGTGAAGAGGGAGTTCTTGTTGGAAAAGTCGTTGATGGCGTTGAAGTAAAAATAATTAAAAATGAAGAAAAGGATATCGATGATATCTTAAAAATAACAGAACTTCCTGTTTATAATATTGGTGAAATTATTGTAAGAGGTGAAAATATAAGCCCTAAATATTTTAAGAGAGATGATGCAAATAAAAAATCAAAGATAAATGATGGTAATTCTTTTTGGCATCGTATGGGAGATATGGGGTATTTTGATAACGATAAAAATCTATATTTTTGCGGAAGAAAAGCAGATGTGGTAGTACAGGGAGAGAAATCTTATTATTCGGTTCCTATTGAAAATTTATTTAATCAGCATCAAAAAGTAAGGCGTTCAGCACTAATAAATTATAGGGGACGTTCTGCAATTGTGGTTGAACTTTTATCAGATTTAAAAGAGTTAACGCAAGGTCAGAAAGATAATTTAATAAAAGAATTTCATGAAATAGCGAATGCAAATAAAATTTCTTCTGGAATAGATACTTTTTTATTTGCAGAAAAGTTCCCTGTAGATCCAAGACATAATGCAAAGATAAGAAGAGATCAACTTGCTAAAATGTTTTCTTAGATTTTTATTTTTTTGATTATTTTAAAGCGTGCTAATACTAGCATATTTTTTTATAAATCTAAGATTCTTGCTATAAGACATCAATGGAAAATGTGTTATATCTCCTGAAAGACATGATGTTTGAGCTCCAAAGGATGTAATTCCAATAATGCCTGCAACTCCATCTTTTAACATAATTGCAGGTCCCCCCGAGTCTCCA
>CAZHSB010000119.1:0-1836 GCA_964534945.1 uncultured Bdellovibrionales bacterium | reverse complement strand
TGGTTCAGTATTAGAAGAAGGGATTAAGACTGTTTGGCAAAAGATGACAGATTGGCGAACAGATGAAAGAATTCCATTAAGGTGCTTATCATGTGTAGCATTTTCTAGGTGTGGGGGAGGTTGTAGATATAAAGCCGAGCTTGATTCATTTGGAGTAGTAGATGCTGAAGATGCATTGATGAATGTTGATGCGTCTTCTAAGGTTGTCGAATTTTTGGAGAATAAATTGAAGGCTGAGTGTTTGAAAAAATTTCCCACTAAAGGAATCTTGAAAATGTTAGTTGAGCATATGCGAAAGGAGGATTTTGGAGGTGTGCTTGTAAAAAGGGGAGATGGATATATGTTCGTAGATAGAGTAGGTTTGGATTTAGTTTCTAACTTATTAAATGTGACCACTTCACTTAATATTGAAGATGTCGTGAATGATAAGAATAGAAAATTTTTATCAATGCTGTACTCTAGAAAGTTTTTGGATATTATCTCTTAATTGTTAAGGGATAATTTTAGATTGAGAAGGTTTTTCATAAGGAGAATCATTATGAATGATGAGCCGAAAGTGCTTAGTATGTTTGAGGATGAGTTCCTTAATCATCACGAGGAAATGCTTGATACCATTAATAATGGGTTTCAAGTTGCTAGCGTATGTGTGAAGGGGGATGATTGTCATGAGTGGTGGTAAAACCTCCATAATAATTTAACCTCAAACCGTAAATAAAAGGTTTTTATGTGCTTTTACTAAGCAAAAGGGAAAAATTTTTTTAGTTTTCCCTTTTGCTTATTTTTTATAGGTGTGTAATGTTTTATAATATTTTTTCTTCGAACTTCCCTGAATATCAATGTGAAATTGAAAAAGCATTAACAGAATATGATGAATTTTTTAATGTATCGTATAAAGAGGAACATTTATCTATTCTTATAATTCCAACAAAAAAACTTTTTGATGAAATAACAGGAAATAAGAAAGATTATGTAGTTGCAACGACGTTAGCTTGGCAAGGAATGATTTTAGCTGTAGAAAATGAAGATATAAAAGAGCGATATAGTAAAAAAGAGTATATAAAATTATTAAGACATGAAATAGTTCATATATATGTACATCGTTATTTAAATTTTCTTGAAATTTTTCCACATTGGTTTCATGAAGGGTTATCTGTTTTTTTATCTAGACAAGTACAGGGGCGAAGTTATTGCTTTGGAATAAATACATTATTTAATAAAGACTCGAAAAGTTCTGCTTGGTACACAGGGGGAGGCTTATTTTTTGAATATATAGTCAAAACTTATAAAAAGGAAAAATTATTAAAGCTTTTAAATCTATTAAAGAAAATAAAATTTGAAAAAGAAATAAAAAAATGTTTTTTTTATGTATATGGAAAAACATTAAAAGAAATGCTAAATGAGATGTGTCTAAAACAACAGTTATTTGAAGACAAATTTTCTCTATCGAATTTTAGTAAAACAATTGAGAAAAAAGTTATTGAATATAAGAAAGAATATGAAGTTTTTTTTAAAGAAGATTTTGGCAAGATTAAAATTTCTATCAATATTGTTTTATCTAAAGAAAAATTGAATGAAATTTATAGTAAATTTTATAAAAAGTTTGATAATAATTTTATTTTTATGTTTTCAAGATATGAAAGAAATATTATTTATTTATATGCATACAATCCTAAAAAAGATTATTTTGATAGGGAAGAATATCTTCAAGCGTTATTCCATGAAGTTGGTCAAATAATATTATTTAATTTTTGTGGAAAAAATAAAAATATTCCTTTGTGGTTATCTTGTGGTTTTGGATGTTATTTTTCTGGAGGATTAAAAGGAAATACATGTACT
>CAZHSB010000118.1:0-1858 GCA_964534945.1 uncultured Bdellovibrionales bacterium | reverse complement strand
ACCAACACCAACACCATAATTTAAAAATATAAATTTTATGAACAAAATAAAATTAAATAACATATCAAACAAAAAGCAACATGGAACAATCTTAATATTGACGTTATTTTTTACAGTTACTTTTTGTGGACTTTGTGCACTAGTGATAGATGGCTTTAATTTGTATGAAACTTGGCAAGATGCCCAAACAGGATTGCAATATATTTCAGAAGGTGTGATGAAAAGATGTAAGGAACGGGCTCTAAAAGTTCCATTTGAAGATAAACTAACTACTGCAAATGAGTCCTATAAGTATGCACAAGATTATAAAACTAATTTTTTTCATTCATTGGTTAGAAGTTCCGCTTCTGCTACTCTAACATGTGAATATGGCACTTACGATGGTAATAATTGCGTTAATTGTAATATCCAGTTTGAAATAACGCAAAGTTCAGGATTTATTTTCTTACATTTTTTAACAAGTAGTTTAAATGTAACAATCAAACCAAGCGTTACATCCTGCTATAATAAAGGTTTAGAAGACAATCATCTTTTCCCTTATTTTTTTATTGATTATAAAGATTTTACAACAGGCGGAGCAATACAGGCCAATTTTAATTAAAAAGAATAAGAAAGCAGAAAGCTTTTAGTAGAGTTCCCCCCCCAACTCCTCCTACAGAGTAAATCTAATATCCATAACTTTATTTTCTTCATTTAAAAAATCATTTAATCTATGAAGAATAACTTGTTTTTGAAAAGACAATTCTTGTACCCAAGAAGAGCTTGAAACTTTAACATATAAAACTTTATTTTTTAATGATGATGGAGTGGCGTTTTTTGCAATTCCTTCTCCGACAATATCTTTCCAATGAGTAATAAATTGATATTGATTTATTTTGTTTTCTAAACCATGTCTTAATAAAAATGATGATAAAATTTTTTGAACTTTCTCAGGACCTTTTTTTAAACGATATGGAGAAACTCTATCTGGATCAGAATAAGCTCCACGCTTTAAATCTTCTTTCGCAATAAAATTTTCTTTTCTCTCATCATAAACCATAAAATTTCCCCTATAAAATAGGAACACGTTTAATGATAAAAGATTTATAAAAAAAATAAAGAGTAAAAACCAATCATATAAAAAATAACGCTATCGTTGCGGACTTTCAGCCCGCATTTTGTATGTATGCAATTACCCAGGGTTTGCATCTCTGTAAGAGATGCTACCCTGGGTATACATATTTCATTCCCCCACCGCAGGCTGAAAGTCTGCGGACAAAATCCCCTTACATAAAGTTTTTACACTCATAAATCAATATAACTTTTTTACTATTTCCTCTACAGTAAAATGATATTTTTTAAGTAAATCACTATGCGGAGCGGATGCACCAAACTCATCTATTCCAATAGAAAAACCACTATTTCTTATAAAACTTCCCCATATGGCCGTAGCCCCCAACTCCAAGGTCACAACTTTTGCATCACTTGGAACAATACTATCTTGATAAGAATCTCCCTGCTCTAAAAAAAGTTCAACACATGGCATCGATACAACTCGATAAAAAACACCTTCTTTCTCTAACTTATCCGCAACTTCAATAGCTAACGATACTTCTGAACCTGTAGCAATAATTACCTTATCTTTTACAGATGAATTCTTAACTATATACCCCCCCTTCAAGACATCATCCACTTTAAAATTTCCTTCTCGTTTTAATAATGGAAGTTTTTGTCTAGTAAATAAAAGTGCACTTGGTGAAAATTTCTTACTAATTGCACTAATATAACTCATACTAACTTCCACTCCATCTGCAGGTCTAAAAACATATAAATTAGGAATCAATCTTAATGAAGCTATTTGCTCTATCGGTTGATGCGT
>CAZHSB010000117.1:0-1874 GCA_964534945.1 uncultured Bdellovibrionales bacterium | reverse complement strand
CTTAAACTTCTGATTAGAAAAATTAGGAGTGAGGAATTCGGAGGACTTATTACAAGTCAAAGTGATACAAATATGCTTGTTGATAAAGTAGGTTTTGAGTTGATTTCTAATCTATTATCTAAGACGGAAGCGATTAACATCGAAGATGTTGTAAATGATAAGAATAGGGAATTTTTCTCGATTCTGTATTTAAGAGGTTTTTTAGATATTATCTCTTAATCGGTAAGAGGTAGTCTAGAAATTAGAACTTCTGTTTAGAAGGAGATTCGTTATGAATGATGAACCTAAAGTGCTTAGTATGTTTACAGATGAGTTTGTGGCTTATCGTAACAACGTCCATGCGGGAACTTCAAATGAAGTGAACAACCTTGACAATTGCGAGTGCTTCACTTGTGATTGTTATTGCGATTCATGTAAATGCGACAACTGCATGAATTGACGTTTTAAGTGATACTTTAACTTTCTAAAAGTTAAGGTTTTGATTATTGAAGGGGGAAAATATTTTTTTCCTCCTTCATGTTATTTTTTTAGGGGGTTTATGCTTTTCTCTATTTCACCTATAAATGAATGTTTGTATCAAAAAGAAATTAAAAAAACATTAAAAGAATATGATGAGTTTTTTAATGTAAACTATAAAGATAATAAATTATCAGTTTTTATTGTTCCAACTCAAGAAATCTATCATATGATTGAAGGGGAAGAAGAAGATTATGTAGTAGCAAACACATTACCTTACCATGGAAAAGTGTTTATAATAGCTCAAAATGAAATAAAAGATAAATATGATAGAAATATGTATTTAAAGCTTTTAAAACATGAGTTGGTACATATTTATGTTTCTCGATACTTAAAGTTTAAATATTTTATTCCTCATTGGATTCATGAAGGGTTAGCAGTATTTTTATCTAAGCAAGTTGACAATAGATTTTGTTGTAAAGAAATTTATAGCTTATTTAATAAGAATGCTAAAAATAATATTTGCTATAGTGGTGGGGGAATATTTATTGAATATTTAGTAAAAGAATACAATAGAGAAAATTTATTAAAATTTTTAAATGAACTAAAAACAATTAAATCAGAAAAAGAAATAAATAAATGTTTTCTTCATGTCTATGGAAAATCGTTAAAACAAATATTAATCGAGATGTGTGATGAATCAGAATTTTGTGAAGGAAAGTTTTCTATTACGTCTTTTAAAAAATCTTTTGAAGAAAGAGTTCAAGAATATAAGAAAGAATATGGAACTTTCTTTAATGTAGATTTTTCAGAAGTGAAAATTAAAGTAAATTGTATAAGTAATAAAGAAAAATTTAATGAAAAGTATATAAAAGAAAAAGAAAGTAAAATTTTTGGAGTAGAAACATCTTATGTAAATTTAAATAAAAATGTTATAAATGCTTTTCCATATAACAGCAGAAAATATTATATAAAAAAGAATTATTACTTACAAACTATTAAAAAGGCAGTTGGAGAAATAATTTTATATAATTTTCTAAACAAAAATAAAAGTATTCCTTATTGGTTTATAAATGGATTTGCAACATATGTTTCAGATAATTTTATTTTTAAAGATTTAGATGATAAAAACATTGAAATGCTTTTTAATAAAAATATTCCAGAAACAAAATCAAGAACATTAGCAGGACTATTTATAAAGTATTTAATAGAAAATTATAAGAAAGAAAAATTTTTAAAGTTAGTAAATTTATTAAAAGATATAAAAAGCGAAGATGAAGTAAATGATTGCTTTATAAAAGTTTATGAAAAATCATTAAAAGAGATGGTAGAACTTTCATATTAAAAGAATTTTGTGTTGTGTTTTAGGTTGTTAAGAAAAAAAGATTGGACACCAGAAAAAAAGATTGGACACCCAC
>CAZHSB010000116.1:0-1929 GCA_964534945.1 uncultured Bdellovibrionales bacterium | reverse complement strand
AAGGTCTTTTTATCATTTTCAATCTCCATTATGTATAAGTATATACAAAAACTTTCAATTTTCAACAAGTTTTTGTAAAAATATACAAAAACTTTCAATACTATTTCGTTTAAATTCATCTAGTTACGAAAATTACACGTTTTTCTCTACAGGAAAGGAGGTGCCTTCCAATTAAAATTATTTTAATTTATCGAAAGTCTGCGACTGCTATTTAATTCCTTTGCATTAGCCATTCAAGAACATTTAATTGTTTTATTCCATTATGAGAAAAAGATCCGTAATCTCTTGTTAATAAAAACTTTGGATTATGATCGTTTATGGAGTCTAATGGTCTTAATTCTCGTTCTAGCACATCATTGCTTTTTACGCTTTCTGCAACTTGATAGTATTCAACTCCTCCTACTCCCTCCGCAATAAAATCTACTTCTGTTGTCTTTATTTTTTTTTCTTTTTTATCATACGCATCGACTTTTCCGATATAAACTTTATATCCACGTCTTAAAAGTTCTAAAAAAACAACATTTTCAAGAAGATGACCTCGATCACTTTTTTTACTTCCTAAAAAAATTTTTCTCATTCCAACATCAACTAAATAATATTTATTTAATGTTTTTAAGATTTTTTTCCCTTTGATATCGTAACGATTAATGCGATATAAAATATAACTTTTTAAAAACGCTTCAAGATAATTTTCGACTGTAGCGGGAGATATTTGTGTGCCATTTAATGTCAATTGTGCACTAATATTTTTTATTGATACTTCTGATCCAATAACATCGGCAATAAATCTTAAAAGAATTTCAAGACGACCGATTTCTTTTATATCATTATTTTCCGCGACATCTTTTAAAATGATACTGTGATATATTCCTAAAAGGTAATCGTTTATTAAAATTTTTTCTTTTTCCTCTTCTTCAAAATCAACATTATGATCATCTTTTATAAAATTTATGACATAAGGGAAAGCACTACTTTCTACATATTTTTCAAATTTTTTATCTAAGCTTTCATTCTTATGCGGATATCCAGATTCAAATTCTTTAAAAGATAATGGAAGAACATGTATTTCAACATATCGGCCTGCGATTGATGTCGCCCATTTTCCAGACTGTAATTTCGAATTAGATCCTGTAAGGTATAAATCTACATTTTCAATATCAAAGAGGCTTCTTACAGCCTTTTGAAAATCTACGACATTTTGCACTTCATCTAAAAAAATATAATTCTTTTTATTTGGAATAAGATTATTTTTTACATGTTCATATAATTTTTTATAATCTAACAAAGACTCATTATCTATATCTTCTAAATTGATGTTTTGTATTTGTTTTTTATTAATGCCACTTTTTAACAGCTCACCTTGATATAATTTAAAAATTGTAGATTTCCCCGAACGTCGAACACCCGTAACAATTTTTATAAGTTCCCTATCCTTTAACGCCAATAGCTTTTCTATATATTTAGGTCTATTTATCACAAATCCTCCTACAATCATTATTTGGCAATACATTAACGAAATATTTATATCATATGATGCAAGTTTCTACAATAATGTTTTTAATGTTCACTTTAAGAATATCTAAGTACTTAGAAGTTTTTAAAGTATATCTTAAAATCTTTTAGTGTATTTTACATAAAAATCAGCATATTAAGCATATAGCCAGAAATTTAAAAAAGTGCGTGTCTCCTAATTTTATCATATTAAATGATTAGGAAGTAAAGGAAGTCCTCTTTGCAAAGAAATAGTTAACTACACAACAATTTTCGAAAAACTTATTTAAAGAGGTTCGGATTTGATAATAAAGGAGGTGATTTCCTGTTATTAAGTTATTTTATATTTTTATCTAATTTATAAAATTCCTACCTAAAAAAAATTAAATATGATACGTTTATTTGGTGTTTTTATGAGTTTTTTAAGAGGAAAAATGA
>CAZHSB010000115.1:0-1971 GCA_964534945.1 uncultured Bdellovibrionales bacterium | reverse complement strand
TTTCATCTATTAAACTTATTTTTATTTCGGGGAATTCTTTTGAAAAATCAGCCAAGGCAGACTCTAATGCATCTTGAGATTTTAATTTTTCTATATCTTCAGCCTCTATTTTCTGCTCTTTTGCGACTCCAAGAAGCATTGATACAGAAGTCTTTATCATTGTCCACAAACCTAATGATGCCCAAACACGTTTTAATGTAATTTTTATTTCTCTATCAGCCAAAACAATTGGGATCCCAAGTTCGTTAGCAATTTTTGCAGAATCCATCATCTCAGTCCCAGGCTTTATATTTAACTTATCTCCTAATTTTTTTTGGAACGAAGCAAGCATGAGCTGTGCTATTAAAACATATTGCTTCCCTTCTTTTATAACTTTTACGATATCTGTTTTTTTCCATCTTTCTGGATCTTGCAACGATTCATATCTTTTTTCACATAGCTCTATTGCTACAGCATCAGGTTTAATTTCTCTTATTATCTCGCCTGCAAGATCTGCACTTTGCCTGCTAATATGCGCAGTTCCAACAAGATATACATCTTTATCTGGAAGGTGGATTAAATCCACATTATCTTTATATTTCTCAATATGCTCCAATCCCATAGCTAACCTTTTTAAACCATTAAACTTAATTTACTTTTTTTATAAGTTCCTCTGTAATATCAAGGGTATTCTCATTAAAAACGACTACTCCTAAAACCAAAGAATTTCTGTCAAGTACCAAATCTATGCCGTTATCTTCAGCATAATCTTCCACAACTTCCATAACATTTTTTATTAATTTTTTATTGGTTTCATCAAATTTTCTTCTTACGGTATCTTTCGAATCACTAATAAATAATTTTAAATCTCTAACTTCTTTTTCAAGTTTTTTTCCTAACTCTTTATCGCTTGTACTGGAATATTGTTTTTCTAAAGCTTTGACCTTTTCAGCCCGTATTTTGTATTCTTTCTCGGCTTCTTTCGTCAATTTTTCTAACTCAAGTTGTTTTTCCTTTGCTTCGCTTGTTGAGTTTATAATTCTATTTAAATCTGCCACTGCCACTTTATACTCGGCTTGAGCAACATCAAAACACATAAGCAAACTGATTACTACTAATGAAATAAAATATTTTTTAGACATAACACGAATCCCCGTAACACGATACCGTTGGTTCATGTTAAAAGTTTATTGATGATTATGCAAGAGGTACTAATTTATCATCTTCAAAATAATATTTTTCAAATTTTCCATTTTTATTTTTAATTTTTATTGTATCTTTTTTAACTTTCTTTAAAGATTGCCCCTTTTTAATAAGATCATTTACTGAAAGGGATATGCTCGCAGATTTACTATTTGTGAGCTCATCATCACCTCTTAATGATAAAGTCAATTCCCCATTATTAGAAGCCAATTGAATTTTTAAAGCATCTTCGTTTAATACAAGTAAGGAAGCTGCCGTTGGAACGGCTACTTGTTCCCCCGATTTTTCTATATTATGTCTTTGTTCTTCTGTTTGCCTATCTGCAGAAATCACCTTTGCATTAAAAACTATTGGAACTATTACAGGCTTCTTATCTTTTGCATATATCCAATAAACATCAACAGATGTTCCTGCTTGTAACCACCCTTCAATTGATTTTGTCCTAGACAATGTAATCGTAACAGCCCTATATCCAGCAGGAATTTTTGATATCACCTGATTTCCTACACTTGTTTTTGATATACTTTTAAGTGAGATGCCGTCATTAGCAGATAAGATAGTGTTACTGTACATTCCTACTATTTTAAATACATCAGTCACTTGATCTAATACGATTGATGCAGGGACTCTCTTTCTCGTAAACATATTCATTGAAAGCCTCGTTCTTGGTTGAACATTAAAATTACAGGACACGCACTTTTTTTAATTTGAATTTTCGATCTGTTACGGACCATTAAAATTACAGGACACGCACTTTTTTTAATTTGAATTTTCGATCTGTTACGGACT
>CAZHSB010000114.1:0-1995 GCA_964534945.1 uncultured Bdellovibrionales bacterium | reverse complement strand
CTTACTTTAACTGTTGTGCCAGGTTTAAAAGTATACAATTTAAATATAGTAAACCCTTGATAAATTCCACCATAAGCTAACTTTTGTTTTGTAACTCTCTCTCTTTTTAAAATTTCCCATTGCATAACGGTATCGCCCACATTAGCCGTAAACTCTTTATCCATTGCTGTTGTCGTAAAAACTTTTGATGTACAACTAATGCAGAAAATCAATATCAAAATTAATAAAGTCCTTAGCTTCATATGGCTCTCCTTCTTAAAAAGATAAATTTTTAAATAAAAATCATTAAAGGAAACGTAATCTTAAACAGATCGCTTTGTCAATAGAATTTATTCTAAAATTAGTTGTTGATAAAATACTGCTCAATATTATTTTCCCTTTTTCCCTTTCTTCTTAGATTTCTCAGCCGTTACTGATACTTCTTTTATTTCATTGCATATTGAATCTTTTTTTTCAGTATTTAAACAATATCCTACTTTATTTTCACAATCTTGCTTTATTGACTTTTCTAATTCCTCTCTTGCCTTAAAAGTGCTTGTTGCTAATACCTCTTTTAAGCTTGCATAGCTTCCAGCTATACATCGACTTAAGCCCTCATGTTCTTCTTTACACTTTTTTATAATATCTCCTTGTTTCTCAAGTAAAGCATTATCAAGATTCTTTTTGGCATTTTCCTCAGTATCACCTTTTGCAGAAATTATTCCCCAATAAACAGAATGTTTTTCTTTTGATTTAGTATCCTTCTGATTCATATTTTTTTTATCTTTAAGAGGCGAAGTTTTCCCTCCTTGATTTTTATTAACGACAATGTCCTTTTCCCAATTATAAAATACTGGAGCATTACAAATGACTTCGGTAAATGCCGAATTTGTGAAAACTAAAATTAAGACTATTATAAATGAAATATTTCTTGCTCTCATAACATGTTAACTCGTCAAAAAATATAGAAAACTTTAATTATTTTAATCTTTTAATAAAGATTAAATATCCTTTAAGTATTTTGTAAAAATTTCCGAACCTAATATTGAGAATTTGATATTTCGTTATGGAAAAAATAAATCTAAGAAAACAACTACTAAATATAAAGGTTCCAGTTTCTTCCGATATCTTATTAGAAGCTCGAAGATTGATTGCAGATAGAAATGTAAGCATGGAAACCCTATCTCTATGTATATCTCAAGACCCTGCATTAACAATGGCAATCTTTAAAAACGCAAATTCTATGTTTTTCGCTGAAGGAAAAAAATTATCAACATCTATAAAAAGCGCCGCAATGAGACTTGGATCAGATTCTATTATCTCTATATTGTCCTCGTTAACTGATATAAAAAACCCAACAGATGTAATGATATTAGAAAATTTAAATTTATACAGGGACAAAAGTAAGCGTGCTTCTATTGTAGCCAGAATGTTTGCAGAAAGCATAAATAAATCTATTGAAGAAGAATGCTTAACTACAGGTTTGTTTTTATATCTAGGATACATTTTATGTTTATTAACTTTACAAGATAAGTTTATAGAAATTTCTCGGAACAGCCAGCTCCCAATAATACGATATAAACTTACTGAGGATTATAAGATTGATGTTGAGGAAACCGCTTTTACATATCTTACAAATAACAATATATCAAATATTATAATTAAAAGTTTAAATAGAGACGTAAAACTAAATAATAATAAAGATAGAATATTGTTAAGAAATATCGTTTGGTCAGCATATGAATTGGTAGAGGCTTTTGATAATAATAAATGGGAAAGGCTTGCCCCTGGGAATCAACTTTCTCCAAAAAGTCCAATTAGATCTCTTTTTTTAAGTGAACAACAATATGGTAAAATTTACGAACGTGTGGCAGGATTTTTTATATCAAATAAGCTTTTACTTGAAAATAAAAATAATAAAGAAGATTTATCACAGCCTTTCGACGAAATTCCGCCTCTAGAAACTGTCACGTCCTGAAATAAGTCCACACATTTTGATGGAGACAGGAGATGGGA
>CAZHSB010000113.1:0-1997 GCA_964534945.1 uncultured Bdellovibrionales bacterium | reverse complement strand
GTCATTGGAAATTCTGAAAGATGAGTAAATACATTTGTTCTTGAAGTAAAAGGCTCTAACGCATCTGCATCTATTTCAAACAAAATTGCATTAAGTTTTTTTATTTTACATTCTACTGATGCTCGTTTTGATAATAAGCCAAGGTTCCCAATTTGTTTATCATCTAAAAAGATATTAAGCCAGACTGTCTCGTCAGCCCAAAAAGGTTTTTCAACTTTTTTAAAAATAAAAGATTTCATATGAGTATATCTTGGCATGCTTTCGATGACACCTTTTGCCTTTCTAAAAAGCGCTGTTATATCATTTGAATTACAAGCAAAAGCACCTGCGATATTTACACGTTGTGATGGAAGCAATTCCTTTTCATCATATGGCGCATGATAATCGCAATCTTTAAAAACTTCGGCTTCTTCAAAAATAGAAAATTCATTAAAGTAACGTTCATTTTTAGCTGTTGCTTTACAAATATTTGGAAGCAATGAAGATCTAATATAACTTTCAGTCGGAGATGGTGGAACAGATAATTTAAATACATTATTAGTATTTTCTAAAATTGCATGCATACAATCATCACTCATCCATGGATAAGAAAATATTTCCTGCATTCCTGAGCGAAAAGCTAAATACTCTTTAATTTTCCTAATTAAATCTATTTTTGTCTGGTTAATTGCATTATTAAAAGTTGTTGTAATTGGCATTGGTTCAAAATTTTCATAACCATACATTCTAGCAATTTCTTCTATAATATCTGCCTTAATTGAGATATCCCCAGTTGAACGCCATGACGGAGAAACAACATGTAACATCTCACTATCAAAAATTACAGAAAATCCTAAAAGCTCTAACTTTTTTTTCATACATTCATTTGAAATTTTCTTTCCAAGATATTTTTCTATTAGTTTTAATTCAACATCAATCTTTGTACACTCAATTTTGTTTGGATAAATATCACAAAAACCAACTACATTCATTGAGGGATATAATTCTTTAAAAAGTTTTAACGCTAATGATAAAGTGACATTGCATCGTTCAGGATCTATCCCCTTTTCAAACCTTCCTGACGCTTCAGTTCGAAGATTATACTTAAGTGATGTTTCACGAATTCCTTGCGCTTTAAAATTTGCAATCTCTAAAATTACATTTTTAGTTGATGGCAAAATCGAATCTTTCGCTCCTCCCATAATTCCTGCCAAAGCCACAGCTCCTTCATTATCTGCGATAACTAAATCTTTCGAAGACAAAGTCAATTCTTGATCATTTAATAAAAGTAATTTTTCATCGTCTTTAGCCGAATGTACAGTTATATGTCCAGAAATGACGTCAGAATCAAATGCATGAGTAGGCTGTCCAATAGCCAGCATTACATAGTTTGTAACATCAACAAGGGCATTTATCGGACGCATTCCAACTTTCCAAATACGATTTTGCATTTTATATGGAGATTCCTTTACTTCTAACCCTTGAATTTTTACACCAATGTATCTTTGACATTTTTCCTTATTATCAATTTCAATAGCAAAATCAGATTTTACATCTAAGCTTATAGATTCAATTGTTAATAAAGGGAAATCGTAAAGTGCGGATATTTCTCGCGCGATTCCATAATGTCCCCACAAATCAGGACGATTAGTCATTGACTTATTATCAATTTCTAAAATTACATCATCTAAGTCTAATGCTTTAGCAAGTGACGTTCCCGCCTCTACATTAAATAAAGATAAATCCATAATTGATTTTTCTTCTTCGCAAGGAAATAAATCTGCCAATCCAATTTCTGTTGAAGCGCAAATCATACCAAAGCTATCTACACCTCTAAGTTTGGCATTTTTTATTTCAACAAGATCTCCTTCTCCGTGCCAACGAACCATTGCTCCCTCTAAGGCGACAGCTACTTTCATATCATTTTTAAGATTAGAGCCACCGCACACGATATTAACTATATTTTTATTTCCTATATCTGTTTTACAAATTTTAAGTTTATCTGCGTTTGGATGTGG
>CAZHSB010000112.1:0-2225 GCA_964534945.1 uncultured Bdellovibrionales bacterium | reverse complement strand
TCTCAATTACAGCATCTTTTCGTAAATTTAATTTTGCATATTTTATGAATTCCCCAATCAAAGGATTTTCTATTTTTTCATTGTTTAATTCTTCTTTTTTCTTTAATCCATTTATTAAAAAATCCTCTATTGCTGGAACAACAATTTCCGGAGCATCTTCTAAAACTAAATGTCCTGCATCTAAAATTTCTGTAACATCAGCTTTTGGAAACAATTTAACAACTTTGTTTAACATTCCAACATGAAAACATGGATCTTTTAATCCCCAAATTATTTTAACAGGAACATTTTGTAAACGCTCAACCCCTTCAACTAAATTAAACATTTCTTTATACGTAGGATGTGATTCATCAAAAGGAATATCTTTTACAAATCCCCAAATAGCTTCCCTATTTCTTCTCGTTTTATATGGATAATAAAAGCCTTTACAAATTTCTTTATCTAATTTTTTTACAACGCCAAAACCTGTCATCCACTTTAAAAAACGCATAGTAGTACACGTGATAATTTTTCCGATGACGGGGCTTGCTGCTTTTTTTATCATCGCAGGAAGTGACTCGGTTTCCGTAATTGTCGTATTTAAATAAACTATTTTATCAACTTTATCAGCACGCTTTGAAATGACAGCTGTTCCTATTGATCCTCCCCAATCATGCATCACAACAGAAAATCTATCAATTTTTAATTTATCTAAAAATTCAGATAAATGTTCCATTCTATCTTTTGCAATTAGATATTTTCCTTTTGGCAATCTTTCAGATAACCCCATGCCAATAAAATCAGGAACTATAACTCTAAATTTATTTTTTAATTTTGCGACAACATTTCTATAGTAAAAACACCAAGTGGGATTTCCATGGAGGAGAAGCACAACATCTCCCTTTCCCTCATCTAAATAGTGCATTTTATAACCTGCAATATCTATAAAATGCGATTCATACTCTAATGGGGATTTATCTTTTAACATTATTGCGATCTCCAATTTTTTTATTATTTTGAAATAAAGAAATTACCACTCAACTGCTGTAAACCTAGCATTAAGCCCACTTCCAAAAGCTGTAAGAACAATTTTTGCGCCATTTTTTATAGGAAGTTCCTCAACTGCCGTAAACCATGCAATTGGCATTGCGGCTGATACTACATTTCCGTATCTTGGATATGTTATAAATTCTTTTTTCATATCTAGTCCCAAGGTCTCATAGAATGCCTTATTTACTTGTTTTCCTATTTGATGGCAAATTATATGATCTATGTCCTCGGCTTTCCAACCGCAAGATTTAGAAAGTTCTGGCCATGTGCGACTTCCAAGCTTTGCAGCAGAAGAAACTATTTTTCCAGAATCTGTGTACATAACTGGAGTTAAAAAATCAAATCCCATATAGGTACAATAATCGCCGTCTCCCATACAAAGTCTACTATATTCCGTTGCAGAACGAGCAGATGATGCGACGATTCTTCTTTCTTTATTTTTTGCAATACTTTTATGAGTAAGCAAAATTGCGGCCGCGCCGCAACCTAATGTATAAACTGGAAGCAAACTTAACATTTGATCTCTCGATAAATCTTCTTCGTGCATTTTTCTATTACAATTATCTAGAATAGGTCTCATATTTTCAGAAGATACAACGATTCCAGCCTTTATAACACCTCTTTCAATCATATTGGCTAATGTGATAAGACCGTCAGAAAAACCAATGCAAGCATTTGAAATATCCATAACCATTGCAGTTTCTGGCAAATCAATTGCATTTCCTATGATACAAGATGTGGCAGGTTCAAAAAAATCTTTTGTAACGGAACAACTAAAAAGTGCCCCCAAATCCTCTTTTGCAACGGAAGATTTTTCTAAAAGTTTTTTAACTACCGCTATAGCCCCTCGACTTGGAGGAAAATCAATATCCCAAAGATGTCTTTTATCGATACCGCTAACTCGTCTTAAAGATCCAAAAGGAATTTTTAATTTTTTATAAACAGGCTCCAACTCATGCTCTACGTCATCAGTTTTTATAGAGTACTCAGGGATTTCAATTGCATATGAATCAATGCAAACATTTTCAAACTTAAAATTAGCCATTTACCTTACCTATTCGAATTCAAACAAAAAAATAAACATAAACCAATGTTTAACCTTTATTAGTTTATACCTATAAGAAAAATTCCTCAAGATGCGAGAAAGTGAGAAATAATTTCATATTTTTCGAGAAAATCGTTATATTTTTTAAAAC
>CAZHSB010000111.1:0-2252 GCA_964534945.1 uncultured Bdellovibrionales bacterium | reverse complement strand
TATTTATTTTTACTCACGATAGTATTGCTGTCGGGGAAGATGGTCCTACGCATCAGCCGATAGAGCAGATATCTTCTTTAAGATTAATTCCAAATCTTTATGTTTTTAGACCTGCGGATGGCGTTGAGGTAAGTATGAGTTATGTTTCTGCTTTACATAAGAAAGAATCACCCAGTGTTCTCTTATTTACGAGGCAAAAGCTTCCATTATTAAGAAGAGAAGAAAGTTTTGATCCAGAAGATATTTTAAAGGGCGCATATGTTGTTAAAAATTCTAATGTAACTGATAAAGTTATTATTGCAACGGGTTCTGAAGTGTCTTTGGCGATAGATGTTGCTAATAAATTAGAAAGCGAAGGAATTTTTTATAGAGTAGTATCGATGCCATGTATAGAGCTTTTTTTAGAGGAAGACGAAGCCTATCAAAACAACATTATTCCAAATGGAGCAAAAGTTATAACGTTAGAAATGGGAGCTACGGGTATTTGGAATAAATTTATAAAAAATGGTGGAATTACAATTGGAATAGATGAGTTTGGAGCTTCTGCACCAATGAGTGATTTACTGGAAAAGTATGGCTTTACAGTGGAAAAAGTAATAGAAAAGATAAAGTTTTCTTTGCAATTTTGATAATTTCTTTTTATTTTTAAAGGTTTTTCTTTAATTCTTTTTTGATTATTGGTACATTAAACTTGGCTTTTTAAGAGAAGATAATTTTATGTCATATAATGAAAGAAAAGAAAGCTTTATATCTAAAGAAGAATTGAAACGAGGGGCGTTATCTGATCCAGATAGGATTTCTCCATATCGTTTAAAAAAATCTCCAGAAAAAGTTCAAAAAATTTTATCATCTTTTTTATCAAGGCATGGTTTAGAAAATAAATTAAATCAATATAAGTTTATTACAAATTGGAACGATATTGTAGGCGAGGGGATTGCCGTGCATGCAAAACCATCATCTTTAAAAAATAAAGTGTTATATATAAAAGTTTCAAGCTCTTCATGGGCACAAGAGCTTTCATTCCAAAAGCAAGTAATTCTTCATAGATTAAATTCATTCCTAAATGAAGAAAACAAGGTTGTAGATATTAGGTTTGTTGTAGAATAAAAGTAAATTATAAAATTACTACTTTGTCTCGTCTTTTGAAACAAAAAAATAAGGGAAAAGGCCTGCCTTTTCTAAGGTTTTATCGTAGCAAGATACAACGTTAATTGTGAATCCTATGTTATCGTTAGCTAAATTTAAGAAAGGGCCAAAGATAAAGGCATTATTGTTAATAGTTACATCATATCTAACGCCAGTACAGTTGACAGTAGGCGTGCTATCCTTTAATTGTAAATTTTTACTACCCCCCACTATAATAGTGGTATTTTTTAATAATGATTGGCGAGAATGTATAAAATTGTTGTCGGTAATATTATTCGAATTTTCTACAATCTTATTTTTTATTTCTATATTCCTTCTCATTATTGACTCTGCTTTATATTGTAACGCAGTTTGAAGATTTTGGTAAGTTTGATACATCCTATAACCATCAATTATAAGGCAACAAAATCCAAGTAGAATTGATACAATAAATGCCGTAAGAATTAAAATTGCACCTTGTTGATCATTAATTTTCCTTTTCATAAATTCTTACAAAATTCCTTTTTAAATTTTTTATGGTTCCGATCTGCCTAAATAATCAATATTTTGTTTCCAATCCCGACCAAGAGTACACTCGATTGTATTATTTTGACATGGTCTGACCTGTTTAATACAAGGACCATTTGGGGGTTGGCATCCAAGAACATTTTGGGCGCATTCATCTTCATCATCAAAACAATCTTTAGCATTATTACAACAACTACTTCTATAAGCAGTCCCAGATGATGTAAGAGTTAATCCGTTTGTTGCAAAAAGACTTGCCATTATTAAATTATTGCCAGTTAAAGTTGCTGTTATAGTAACAGTTCCCCAATTTTGACCATTGTTATTCTCCAAATTAACGGCAACATTTTGGGCAGCTAATCCATAAGCCGTTATTAATTTGTTTATTTTGGCCGTAGCAGCAGCTTTTGCCGTATTTACATTAGTTAGCGCGGTAACGCCATTATTATCTGTATGTGGTATTCTTGAATTTAGCCAAAGAGTTCCAATTCTTGTGATATTATCCATGGCACTTTTTGTCCTAAAAATAACAATAAAATCATAAAATGCGAAAAGAAAAGTTACTAATACTGGAATAGCCAAAGCTAATTCAATTAAAATTA
>CAZHSB010000110.1:0-2344 GCA_964534945.1 uncultured Bdellovibrionales bacterium | reverse complement strand
ATTATGCATAGCAATAGGTATCAATCTAAAAATATATCCCATAATTATTTTTGCAATTTGGCTTATTACGATGCGTTTTAAACACTTATTCTGGGGAATTTTTTTCACTATTTTAATAGCTTTTATTACATTTTATGTTATCCCTGAAAAACAGATATTAACAGATTGGCTTCTTACATCTAAAGATACAATATTTACCAACAATTCTGGCATACGTGTTCATAATTTTTATAATTTAATTTTTCAAACTTTCGATGGTTTTTCTGTAGAAAAAAACGTATCTTCGAGCATCGCTAAATATGCAAAAATATTTTTAACTATTATATTTTCAGTTATTATATTAATTAGAGAAAAGCGATGGAGAAAAGGTAGCATTCCCGTTGAAGTGAGAATAACAATACATTGTGCATATGCAATACTAATGGCAACATTGCTATCTCCTATTGCTTGGCATCATCACTATATATTAGCATTACCATTAATTACTTTATTATTGTTTTACAAGAAAAATTTAACATTAACTTTAATTTTAATTTCCATAATTTGTATTATTCCAGGGCAACTCGATATATTTCCTATTTTTCATTTTAGGACTATAAGCTCTTTATTGCTTATTTTTATGCCTTTAGATCTAAAAGAAATTAATTCTTATTACCATAAGAACGATGAATAAGACAGTTTTATTTTAAATTTTCACAATCATTACTATTAAATGAGAATGCTACCAACGCACCCAACAAAGAATATTTTTCCTTTATCTTACATTTCAAAATATTTTTTAAATAATCTAACTCTTTTTCTCTAGATTTTTTTAAATCTATCCCAGAAAATATCACATGTGTTTCATCTTTTTTAATATCCTTCAGATTTAACTCTCGAGAAAATTTAATTTTAGGATCAAGTGGCTCAAAATTTATATGAGAAAGCCATCGATAATCTATGTGGGAACATGGGGCTCTATCTATTTCATGGAACACCAAATTAGTTTTGTCTTTAGCATCTCCCGAAAACTCTCTTAAGAAATAGCATGCCGAAAACCCAATATTATCATACCCAGTGTTTTCTTTCATTCTAAAAGATATGCCATATAAAGACACAATCAAAATAGATAGCAATACAAAATAAAATATTAAGTTCTTAAATATTCTTGTAGGCAAATTAGAATATGTACCTAATTTCTTTATAATAGAATCTAAAATAAAAGAAGAAGAAATCATAAAAATTACATATGCAGGAATTCCTCTTTTTACATCAAAGTTATATGCAGAAAATGATATCAGCAAAAGTGTTGCAAGTGAATATATTGGGATAATTGATAAAACAATATCCTTACAAAAAAATGAAAAAATCAATAAAAGTGTACATGTCCCCACAAAAGAATATGCAACGATGGTAGGAATTTCTAATCCAAAAAATTCTACGCCTAACCAAATTTTTTCTTTTAGAAATAAAAAATTTGAGAAAAAATCTTTAATATGCTCACCGCCATTAATCGCGTTAAATGTTGTTGATCTCGAACCAAAATGACGATATATACCATCCCAACAGGCACGAAGATCAAACCAATATGGGAATGAAATCAGGCAAAACAATGCAATCATAAGAAAAATATATTTAAAAAATCTTTTTTCTCTAATTCCGTTTTTTATGGAAATATAAATTGATAACATTATAGACAAGAAAATTATTGGCTTAATACTTATGTATTCATAGTAAGAAATTCCAGATAAAATACCAAGCAATAAATAATATCTTAATTGCAAAGTTTTACTTAACATCAATAATGTTAAGAATAATAAGGCACCTAGGCTTACTACCGTTACACTTTCATCTCCCAAGCTTGACGAAATCACTACGAAAGGATTGGTTGATATAAAAAATAAAAATATAAAAGCTATAAATTTATTAATTTTTAAAGCTTTTAATACAAACGCATAAAAGAAAATTGTAGCTATTCCAAGTAACATATTTCCTATTCTAAGCGTAAATAAATCTTCTCCTAACATTTTAAAAAACATTGCACTTAATAGGTTCGAAAAAAGAAATTCCTTTCTTGGCAATTTTAAGAAATCACTCATAACAAATGCTTGTCCCCCAAGTTGAATTTCTTCAACAACAGGAACTGGAATAAAATTTGCGCATGTAAGGTATATCCTTATTCCTACGCAGATTAAAAGAATTTTTAAATAAAAATGTTTTTTTAAAATATTTAACAACTCCCCCCCTTATAAAAAACAAGTTGATTATAAAATAAAAAAATATTTTCAAAAAGGTAGGAACTTTGCTCTAGCAAAATGGCCTATGCCATTCCACCATTAACACCAATTACTTGAGATGTCACATA
>CAZHSB010000109.1:0-2382 GCA_964534945.1 uncultured Bdellovibrionales bacterium | reverse complement strand
AAGCACTTCAAGAAGAATATCCTCTTTCAACAACAACGATATCGAATAATGCTGATATAATATTGATTACAATTAGAGAAGGGGGAGAGTTTATAAAAGCAAAAATTGACAAGGCGAAGAATATTTCTAATTCAATAGCAATTCCTGTAACTAAAGAAAGTCTAACTAAAAGAACTGGGGGAGATCAACCACATTTAATTTTTGATTCCTATAAATATATAAATAAGGGTAAATATTTGCCAAGGTTAGATAAATTTGCAAACTCTGAATTTGCTGACCAATTTGTTAAATCAATAAATGATTATTTAAAAAGAAATACTTTAGAAAGAGATTTAATAGAATCTAAAATTCCAATTAATGAAATTAAAATTGAAAAAAATGGAAAGGATAAAGAATTATATAAAGACCTAACAATATTGTTTGAGGTTGAAATTATAGAAAATCCAAATACAAAACCATGGAAAGATTCAAATTTTTTCAAGTGCTGTAATAAGTTTTTAGCATCTATGATCTCTGATAAAGATGGTGATTTAGATTATATTACTGGTGAAATACAAGAGAAAATAGAGAACCACCCAAAGGTGCTTGCTAGAAAATTAATTTCAAAAAAAGAGGATGGATTTATAAAGTTTTCTGGAAGATTTTTAACAGCAGAGCAAGCTTTTGCTGTTGGAAATGATAGTTCTTTGAAGGCACATCGGTTTTTAAATTTTTTGATAAAAGATAGAGGAATTAAATTAGATACTCAAGTTATAGTGACCTATGTCGTTAAAAGTAGTGAGAAGCTTCCAAATCCTTTCAGTGATTCAAAAGATTTATTTGATGTTTTTTTTTCTTTTTCTAGTGATAATAGTGCAATAAATTTAAGAGCTGATACAGGAAGTGATTATGCTAGAGCTTTAAGAAAGGCGTTAAATGGTTATAGTTCTAAGGAAGATTTGGATATATTAAGAAAACATGAACGCACCGCCATAATTGTTTTTGATGCTGCAACGACAGGAAGGCTTTCAATTACTTTTTATAAAGAATTAGATAAAGAAGATTACTTAGAAAAGATCGCCTCTTGGCATGATACCTGTAAGTGGCATCAAATTTATTTTGATGAAGATAAGAAATGTCATAAATATATAGGAACTCCTTCTGTAGATAATATAATAAAAGCTATTTATGGCAATCCTCGAAGTGTAAATGACGATAGTTATAAAAAAATTAAAAAGTTGGCTCGTGAAAGATTGCTGCACTGTATTTTTGATGGAGAAAAGATATCAAAAGATTACGTAAATGGTGCAGTAAGACGTGCTTCAAATCCTGTAGTTATTATTGAACAGGCTAAAGAAGAAAAAAAATCTTATAAGGAATCTTATAAGGAAAAGTATGAGAAATTCTATGAACCACTGTTAGCGACAACATGTTCTTTAGTTAAAAAATTTTATCAACAACAATTTAAGGAGGAATATAAATTGGCAATTGAAGAAAATAGAACTGATAGAGATTATCTTTATGGTAGGCTTTTGGGGGCTGCTGATATGTTGGAGGAATATATAAATTACAAGGAGAGTAACAATCGTGTGACTAATGCTGTGCGTTATCAAAATTCTTTTTCTCAACATCCTTTTAAAACTTGGAAAATTATAGAAGAAAGTTTAAATCCATATATACAGAAATTAAGGGGGAAAAAGATCCTTTCGCAAAATGAAATGGAAAAAATTAAATCTCTTTTTCAAGCTGGTGATTTTGAAAATGATACTCCTTTAAATGGTTCTTATTTATTAGGATATTCATTAGAACGTCTAGAAATTGACCAGTTAGTGTCTGAGTTAAATAGTAAAAAACATAATAATAAGGAAGGTGAATAATGACATCGTTACAAAATAAAATAGATTTCGCAGTAATTTTTACCGTAAAAAATGCTAATCCTAACGGAGATCCATTAAATGGAAATCGTCCAAGACAAAACTATGAAGGTTTGGGAGAAGTTTCAGATGTTGCACTAAAAAGAAAAATAAGAAATAGATTGCAAGATATGGGAGAATGTATATTTGTTCAATCTGATAATAATCGAAAAGATGAATGTCGATCTTTAACGGATAGATTGACGGAATCAAAGATTGAACAAAAAAACATAACAAAAGATGCTACAAAGAAGTGGTTTGACGTAAGAGCATTTGGGCAGCTTTTCCCGTTAGATGTTCCTATTGGAATTAGAGGACCGGTAACTATTCAAAGTGCATTTTCTGTTTCTCCGGTTGATATTACAAGTCTTCAAATTGTAAAGAGTGTGAACCTAAAAACAGAAAAAAACCCTGATAATAAAGCATCTGATACTTTGGGAACAAAGCATAGAGTTGATAAAGGGGTTTATGTAACTTTTGGAGCCATAAA
>CAZHSB010000108.1:0-2391 GCA_964534945.1 uncultured Bdellovibrionales bacterium | reverse complement strand
AAGCACTTCAAGAAGAATATCCTCTTTCAACAACAACGATATCGAATAATGCTGAGGACATAATTGTTGTTGTTTTAGATAGTGTTGGAGATTTTTTAAAAGCTTATAAAATTGCAAAAAAGGGAAAAGATTCGCCAACTGTTTTAATTACGATTCCTGTTACGGAAAGTAGTTTGTCAAGAACTAGTGGAATTTCTCCACATCCAGTATTTGATCAGTACGAATATGTAAAAGGTACAGGCAAAAAGTTTATTGAATACATAAAGCAGTTAAAAGATTTTGCAAGTTCGAGTTATTCTAATGAGACAGTTAAAGCAATTTTTAATTATTTAACAAATGGCAATTTAGTAGATGACTTAAAAAGGGAAGAAATTATTGCAAAAGATAAAACAATGATTGTTTTTGAAGTAGAGGTCGTCGGGAATCCAAATTCGAAAGCATGGGAAAATTCAACTTTATTTAAGGCATGGAATGACTTTTATATTTCACAAAAAGAAAAAGATGAGAAAGTCTTAGATTATATTACTGGTATAAAGCAAGATATTGCAGACTCCCATCCAAAAAAACTTTCTAATAGTTCGGGAAATGCAAAACTTGTTTCAGATAATGATAATTCAAATTATACGTTTAGAGGAAAATTTTTTAATTCAAAAGAAGCTTTTAATATAGGTTATGAAAGTTCACAAAAAGCACATCAATTTTTAAGGTTCTTAATTAGAGATAGAGGAATTCTTTGTGATAGCCAAGTAATAGTGTCGTATAGCTTTGGGAATAAAACAAAACTTCCAAACCTTTTAAATGGAACAAAAGATCTTTGTCGTGAATTTGATAGTTTATTTGATGTAGATATGAGTGATGATTTAGATATAAATTTAAGCGTAGAGACTGGAAAAGATTATGCTGATGCTTTAAAAAAAGCCTTAAATGGATACAATTCAAATAAAATCAGCTCTATTTTAAAAAAACATTCTAAGACTGCCATTATGGCTTTTGATGCTGCGACACCAGGAAGGCTTTCAATTACTTTTTATAAAGAATTAGATAAAGAAGATTACTTAGAAAAGATCGCCTCTTGGCATGATACCTGTAAGTGGCATCAAATTTATTTTGATGAAGATAAGAAATGTCATAAATATATAGGAACTCCTTCTGTAGATAATATAATAAAAGCTATTTATGGCAATCCTCGAAGTGTAAATGACGATAGTTATAAAAAAATTAAAAAGTTGGCTCGTGAAAGATTGCTGCACTGTATTTTTGATGGAGAAAAAATATCCAAAGATTACGTAAATGGTGCAGTAAGACGTGCATCAAATCCTGTAATCTTGGAAAATGGCTATGAGCAATTGTTGGCTACAACATGTTCTTTAGTTAAAAAATTTTATCAACAACAATTTAAGGAGGAATATAAATTGGCAATTGAAGAAAATAGAACTGATAGAGATTATCTTTATGGTAGGCTTTTGGGGGCTGCTGATATGTTGGAGGAATATATAAATTACAAGGAGAGTAACAATCGTGTGACTAATGCTGTGCGTTATCAAAATTCTTTTTCTCAACATCCTTTTAAAACTTGGAAAATTATAGAAGAAAGTTTAAATCCATATATACAGAAATTAAGGGGGAAAAAGAATCTTTCGCAAAATGAAATGGAAAAAATTAAATCTCTTTTTCAAGCTGGAGATTTTGAAGATGATTCTCCACTTACAGGTTCTTATTTACTAGGATATTCACTAGAAAGAATTGAAATTAGAAATTTGGTAAATAAAGTAAATGATAATAAACAAACAGAAAATATTAAGGAGGACTTATAATGACTACATTACAAAACAAGATAGATTTTGCAGTAATTTTTACCGTAAAAAATGCTAATCCTAACGGAGATCCATTAAATGGAAATCGTCCAAGACAAAACTATGAAGGTTTGGGAGAAGTTTCAGATGTTGCACTAAAAAGAAAAATAAGAAACAGATTGCAAGATATGGGAGAGTGTATATTTGTTCAATCTGATAATAATCGAAAAGATGAATGTCGATCTTTAAAGGATAGATTGACTGAATCAAAGATTAAACAAGAAAACATAACAAAAGATGCCACAAAGAAGTGGTTTGACGTAAGAGCATTTGGGCAGGTTTTCCCGTTCAAAAAGAAAAAAAAGCTAAATGAGGGAGAAGATTCTAACGGTGAAGACAACGCTGTTTCTATTGGAATTAGAGGACCGGTAACTATTCAAAGTGCATTTTCTGTTTCTCAAGTTGATATTACAAGTCTTCAAATTGTAAAGAGTGTGAACCTAGAAACCGAAAAAACCCCTGATAAAAAAGCATCTGATACTATGGGAACAAAGCATAGAGTTGATAAAGGGGTTTATGTAACTTTTGGAGCCATAAA
>CAZHSB010000107.1:0-2419 GCA_964534945.1 uncultured Bdellovibrionales bacterium | reverse complement strand
TTTACAAAAAACATTAGGTGCTGAAATTAGAGAAAAATAAAAATTAGGTTCCAAAAAAATACGTTGGAATCTAACTAAAATTAGTTGTGTTTTTTTAGTCATTTTTTTATATTGATATTCTTATTTGTCTAATTAAACGGCTTGTAAATAACACCAAAATGATTGATTACATTTTAAGTTTTGTATTGAATAACGGCTTAGGAAGCGTAAAAATTTACTAAAATTAGACTCTGTTTTCCATTTACGATCTCGATTTTTTTTTATTTTTGTTACCTTATCCAATCTTTGATTTTTCCTAAAATAGAATCAAAGATTTCCTCATTTTCTAATTTTATTTGCTCATTTTGAAGCAAAAAAATAGCTCCATAAACATCTCCAAGCTTTGCTTGATTCTCAACTTGCCCATATGTAATATTTGAATGACTGTAACAATTATACTTATCAATAATGCGATTTATCATTTCAAAATCCCCCCTATAATATAGTGAGACAAATTCGCTTGCTCTATTTCCTATTCCAGCATCTGCAAAATCAAATACTCCCGATAATCGATGATCCTTATTCACTAAACTATTTTTTTCATGAAAATCTCTATGAACAAAAACCAAATCTTCGTCTGCTTTAAAATATTTTACATAGGATTTATAGAGCTCTTTAATCTCTTTTTCTCTAAAAAATTTCTTTAAACATGTATACAATGTATCATAACTTATTTTTTTTCGTTTTAAATTTTTAACTGGAATAGTATAACTTAATTTTTGAAAATCAATTTTATGTAATTGCGAAAAAAATAATGCAACATCAGAGCAAAAAGCATCTTTAGAAGTTTCGTTTAACTTATTATATGTTAGCAAATTCCAATCGCAACCCTTTATTTTAGTGTGAATTGCAAAAGAAAAACCATCATCTCCATGAACAACTATAGTTTTTGGAATTGGAACAAAAAACTTTTTAACCAAAAATGAAAGAATTACTGATTCCCTTTCATATACTTTTATACTTTGTCGCGGAATTCTAACTATCTTTTCTTCATCATTTTTCCCAAATAATGAAAAAGCATAACTTGTCCAACCACTTGCACAAAAAGAAACTATCTTATCAGGGAAAAACTGTTTTAATCTTTTTTCTAGCAAATGCAAATCATTATTTACAATCCTTTTCATATAACTCTTAACAAATTAAACAAATTAGATGGTCTGTTATATTTTTATTAATAAATATTTAGTAGTTAAAATCAAAATCAATAACATCCTCATTTTGGGAAAATATCAAATAAGCCTTAAATAAACAATATATTCCTACTATTTTTTTTATTTAATATCATAATATTCATTTGACAAAATCGATACGCTTAATGTAGAGTTGCTGAATATTTTTACTAAAGAGGTAACATGAAACAGTCAAATGAAAGCTTAAAAAAATGGCGAAGAGAAATAAGAAGTTTTGCTAACGACAATGAGGATGATTCACTTTCTAGGAAAAGAAGAAATCCTAAACAAGAAGCCGTAAAATTACAAAGAAAAATAGTTCAATATTCGTTAGAAAATTACGGAATACACTACGGAAACTGTCAAGAAGAAACAATGCCAACAAGAGAAGTTGAAAAAATTATTGAAAAACAAAAAGAAGCGGAAGAAGAACGTAGTAAATCTAATGTTGTGACAGAAAGTGCAGGAGATTGTTCAATACAAGATCGACTAAATGGAATATTAGAAAATGCTTCTTTTACAGCATCCCCCAAAAAAGATCAACATTTTTTAATTTCAGATGTCGCACTAGAAAAAATTATTTCTACAGCGAATCTTTCTTCTGGAGATGTTGTTTTAGAAATAGGTCCAGGTCCTGGACACGTTACACAAGAACTTTTAAAACATGCCGGACAGATTTATGCCATTGAACTAGATACAAAGTTTAAAGACGTGCTATATGACTTAGAAAGACAAAATCCAAATTTTAAGATTATCTTTGGTTCAGCCGTGGCACCGTCTACTAGCTGGCCAAGAGACGCAAATAAAATCGTATCTAACTTACCATATAGTATTCTTGAACCTTTTCTACAAAGATTGGTTAGAGAAAAAAACTTCACAGAAATAACATTGATAACAGGAAAAAAATATTACCAACGTTTAACTTCGGGAATATCTTTTGCGACAAAAACTGCCATTATAACGCAAGCTTTTTTCGATATAGAACTTGTTCATGAATTAAGTAAATCAGATTTTGATCCGGAACCCAGAGAAGAATCTGTTATAATTAAACTAACAAGAGCCAATGCACGTAGCCGAGATATCGGTATTAGGCAATTTGCAACAAAGATGATATACTCTCCAGAAATGAGTGTAGAATCTCTATTAAGGGATGTAATCGCTGAAGAAACTTCTCAAAGAATGAAGAGAAATAACTTAGAAGATCTACCAAG
>CAZHSB010000106.1:0-2422 GCA_964534945.1 uncultured Bdellovibrionales bacterium | reverse complement strand
GTTAAATTTCTCCTATATAATAGCCTTAATTTAACAAAAATAAGTCAAATATAAAACAGATAAAATTTTTATATTTTTCTAAATAAATTTTAATCTTATTTTTTATGACGATTATTTTTTAAGAAATACACAAATTATACAAATTGTCTAAACAGGGCTTAATTTATGAGGTTGATATGTCAACGTTACATTAAAATATGATTAAATTTTTTCAAAATGAATAAATATAAAAGAACAAATATCGATTGCTAATCTAAAAATAAAGCCCTATCTTCTTCTTCATAAGCATAAGTTTTTTCTTTGCTAGGCTACGTGATTTTTTTATTCCTGCATTTAATATGGTCCTTAATTCATCACTATTTAATAATTTATTATATTTATCTTGAATTTTTTCTATGTGAGTTGAAACAATGTCCGCTACGTATTTTTTAAACGTTCCATAATTGCTTCCATTAAATTTTTGCACTATGTCATCGATTGAAATATTTTCAAGAGCAGAAACAATATTTAATAAATTTGATATTCCAGCTTTATTTTCTTCATCATATTGTATAGTCGTCTCGCTATCTGTTGTCGCTTTCATAATTTTTGAAATTATATCTTTAGAATTGTCAAACATACTAATAACGTCTTGCGGATTTTCTTCCGACTTACTCATCTTTTTGGTTGGATCTTTTAAATCTTTTATTTTCGTTCCCGTATTACTAATCAAAGGTTCTGGCAAAACAAACGTTTTTCCATACCTAGCATTAAACCTTTCCGCAATATTTCTTGCCAACTCCACATGCTGTTTTTGATCCACTCCTACTGGAACAAAATTTGAATCACAATATAAAATGTCAGCGGCCATCAAAATTGGATACGTCAAAAGTCCTACAGAAAAATTTTTATTTTCTTTGCTCTTTTCCTTAAACTGTATCATTCTACTAGCTTCACCATACGATGTAGTACATTCAAGTAAATATGAGATTGCAGTTATATATTCATTTTCAGATTGTATATAAATATTATTTTTATTAGGATCTATTCCACAAGCTATATACATAGCAATAAAATTTCTAATCCTATCATGAAGCTCATTAGGTCCTTGGGGCATCGTTAAGGCATGCAAATCTGCAACAAACAAAAAAGAATCATACTTTTCTTGAAGCATTACCATTTGTTTTATTGCACCAATATAATTGCCTAACGTAAAATCACCCGTCGGATTTAGACCTGTTAGCACCCTTTTCATTTTTTTTATTTTTCCTTTAATATTATTTTTTACATACAAAAAACAATCTATGCGAATCTTTCGTTGGAAGACTTCCTTTTTCATCTTCTACATATATTTCTTTAAATGAATGTAACATTTTTTTATTTTACTTATCGAAAAAGCAATCTCTTTTATATCTTGCGTTTCTATCATGTATCCCTTGTTGACCTTTTTTATAAAAAACAACTTAAAGATAGTACTAGAATTTTCATTTACAAGATCCATTACAACATAATCATTCCCTATTTTCTTAATATGCGGTTTTCTGTTCAACATTACTTTCTTAGAAAACTTTTCCTTTACATTACAATCAAAAATAAACACACCATCATCCTTTAAATGATAATAGGTATTGTCGAATGTCGCTTCCCATTGTTTATCAGTCAAAAGATGATTTATCGTGTCATACATCAAAATGACAACATCATACTGCTTCTTTAAAGAAAAATTATTCATGTCAGCATTAAAAAACTTAACATTAGGTAATTTTTTTCGTGCAACCTTTAACATATTTTTTGAAAGATCCAGCCCCGCTACTTCCTTAAAATCTTTTTTTAAAAGGACTAAATTCGTGCCCGTTCCACAACCAATTTCAAGTAAAGATTTGCTCTTTAGTTTTGAATTAAAGGCATAATATTCTTTTAAAAATTTTTTTATTTTTCCGACAAAGAATTCTGCCGTCTCCTTTCCCATGAAAGAATCATAAAACTTGGCAAAACTTTCATATTGGCTTTTCATTTAAAATCCTCCCCATGATATTGCCATTTAATAATGAAATGTTTGACGCTTTTTTTATTTTAAGCTTTCCAAAGTCCGTGCAAATTACAATATGCATATGTAGCAAGAACTTCATCTCCATCACAAATCATAAAGTCAGCACTTGGAACACCATTTTTTAATTCTTGCCTTTGATTACCGAATTTTGTTGCAATAGCAATCCATGCTATAAAATGCTCTCCTGTCATCGGGTGAGCTACCGATCCTATCTCAACATGCACATGCCCATTATTGACCGTAGTAATAGGAAGATGTTTTTCTTTAGAAGCATCTACTGTATTTGGAACTATCTCTTGCATTTTTTCACCGCAACAAATAACAGGAACTCCCTTGTTTTCAACATACGCAATAATATTTCCGCAATGAGCACATTTATAAAATTTCATCATA
>CAZHSB010000105.1:0-2632 GCA_964534945.1 uncultured Bdellovibrionales bacterium | reverse complement strand
GTTATAATACTTAATTTTAGCTATCATTCCCTTTCTTAATTGACTTAATTTATTTGAAATATTTTGGATTTCAAATTCCGCCAATTCTTTTTTTGGTTCTAAAATTTTTTGTTTTTCTCTAATAATATCATAATAACCTTTCAGTGCAGCAAAAGGCATAAATTGTTTTGCTCTTGGATTATTCTCCATTATGCCCTCCTATAAGTTTATTTCTTTTTCTAGCAGTTGACTTTTCAAAATAACTAATTCCTCTTAATACTGAATTCTTCCCATATTTTCTTTTCATATTCACCATAAGCTCTTGGATCTTTTTTTCTTTTTCATCTAGTTTTTCATCATCGAAAAGATTTATCTGATAATTTATAGAATCTTCACTTACAACATTGTTTAAGCTAATATTTAATTTTCTTATTGGATAATTCTTAACAGTAGTTTCTCGATATATTTTTTCAAACTCTCTTACTATTTTTTCATATGATGACGTATAAGATTGCAATTTACAGCTTTTTCCAATTGCATCTTTGACATCTTTTGAATATCCGACATAAAGGGATATATTATTTGTGACCAGTCCTTTTTCTGTAAGATCCAAAACTAAGCCATCAACCATTTCTTTAACAACAATTAGAGCATCATCAAAATTATAATCCGCAAATAATATTTGACCATTTGAAATCGAATTTGATTTTGATTTATAGTTTTGAATATCTTTAATCGTACAACTTTCTCTTCCGTATGCATGATCAATTAAAAATTCTGCATTTATACCAAACTCATTATACAATGTTTTTTCTCGCATTTGCGTAACATCATATAAATCAAATACTCCATATCTTTCAAGTCTTTTTGCGATCCCTTTACCAACATTCCAAATATCTGTTATTGGTTTATGGTGCCATATTTGTTTTTTAAATTCGTTTTCATCTAAATAGCCTATGTGATCTGGGACTTTTTTGGCGGTCACATCAAGTGCCACTTTTGCTAAAAACATATTTGTCCCTATTCCCGCAGTTGCACAAATTCCAGTTTCTTTAAAAACTGCAAGCATTAACATTTTTGCAAACTCTTTTGGCGTTTTCCCATAGCTTTCCAAATAAGTTGTCACATCAATAAAACATTCATCAATTGAGTAAACATGAATATCTTCAGGCGCAATATATTTTAAGTATACTCCATAAACAGTTGCCGAAACTTCCATATATTTTTTCATTCTAGGAAGTGCAGTTATATATTTTATATTTTTAGGTATTTCAAAGATTCTACATCTATTTTTTATTCCCAGCTCTTTCATTGCGGGTGTAATTGCAAGGCAAATTGCCCCATTTCCTCTTGATGGATCTGCGACAACAAGATTTGTTTTAAAAGGATCAAGTCCCCTATCAACCGCCTCAACAGAAGCAAAAAAACCTTTTAAATCTATACAAACATATATTCTTTCGGCATTGTCCATAATTTAAACTTTACACTAAAATTTTTAATTTTAGAACATTACTAGGACATAACGACTATTTCGGCATAGACAAGTCATCATAGGCAAAAATCTAGTCTAACAAGAATCTTAACAATGCGAATTCTTTGTTAGTAAAAGTCAAAATCAATTCGTAATAAAAATCTTGGCTTATCAAAGCTAAATTACGCAATGAAAATAAAGGTTGAAGATGATCTTGGTGAAGCCAAGTCATCATAGCAAAAAAATCCAGCGTAATAGCAGTCTTTGCGCATCAAAGCTGTTATAGCAAAAAAAATCCAGCTTAATAGCAATCTTGGCGTAGCTAAGTTGCTATAGCAAAAAAAAGTTGCTATAGCAAAAAAAAAGCCCTGATAAGAATCACTTCCTATCAGGGCATAAACTGGCGATTTCCTACTTTCCCAGGTAAACCAAGTATCATCGGCGCCATAGAGCTTAACTACCGTGTTCGGGATGGGAACGGGTGGGACCTCTACGCAATAGTCACCAGAAGAAAAAATACTTTAAAAAATATTTTTTATTCTGATCACTAGCAACAATCAAATAAGGTAAAGTAATTAATAAATCACTTAATAATAATTTTAATTCAAACTCTTAATAAACGTTTACTATACAAGCTTGACTACATCAAGTTCTTGTAATAAACAACTCGCAATTATTCTCGAACGCACACACTTTGAACTTCCGTGCTTTCCAAGAGCTTAAAAATCAAGCTATTGAAAAACATGGAAAAAGTTTTAGTATCTACATTTTAGAACTAAAAATCCATCTTTGTTTTTATACAGCGACACGATATTGTCACTAAAACAAAGAAAAATCTTAAGCCTCACGGCAAATTAGTATTGGTCAGCTCCAAATATTGCTATTCTTCCACCTCCAACCTATCAACGTCCTAGTCTTGAACGTGCCTTTAGTCTCATAAATGAGAAGGGAAATCTAATCTTAAGGCTAGCTTCCCGCTTAGATGCTTTCAGCGGTTATCTATTCCGAACGTAGCTACTCTGCTGTGCCACTGGCGTGACAACAGATTCACCATAGGTCCGTCCACTCCGGCCCTCTCGTACTGGGAGAAGATCCTTTCAAATTTCCTACGACCACGGAAGATAGGAACCGAACTGTCTCACGACGTTCTGAACCCAACTCGCGTACCACTTTAATCGGCGA
>CAZHSB010000104.1:0-2722 GCA_964534945.1 uncultured Bdellovibrionales bacterium | reverse complement strand
AGAATTTAAGAATTTGCTGGTCCAGAAAGAGAAAATGTGCTATTTTAGAAAAGTAGCAATATTGCTTAAAATCTAAAATGGAAGAATTATGAGGATAAAAAGAGATTTCTACTTAAATCAGTTAATTAGCCATAAACATAATGGTTTAATTAAAATTATCGGTGGTGTCCGTCGATGCGGAAAATCGTATTTACTTTTTGAACTATTTCAAGAACATTTACGGAAACATGGAGTTGATGAGGCTCATATTATCTCACTTGCATTAGATGATTTTTCCAATGTAATATATCGCAATTCTACGGATTGTTATAAATATGTAAAATCTAAAATCACGGATTCAAAAATGTATTATTTGCTCTTAGATGAAGTGCAGATGATGGATAATTTTGAAGATGTTTTGAATGGATTTTTACATATAAAAAATTTAGACATATATGTAACAGGGAGTAACTCTAAATTTTTATCGTCGGATATTGTCACAGAATTTCGCGGTAGAGGAGATGAGATAAGAGTTTATCCATTAAATTTCGTGGAATTTTATTCGATATTTAATGGAAGTTGGGATGATGCTTGGAGAGAATATTATACTTACGGTGGAATGCCCCTAACATTAACTTTTAAATCAACTCAAGATAAAATCAAATATTTACAGAATTTATTTAAAGAAACATATATCAGAGATATAGTGGATAGACATAAATTAAAAAATGACAGTGATCTCGAAGATCTTGTTAATGTGATTGCATCGGGAAGCGGTTGCTTAACTAATCCACAAAAATTGGCTGATACATTTAAAAGCGGAAAACACGCTATGATGACTGCTCCAACAGTCAAGCAATATTTAAATTATTTACAAAATTCATTTGTTATCTCCAAGGCATTGCGTTATGACATTAAGGGGAAAAAGTATATAAACACACCATCAAAATATTATTTTACGGATATAGGCTTGCGTAATTCTATTTTAAAATTTAGGCAACAGGAAGAAACGCATATAATGGAAAATATCATTTATAATGAATTGAACGTGCGTGGGTATCAAGTCGATGTTGGAAATGTTGATGTTTTAAATAAAGAAGCAACGGGCAAATATAATAGAAAATGTGTTGAAATTGATTTTGTCGCAAATCAAGGAAGTAAGCGTTATTATATTCAATCAGCAGTTGCTATGCCGACAAAAGAAAAACAAATGCAAGAAGAACGTCCCCTTCTTAGTATAAAAGATTCTTTTAAAAAAATAATTGTTATTAAAGATAATATCATGCCTCAGCATGATGAAAATGGAATAACTAAAATAGGATTAAAAGATTTTTTATTGGATCCAAATAGTTTAGATTTGTAATGTTTTTGTTGTAAATTTTAAATTTGAAAAATAATTTATTTAATTATTATTTTCATCTTCTTCATCACTTAACAAAACTCTTCTTACAAGATTTGTTTTAAAGTCTGGTAAGAGCGGTGAGGGGCGAGACCAAGTAGTGATATTAAGATTTTCTTCTGCACGTGTAATGGCGATGTATAATAAATTTCTTGATATCTCATCATCTGGATAATTTTTGGCACTTGGATTCCAAAGGATAACATTACAAAATTCAAGTCCCTTTACTTCAGAAATGTTGGTAACGATAACTCCCTCTGCAAAAGAAAAATTATCTTTATCTCCAATTCGTATAATTGATCCAAAAGTTGGAGCTAATAAAGAGTAGGCGTATTTTGCTTCTCTTGGATCTTTGCAAATTACGCACGTTGTTGAAGATGGATATTTTTCTACCGCTTGCAAGATCCATTTAATCACAGCCTCTAATCCTCTTTGTTCTCTAAATGCTTTAAACCAAATTGGTGTTCGCCCTTGTCTTCCTGTTTTTACAAGTTCTCTTTTTTCTACAAAGTCTGCTAACTTCATGATTGGAAGCGTTGAACGATAACTTACAGTAAGGCTTATATAACGAGACATTGAATCTCTAAAATTCCATTCATTTTTTAGTTTTTCCCAACCTGGGAATTCTGATTCATTATTCATTTTTTGCGCAGTGTCACCAACAAGCGTTAAATCATTAGTCGATTTTACGGCACCGATTACAGAAGCTAGCGCAACAGAGCTAAAATCTTGAATTTCATCTACAACAATATGCCCATAATGTCCGCCAATTTCAGACTTTAAATAAACGCCATTTGTATTTAATTCTATAATTCTTAACAAAAGCGCAATGTCGCAAATATCAATTAGATTGTTATTATAATTTTCAACACTTCTTTGGTAACTTAATTTTATTATATCTTCTGATAATAATTTTGTAGTATCTCTTGATAAAATTTCTTTTGAATTTGATAAAACATTTATAATTTCTTTTAGAGGATTTTCACTTTCAATATTTAAAGATTTATTTTTCATCTTGTAACTTTCAAGGGTTTTTAAAATTGCCATTGAGCTTTTTACTCGCGTTATAGATGAGGGACAAGTTGTGCTATTTAATCTTAATAATGGTTTTCCATTATGTTCTTCTATAAGAGATGGTAAGGAAATTTTTATTGATTCTGTTGCCCATTCTTGAAAAGTTAAAATCCTTACATTATGTACTTCCATCGATGGAAGTGTTTCAAGAATAAAAGATTTTAAAGAGTTATGAAGTACTACGACAATAACATCTTGTGGTTTTAAATCAGAATTATCTTCATGTAAAAGCCATGCAAGACGATGAAGAGCAACAGTTGTTTTCCCACT
>CAZHSB010000103.1:0-2739 GCA_964534945.1 uncultured Bdellovibrionales bacterium | reverse complement strand
TCTTCTTCAGAAATTTCTTGTCCGTCCAAAAACTTTTCCATTAAAGCATCATCAACTTCAGAAGCAGCTTCTAAAAGCTCTTCTCTTGCTTGAATAGCCTCTTCTTTTAAATCTTCAGGGATATCTATATAGTCGATCGTTGACCCTTTATCAGCGTCCTCAAAAACAACCCCTCTCATTTTTACAAGATCAACAATACCCTTTAAATTACCCTCTGCTCCGATTGGAAGTTGCATTCTGATGGCTTTTGCTCCAAGTTTATCTTTTATTGTGCTTACTGCATAATTAAAATTAGCTCCTGTTTTATCCATCTTATTAATGAAACAAATTCTAGGAACACTAAACTTATCAGCTTGACGCCAAACTGTCTCTGATTGAGGTTGAACTCCATCAACAGCATCAAAAACAGCAACTGCACCATCTAATACTCTTAAACTTCTTTCTACTTCAATCGTAAAATCAACGTGCCCAGGAGTATCAATAATATTTATTTGATGCTTATCATATTGATGTTCTGAACCACTCCAAAAACAAGTAGTAGCAGCTGAAGTAATTGTTATACCTCTTTCTTGCTCAAGCTCCATATAATCCATTGTTGCAGCACCATCATGTACTTCACCAATTTTATAATTAACACCTGTGTAGTACAAAATTCTTTCTGTAGTAGTAGTTTTCCCAGCATCAATGTGGGCCATAATACCAATGTTACGCAACTTATGAAGATCTCTTTTTGCCACTTCTTATTTCCCCCTAACCAACTAAAACTTAAAATGTGAAAACGCTTTATTTGCTTCTGCCATCTTATGAGTATCTTCTCTTTTCTTAATAGCAGCTCCTCTATTATCAACAGCATCTAGGATTTCGCCTACAAGCCTATCTGATATAACTTTTTCAGAACGATTATTTGCAGCAGTTAAAAGCCATCTAATAGACAACGCCTCTGCTCTTTTTGGGTAAACTTCAACAGGGATCTGATAATTAGCACCACCTACTCTTCTTGACCTTACCTCGACTATAGGGCGAACATTCTCTAGTGCTTTCAAGAATACCTCTATAGGATTTTTCCCAGTCTTATTCTCTATCTTATCCATAGCAGTATAAAAAGCACGCTCTGCAACATTTTTCTTTCCACTAACCATTAAATTATTAATGAACTTAGCAACTATAACTTCTCCATATTTTGGATCAGCAATTATCTCTCTTGTAAAATCTCTTTTTTTCCTTGGCATTTTTTAAACCCTTTTCCTTTAAGTCCCGTTTAATTTAAAAAACAATTATTTTTTAGGTCTCTTAGAACCGTACTTAGAACGACTCTTCTTACGATCTTGAACTCCATGAGTCTCAAGCTTACCTCTTATAATATGATAACGAACACCAGGTAAATCTTTAACACGACCACCTCTTATTAAGACAACAGAGTGTTCCTGTAGATTATGCCCAATACCTGGGATATAGCTAGTTACTTCCATACCTGTAGTTAAACGAATACGAGCAACTTTTCTAAGAGCTGAATTTGGTTTCTTAGGTGTTTGTGTATAAACACGTGTACAAACGCCTCTTCTTTGCGGACAAGCTTTCAATGCAGGCACACTTGTTTTTTTTACCTTATCTTGTCTTCCTTTTCTTACTAACTGATTAATTGTTGGCATAACGCCTTATCTCCCTATTTTTTATAATTTCTTAACACAATCTTTACAACTTTGTTACAAAATAAAAAACGTAAAAAACCCTACTTTCCATATTTTGAAAAGTCTTCAAAATAGAATTCTTAAACTAAAAAATTTTTAAATTTAAGTTTGCTATAAAGTACTCTAATGATGATATCTGCCTTAAGATGAATACATCATTGCCTAGGAGGGCAAAAACTAGCGCATCTTTTTTCAAGCCATATTTTTTAAAAACTTCACTAAAAAATATCTTCTAACAGATTCCTCGATATTGCACGATGTAAATAAATACCATTTTTTTTAGCTAAATGTCAATAATTTCAAGAAAAATTTTATATTTTTTTTAATTATTTCCCCTAATTATTTTTCTAAAGAAAATTCTATAATATTTTACAGCGCAAATAACAGTTATAGTCTATATTTTTCGAAGAAAAAATGGAAGAGCACTTAAAGAAAAATTTAAAAATACTCACTTCCTACATAGCATCTGCCCAAAGCTCGCACTGAGAAATTACTGTTTTAACGGCATCTTCTTCGCCCTCAGGTGGATATTTGTATTTCTTTAAGAGCTTTTTTACAAGCATTCTCATAGCTGATCTTCCCGATTCCTTTTTCTGCCAATCAATACTTTTATTTTTCCTTAAAGTCTCTGTTAATTCTTTTGTTAAAGCTAACAATTCCTTATTTTTATCTATATAAAAATCCTTTATTGCCTGAGGCTTAGTAAGTGCATCATAAAAAGCTACTTCTTCTGGAGATAAACCTAAATCATTCCCTTTTTCCTTCGCAGCCTTTATTTGACTTGCAATATTTAAAAGCTCATTTATAACTTCCTCGTTTGTTAGCATTCCATTTTGATATTTATTCATCACAGAAAATTCTAGGACATGCATACTTTTTAGACTTTAAATTTATATATCTTTAGAGATTTTTTATTTAAGCTTCCCCCCTTATCTAGCCTTTAAACTATTCTTTCTTAAAATTTCCTACATTGAATTTATATTGAATTTATAAATCTTTTAGAACTTCTTTGTTTTAGATCTTAAAATCTATAAACTCAGTGTAACTTTTA
>CAZHSB010000102.1:0-2907 GCA_964534945.1 uncultured Bdellovibrionales bacterium | reverse complement strand
TGGGAACAAAGCATAGAGTTGATAAAGGGGTTTATGTAACTTTTGGAGCCATAAATCCACAGTTGGCAGAAAAAACTGGTTTTTCAGATGAGGATGCAGAAAAAATAAAAGATGCTTTACGTAGCCTTTTTCAAAACGATGCTTCATCTGCAAGACCAGAGGGAAGTATGGAAGTTAAAAAAGTTATTTGGTGGAAACATAATTGTGCTATTGGACAATATTCTAGTGCTAAAGTTCATGGAAGTTTGCACGTTAATGAAGATGGAACATATGAACTTACAAAGCTTAATGATTTACATAGCGATGAACTTGAAGGGACAATTAAGTAAATTATGAATCAGCAGAAAAAGATAGTTTATTATATTGTTTTAATTTTGTCATTATTTGCTAAGGATAAGAATGTTTCACTAAAGGAGGCGTCTTTATACTTAGATAAATATGGAGGAATTAAATTTTTAATGGATTATTATTCTGCTGAACATTTACTTTCTTTAGATGAAGTGTTGGAAGATGTTAGTTATGTCTGTAAAGGAAACGGAGGAGTTCTTTAATGTTCTTATATCATGGTTCTAATATTGAAATTTTTAATATTGTTCTTGAAAAATGCAGAAAGTATAAAGATTTTGGGCAGGGTTTTTATCTTACGACCTTGAAGGAACAAGCAGAACAAATGGCAATAAGAACAGTCGGAAAGTTCGGTGGAACTCCCGTAGTCACAATTTATGAAATTGATTTAGAGCAATTAAAAACACTTAATGTCAAAATATTTGATAGTGTTTCAAAAGATTGGGCATTGATGATAATAAATAATCGCAACAGTAATTTTCAAAATTTTTTAGATCCACTTTCTAATCATGATAATAAATACGATGTAGTGATTGGGCCTGTTGCAAATGATGATATTTCTAGAATTTTTTCTTTATATGTTGAAGGAATTATTAAAATAGAACAACTTTCAACTGTATTAATGTATAAAAAGTTAAATAACCAATATTCTTTTCATACTAAAAAAGCTATTGATATGCTTTTAAAAGTTGATGCGGTTAAAATATAAATTATTTATTGCAAACGTGATATGAAAGAGCGAACTAATACACAAAATTTTTTAATACAACACATTATAAGCGAAACAGTTTCTAGAATTGCGGAAGAACAAGAAGTCGAAATAGATGAAGCTTTAAGAATTTTTTATTCTACAAAGATTGCTTCAAAATTAGAAGATATTCAAACAGGCTTATATTTAGAAGGGGATAGTTATTTTTATAACTTATTAAAGGAAGAATTAGAAAATAAAAAAGATACATGATTTGATGAGCAAAGATGAAGATTTTTTACAACTTTCAGGGATTCAACACTTTGTTTTTTGTCCGCGTCAGTGGTCATTAATTCATTTAGAAAATCAATGGTCAGAAAATTATTTTACAATCACAGGTGAGCAACTTCACGAAAAAGCTCATAGTGGTGATGTCGAAAAGAGAAATAACTTAATTATTACTAGGGCATTGTATGTTTTTTCAAATACGATGAAAATTTCTGGGCAATGCGATATAGTCGAATTTCATGCTGATAAAAATGGGGTTAATATTGTTGGTTGGGAAGGAACGTGGAACCCGATTCCTGTAGAATATAAACGAGGAAAAGAAAAAGAACATAATGCAGATATTTTACAGCTTTGTGCAGAAGCGATGTGCTTAGAAGAAATGTTAAATTGTGAAATAAAAAGAGGTTATTTATATTATGGACAACCTAAAAGAAGAACTGAAGTTGTTTTTACAGATGAGATACGAGAAAACGTAAGAGATTGTTATAAAAAAATGCATGAATATTTTGATAGAGGATACACTCCAAAGCCTAAGAAAAAAAATGCTTGTAATTCATGCTCAATAAAAGATATTTGTATTCCGAAATTAGAGAAGGTTGAAAATGTAAGTGATTATATAAAAAATTCTTTAAAGGAATAATTTATCATGAGGAAGCTTTTAAACACCTTATATATTACAACTCCTGAAAGATATCTTGCCTTGGAAGGTGAGACTTTGATTGTACTTGAAGGAGATAAAAAAATAGCACAACTTCCACTTCATAATTTCGAAGGAATCGTAAGCTTTGGATATACAGGTGCATCTCCTGCATTGATGATGGCATGTGTTGAACGAAATATTTCACTTTGCTTTATGACAAGAAGCGGGCGATTTGCTGCTAGAGTCGTGGGGAAGACTCATGGAAATGTTTTACTTAGAAACAAACAATTTTTATTACATAATAATGAAGAAGAATCTTTAAAGATTGCTAAAAATATAGTTATTGGAAAATTATTTAATGCAAGAGCTGTATTAGATAGGGCGGTAAGGGATTATTCGATGCGATTGGATGTCGAAAAATTTGAAAAATCAAAGTCTCAAATTTTAGATGCAATAAATAATATTGAAAATGTAAATTCTTCAGATGAACTTAGAGGATTTGAGGGAGGAGCGGCTGTTCGATATTTTGATTGTTTTGATGATATGATTTTACAACAAAAAGAAAATTTTTATTATTATGAAAGAAGTAGACGACCTCCGCTTGATAATGTTAATGCGATGCTTTCTTTTGCCTATACGTTACTTACAAATGAAGTGGCAGGTGCACTAGATGCTGTTGGATTAGACCCTTATGTTGGTTTTATGCATGTAAAAAGATCTGGAAGAGTTGCGTTGGCAATAGACTTAATGGAAGAGCTTAGAAGTATTTTTTGTGATCGTTTTGTTTTATCTTTAATAAATAAAAAACAGATATCTGATAAAGATTTTTTTAAACAGGAAAATGGGGTTGTAAAGTTAGGAGACGATGCAAGAAAAGTTTTCTTACAAGCTTGGCAAACAAAAAAACAAGATGAAATTATGCATCCTTTTTTAAAAGAAAAAATAG
>CAZHSB010000101.1:0-3117 GCA_964534945.1 uncultured Bdellovibrionales bacterium | reverse complement strand
ACACAAAAAATTGCAGGACATGCACATTTTATAATTTTTAGAAATTTTAGGTTGAGAAAACCATAGAAAATTTAATAGTGCTTAAAACAAAAATTAAAAAACACTTACTTCCTACATAGCATCTGCCCAAAGCTCACACTGAGAAATTACTGTTTTAACAGCATCTTCTTCGCCCTCAGGTGGATATTTGTATTTCTTTAAGAGCTTTTTTACAAGCATTCTCATAGCTGATCTTCCCGATTCCTTTTTCTGCCAATCAATACTTTTATTTTTCCTTAAAGTCTCTGTTAATTCTTTTGTTAAAGCTAACAATTCCTTATTTTTATCTATATAAAAATCCTTTATTGCCTGAGGCTTAGTAAGTGCATCATAAAAAGCTACTTCTTCTGGAGATAAACCTAAATCATTCCCTTTTTCCTTCGCAGCCTTTATTTGACTTGCAATATTTAAAAGCTCATTTATAACTTCCTCGTTTGTTAGCATTCCATTTTGATATTTATTCATCACAGACTGCATAAGTTCGCTAAACTCTACAGATTTTACAAGATTTGTTTTTCTATAAACCGAAACTTGCTCTAAAATAATCTTCTTTAAAAGTTCAAGTGCTAAATTTTTACCTTTTATTTTTGAGACTTCTTCTAAAAAATCAGGATCAAAAAGAGAAAAATCTTTTTTTATATCAGAAAATAAATTTATTACGCCCTCACTTTTTATACTTTGCCTTAAAAGTGCACTTATCTGTTCATTTATTTCTTTTAAAGAAAACTTCTTTCCTCCACCGACATTTAAGAAACGAATAAGCAAAACTCTTACTGACTCGAAAAAAGCAGCCTCATAACGTTCTTCTTTCTTAACTAATGACGAACACAAAGATAAAGCTTGCTTTAACAATAAAGCTTCCTTTATAAAATGTTTTTTCTCCTCCTCTCTCTCTACTGCAGTTATAAAATCTACTCCTCCACAAATAAGTTTAGATCGTTCTAAGGAAGTTCCATCCATAAAATTTTTATAGTCATAACCAAAAAATAAATTTCTACAAATTTCTAATTTCTCTAAAAACTTAGGGTATGCTTTTTTTGCAATATCTGGATCACCATAGTTTTCGCCATCTCTTGGAGAATACGTACGCATTGCTTGTTTTAGTGCAGCAGCGATTCCTATGTAATCTACAACTAAACCGCCCTCTTTATCCCTAAAAACTCGATTTACTCTTGCAATTGCTTGCATCAAACTATGTCCGACCATAGGTTTATAAACATACATCGTAGCAAGAGACGGAACATCGAATCCCGTAAGCCACATATCTACAACGATTGCTATTTTTAATTCATCAGAATCATCTTTAAATTTTTTTGCCAGTTCAGCTTTACAAGATTTATTTCCAATAATATCTCTCCACTCTTCAGGGTCACTATTTGCCGAAGTCATCACGACTTTTACTTTTTGAGTCCAGTCAGGTCGAAGCTCTAGAATCTTTTGATAAATCTTTATCGCTATCTTTCTTGAATATGCAACAATCAATGCTTTTCCTGTAAGTAAATTTTCTCTATTATTTTCGTAATGTTCCAAGATATCATTTACCAAAGAAGAAATTGTATTTTTATGTCCTAAAATTTCTTCTAAATTAGCAAGTTCTTTTTTGCTTTTTTCAATAACTTCTTGCTCTGCATTTTCCGACAATAAATCATATTTTTCATCAATCTTTTTTAATACTTCTTCATCTAAATTTAATTTTATAACTCTACTTTCGTAATATACGGGACGAGTTGCACCATCTTCAACAGACTGCGTCATATCATATCGATCAATACAATCTCCGAAAACTTCATACGTCGAACGATCCTTTAAAGAAATTGGAGTCCCTGTAAACCCTATAAAAGTAGCATTTGGTAAAACATCTCTAATAATTCTTGCAGTCCCTATTTTTATTTTTCCTGTTTTTGAATCGATCTTTTCAGCAAGTCCATATTGTCCTCGATGTGCTTCATCTGCGATAACAATAATATTTTTTCTTTCAGATAGTGCCCTATCAGATTCTTCAAATTTCTGCATTGTTGTGAAAAAGATTCCTCCTGCACGTATACCATCAAGAAGTTCTTTTAAATTTTCACGACTTGTTGCTTGTTTGGGAGTTTGTCTAAGAAAATCTTTGCACTTTGAAAATTGAGTATAAAGTTGATTATCTAAATCATTTCTATCTGTAATAACCACGATAGTGGGATTTTCTAAAGCAACCTGCAAAAGATGAGCATAAAACACCATCGACAATGACTTTCCACTTCCTTGTGTATGCCAAAAAACTCCTGCTTTTCCATCACTTTTCACTGCTTCTTTTGTAGACTTAATAGCTTTTTTAACTGCAAAATATTGATGATAAGCAGCTAAGATTTTTATTCTTTCTTCGCCATCTTTTGAAAAGCAAATAAAGTTTTTAAGAATATCTAAAAATCGTTCTTTTTCAAAAATTCCATAGAAAAACGTTTCAAAATTAGCACAGCTTGTATCTTCATAATTTCCATCATAACTTTTCCAAGCCATAAATCTATCTTCTTTTGAAGTTATTGTTCCAGCTTTTGATGTTAGCAAATCGCTTATAACGCATAGAGCGTTATAAATAAACATCGAAGGAATTTCTTTCATATAATTTCTTAATTGACTATAAGCCTTAGAAGCATCTGTTTCTTCACGAGATGGAGATTTTAACTCGATAACAACAAGAGGGAGCCCATTTAAAAAGATAACGACATCAGGACGCCTTTCACTTTTTTCAACAAACGTCCATTGATTAGCCACAATAAAAGAATTGTTTTCTATATTTTCAAAATCAACTAAATAAGCAATATCAAAATTTTCTTCTTTATCTTTTAAATACTTTACAGGTACACCATTTTGAAGATATTCCATAAAGAGATCATTTTTTTGTTCCAGAGTACCACTTTCAAAATTTCTTAATTTAAATAAAGCGTTATTTATAGCACTTTCTGGAAGATTTTTATTTAACTCTCTTATTTTATCTTCTAACACATCTTCATACAAAGGCGATTCAAAATCTCTCTCAAGCTCAGGTGCATAAATATGGCTATAACCCATATTAGTAAAAAGCTCAATTACTGAATT
>CAZHSB010000100.1:0-3133 GCA_964534945.1 uncultured Bdellovibrionales bacterium | reverse complement strand
AAATAATAAAACCAATCTCCAACATGGTGATATCCAATAGTAGCTCTCTTGTATAATTCATCGCCAAATAATGATTGGAATATCCCAAATGCATCTAATTTCATTATATATTGAAATGCAAACAAAGAAAAAATTGTAAAAAAACCTATTATAAAAAGTAATATATTTTTAAAATTTAATTTTATAAAACTTAATAAATCTTTACTAAAAATTAAAAATACAAAAAATACAATACAAGGCATAAATGCTGAAACTGTTTTCGTAAAAAATGCGAAGAATAAAAATGTCGATGCCAAAATAATTTTCCAAGCAGGATATGAAGTTTTTGATTTCTTCTTGAAATGATTGTACCAATCCCATAAAAAATACATAACTAGGACGGTCAATAGTAACAATAAATTATCCATATTTATTTGTCTAATTTTTTTTAAATATTCTTTAGATGCAATCACAAAAAATGATGACAACAATCCTATATAGAAATTATTTGTAAGACGTGTAGCAAAAAAGATTATCAAACCTAATAAAGAAATCGCTATCAAAATTTCAGGTAACCTGTGAGAAAAATTTGTATCTCCAAACACCTTTAAGAATGGAAAACTTAGCCACATTCTAAAAGGTAATTTATTATAATAGGGACTTTCAAGTAATGTGGATTTTAAAAAAGTTTTATTTTGAAACATTTCTTGGGTAACTTTTACATAAATATTTTCATCTGCATCCATTATGCTTCTATTCAAATATGGAACTGTTAAATACAAAACAAACAAGAAAAAAGTAATCGTCAAAAATTTTTTCATAAAAATGCTCCTTGTCTAAGAATGTAAGATTCTATTCCCTATCTTCTCTTATTACTTCCTTTTAGGAAGCTCTTAACAAGAGTATTGATAACATTTTTTGCTACAGGAAAAATAACTTTTGTAAGAAATTGTTGAGATGAAGATTTTTCTTTGCTTTTACTAACTTTTTTTAGATTTTTATTTTCTTTTTGCACCATTTCTCTTTGGTTTATTTTTTCTAAAATCTCGGTGGCAGATTCTTTATTTTCTCTATTTTTATAAAGTTCATAATAGGGAGAATTTAATATTATTTGTTTTCTTTCTTCGTCTGATATTGCGCCGATCTTAGACGTTGGCGATGCAATAATAACATGTTCAACTATAGAGGGCACACCTTTTTCATCTAATGTAGAAGCCAATGCTTCTCCAACTGCAAGACTTGTTAGTTCTTTTTCTAGATCTTGCATATTTGGGTTTTGACGAAATGAGTTTACGGCCACCTTTATAGATTTTTGTTCATCTGGTGTATATGCCCTTAAAGCATGTTGTATCCTATTTCCAAGTTGCGCCAAAACACTATCTGGAATATCTGTTGGATTTTGTGTAATGAAAAAGACGCCTACACCTTTTGACCTAATAAGTTTTACAACTTGATTTATTTTCTCAAACAATGCATTTGACACATCTTCAAAAAGAAGATGTGCCTCATCAAAAAAGAAAACTAATTTTGGTTTATTGATATCTCCAACTTCCTCTAATTTTTCAAAAAGCTCTGATAAGATCCAAAGCAAGAATGAAGAATATAATCTTTTATCATTCATCATAGAAGATGCGTCGATAATATTTATTGTCCCATGTCCATTAAAATCTTTTACAAAAAGTTTTTGTATATCAAAAGCAGGTTCGCTAAAAAATTTATCTCCGCCTGCTTCATGTAAGTTTATAATTTTTCTTTGAATTCCGCCCAAAGTCTGTGGCGCGATATATCCATAATCTTTTTTAATCTCTTCTGTGTTTTCTCCAATCCACTTTAAAAAAGATTGTAAGTCTTTTAAATCAATAAGTGGTAAATTTTTATTTCTAGCAATATGAAATAACATTTCGAGAACTTGACTTTGTACATCTGTCAAATCAAGGATTCTAGACATAATAAGTGGTCCCACTCTATCTACAGTTGCGCTTAACTGATGTCCTTTATTGCCAAAAATATCCCAAAATATTGTTGGATTTGATTCTGGAGTAAAATCTTTTATGTTCAATAATTTTAATCTTTCTTCTATTTTTGAATTACGAGTGCCTTTTTGAGATATTCCAGATAGATCTCCTTTTACATCTACGGCAAAAACATTTACGCCTTGTTTTGAAAATTCTTCTGCTAAAAGTTGTAATGTAACTGTTTTCCCAGTTCCTGTTGCCCCTGCGATAATACCATGACGGTTTGCCATATTAAGCAAGATAAAAACTTCCTTTCCATCTTTATTTTTGCCAATTAAAATTTTGTCATCCATTTTTATCCTTATATTTTTTCAGTTAAAAATTTTAATAATGCGCTACAACCATTATAGATATCTTTATATGTTTTATCAAAATCTCCTGTATACCAAGGATCTGCAACATTTTTTTCTTTTGTTTCTTTTACAAAATCAAGGAGACGAAAAATTTTTTTTTGTGGATCATCACCAAAAATATATTCCATATTGATTACATTTTCGCTATCCATTCCTATAAAATAATCGTATTTTTTGTAATCATCTTTTTTTAATTGTATGGAAACATGGGAAAAATTTTTAATCCCAACTTCTTTTAATTTTTTCTGCGTTCCACAGTGGATTTGATTACCAAGTTCTTCTGTACTTGTTGCAGATGAGTTTATGAGGAAATTTTCTATCAACTTTTTTTCCTTAACCATATCTTTAAGGACAAATTCTGCCATTGGGCTTCGACAAATATTTCCGTGACAGACAAACATAATACGAACATTATTCATAGATTATTCCTAAAATTATTAAACAAGAAACAAAAGATTTTTATATTATTTTAACTACTATTATTTAATCACATAAAAAAGATTTTTTACACAAACAAAAGCACCAGAAAACAATATTAAATAATGAATTAATACGATGCAAAGTGTCACGTCCTTTTTTTTTGCACGAACGGTGCAAGGATAACCCAGCCTAAGGTTAAGTGTGAATAAAGTGAGCGCGTACCCTAGGGGTAAGAACGATCTTGTTTTTAGGTCGCGATTTTGGATGAGAAATCGAAAAAAATGATCGGGGGGACGACGACGCTGTACTCAAACGTACTGCTAGGAGGCCACACTATCATTTTGTACGATTTATCGCCAAAAGCGC
>CAZHSB010000099.1:0-3172 GCA_964534945.1 uncultured Bdellovibrionales bacterium | reverse complement strand
TTTTCTTGATGATGATATTATTACTTGGCAAGGTTTTTTAAGTTCAATATTAGAAACTTTTCAAAATCATACTGACGTTGTTATTGCAGGAGGCCCCTGCACTCCACAATACGAAGAGATTCCTCCTATATGGGTAGAGTCTTTTAATAATAAAAATGTAGATTATTATAGAAATGGTTATTTATCTATATGTAATTATGGAAAAGTAGAAAAAGAAATTTCTCCAAAAGATATTTGGGGGTTAAACTTCTCAATAAAAAAAGATATTTTAACACAATTTCGAGGATTTTTTCCTGATGGAGTTCCTGAAGAAAAATTACTTTTTAGGGGATCTGGTGAAAGTGGCGTAACATCTTTACTAGAAGAAAAGGGATTTAAAGGCTGGTATTCACCAAAAATTTGTGTATCGCATGTTATTCCTAAAAAAAGATTAACAAAAGAATATTTTTTTAAGCGTGCTTTTTCTCAAGGCATTTCTGAATCATATCAAGATATAAGAAAAAATGGATATATTCCTAATAAAAAATTAAATTATAAAACTGACGATACTATTGATAATCAAATTTATAATTCTTATGTCGATGGATATTTATTTCATAGAAAAGTAAGTAGTAGAAATATAAATTTACTTTCTTGGATATTAAAAAAAGATTATTTAAATTATGAATATCCTAATCAGAAATTAGACTTTTCATTTGAGTACAGTGTATGTAATTCAACAACAAAAAAGCTTATTGAACATATAAAATACGAAAATAATAAACTTGTATAAAGGAAAATATGAAAACAAAACTTATTGATTTTTTAATAACGGCAAAATGCAATTATCATTGTGAATATTGTGATCAAGGAACAGATAAAAGTAAATATCCTCAAGCAAACGATGAAGTGATTGAAGCATTTATTGGTTTATTAAAAACGCTAAATTTTAAAAATTGGGGAATAATACAATTAGTTGGAGGAGAACCCACAATTCATCCAAGGGTTGTTGAAGTCGTTAAAGTAATTGTAGAAACAGGAAATAAGTTTCAAATATGCACAAATTTTTCAAGAAATATAGAATTTTTTCTAGATTTAATAAAAGCAACAGGAGAAAATTTTTATAGGATGCAAATATCTTTTCATCCTTCTCAAATAAAAGATATTGATGAGTTTATAGATAAAACAATTGCTTTTAATAATGCTAAAAATAAAGATACAAAATTAATTATATCTGCAGTTTTAACAGAGCAAGATTTTGAAAAGATAAAATACTTAGATGAAAAATTAAACTCTTATAATTTAACTTTAGATTTACAACATCAAAGGACGGAAGATGGATTTTATATACAATATTCTGAGGCATTAGATAATTTTATAAATCATCATAAAAAAGTTGATTGTGCTAATTTTTCTGAAAAAGTAAATCCTTATGGAATTGAATGTTTAACTGGAATAGATTTTTTTGCAATTGATGCGTTTGGAAATTGCAAACGTTGTTATGGAGATAACAATTATTTATCAAAACTTGGAAATATTGTTGATGGCACTTTTAATCCTTACAATACACCTATTCCTTGTTTATCACAAAAATGCACATGCACACTTCCTGCACAATGTGGAATGATTAATTTTTGTAAGAAAAATTTAAATCTTGCAAAATCCTTACAAACTATAACAGCCACTGAAGATCAAAGAGAAATAAGAAAATATTTAGGACTTCAATAAAAAATATAAAATTAAATATTTTTTTATGGTTTACAAAAACACATAGCCCCTCTAATGATTTGTCTTTCCACAGAAATTTTTCTTGTATAAAAAAATTCGTCAATTGCTTTTTTACATCCTTTCCAATCTGAATAATCATCTACTTGAACAAATGCACCATGCTCTAAATTATCATATAAATTTTCTATAATTGCTTTTGTTGAGGAATACCAATCCCCATCCATATGAAGAAATGCAATTGGCCCCATATTTTGACTCAATTTGGGCAATGTTTCTTCGAAATATCCCTTTATTGGTTTTACGACGTCATCGCATTGTAAATTTTTGCACAACGAAATAAGATTATCTTCTGAACCTGCACAAGCACCATTCCACCAGCCCGTATCTTTTGCGTTTTCTCCTGCAGATGAAATATCATCGTCTGTTGCTGGTGGCAACCCCTCAAAACTATTACAACAATATATTTGTCTTTTTATATTATCTTTTTTTTCAAATTGTTTAAGTATAAAAGCTATCATTGCACTACTTCCACCACCGGCGACACCACATTCAACAAAAGAACCTTTAAGTTGTTTTTTATTGCAAATATCAATCGCATTAAGATATAAAGAGTACAATCTTTCTATTGGCAGCATTGTTGCTAAAGAAATTTCAGAATATATTTTTTGAAAATGACTATCGGTTTTCTTCAAAAATGGATTTTCATTTTCTGCATTTATCAATTCATTAAGAGCAATCTGTGCTTTTTTATTATTTGGAAAATATCTTAATTCTTCTTTTAAAGCTTCTTTGTAGTTATAACTTCTTCCCAATCTTTTGCATGCTTCTGCTCTTAAAAAATCTAAATCTTCAATTGGAGTCAATAAAGTTTTTGCCAAAGATAAAAGTGTATGAGCTGTTTCATTTTCGTTATTTAGCAAAAGATCCTTAGCATAATTTTTTATTTTCCTTGCATAATCTTGTTTATCTAAAATATCTTTAGACAATAAACTCATAACATTGGTTTTGATTTGTTCTAATTCGACTCGTAGCATAAAAATATCCATTTATTAATATAAAAATCCAATTACATGTACGATGCTATTTTTAGTCAAACGATTCAAAAATTTTTATTAATATCAAATTTATGCTTGTTTTTTATTTTGTCTTATGAAACAAATAAGATTAAGTTTCCATTAAAAAAAAAAAAGAGGAATTTTGTCATGTCAAAAATAATACTTTTAATAATTTTAGTGATACTCTTTATGTTATCTACAAAATCATCTAATAATGAGGATCTTAAAAAAGAGCTTCTAGAGATGCGTAATCGCGTAATGAAATTGGAAAACATTCTTAAATTTTTCTATCGAATAGACGGCAAAGGGTTAGACACTTTTGAAGACTATCTTGATGATCTTGAAAATGCAATTACGGAAGAAGAATTTCACGACAAAGACACTATCATGCATTCAAAGGAAAGATAAAA
>CAZHSB010000098.1:0-3240 GCA_964534945.1 uncultured Bdellovibrionales bacterium | reverse complement strand
AAGAAGATAGTTTTAAATATTTTGATTCTGATTTAGGAATTTCTTTTTTCATAAGGCAAATAATTTAATAACATAAAAAAAATACATGGAACAAGCTTAATAAAAGGCAATTTAATTCCAACAATCTTTTGGGGGCGGATAGGGAGGATATGACAAACATTGGCAATCATCCCCCAAAGCCACAAAGTCCTGCCCCATAGCAAACGACAGAATTGCCGGAGCTTCGGTAACATCACTCTTGTCAAGTGCACTAAATTCTTCGTACATAGCAAACCTCTTCTTTCTGTCTTTTAGACAAAAAATGCAAACCCAGTTAAAACCAAACTCTTCAAAAACTCTTCATCGTTTCCACAATATGACAAAATTTCTTTTGTAACATATTCTTTGGAAGGGACAACACGGGACAACAGAAAACATGCTTTTTCATTCAAAAGTATTTTCCTGTATCCTCTCCACAAAACTCCACCAAAATCCTCCTCTCTAATTCCAAATGGATAAAAAATAATTTTTTCACCCAAAGAAATATCCAAAGCTTTGCTCTTATGATTGTTAAAACGATCCACAAACATCTCACAGCTTTTTTCTCTGTTTTCTTCGATCATTAAAGGATCTTTTGAATCCTTACAACCACTATTCATCTGCCGTGCTAAATGTCTACAACCGCCTCCACAATGCAATAATACTCCACAATCTCGGCATTTCTCAGGAACTAATTCATCTGTTCGCCATTCCTCCATTTTCATCCACGCATCATGTAAATGTCCATCGATGATACTGCCATAAACATCTGCTCCATGTGCACATGCTCTAACTTCTCCATTTGTGCCAATAACGCAAAATGAAGTTCCTGCTCCACACGCACTAGATCTAAGATCTAAAACAAGATCCGATGATGCTAAAAAGCATAATGGAACTCTAATCAAATCACCAGTACTAATTTTCAATATCTTTTGTGCCCATAAAAGTTCACTAAAGACATCTAAAATCTTACTAGGATTATGATAAAGAGAGTTAGAGTCTAATTCACACGAATTAGGAACTGCAGGTGAACAATAAAATGAATCACAACCAAGCTTCTTTACCAATCTTGCAACATCTTTAACTTCAGAAACATTATCTTCTGTAACAACCATATTGGCAGAAACACCAATATTTTCCAAAACACATAATGAAATATTATTAACTAATCTCTCAAAGGAACCTTCAAGATTTGTAATACCATCATGAGTTTTTGAAGATGCTCCCAAAATTGATACCAACAATCCAGAGACATTTTCATTTTTTAAAAGTGAAATAATCTTAGAATTTAAAAGCGTAAGATTCGTATTTATTGAAACTTGAATCTTTGCTTTCTTAAATTCTTCAATTAGAAACTTCAACACTTTAAAATTTAAAAATGGTTCTCCTCCGGTTAAAGTAACACTAAAAACTTTAGAACAAACTAATTCATCAAGTACTTTTTGTGCAACATCCATATCCATGCTTTTAGCGTTTTCATTCATCATGGCTATACTTAACGATGGATTACCGCTATTAACATCATGGCTTTTTTGTTTCCAAACATTGTAACAATGTCCACACGCTTGATTACATTTTTGCGTAATCTCAACTTGAACGTGTAATGGATTACGTAATCTCCTAAACAATTGTCTTCTACCCATAAATTTACCTTTCTATCTATAAGATAAAAACCTTCCGTAAAAATTGGTTACAGCCTATATATATATATATATATTGTCAAGTGTTTTTTTTATTTTTTTACAGTAAAAAATTAGAGCAACGCATATCAAATACTTTTATTAGATTGGTAAAAAGTGAATAAAAAAATAGTCTTATAAATAAAGAATTTCCACTATGCAGGCACAGCGTTATTTATACACAGACATTAAAGGGTTAAGAACAAAGGTATACATTAAAGTTTACTAGCAATAAGTAGTGAATAAATTAAATGCATAATGTTAAATAAATTTTAAATCACTTTAGCGTTTCTCTTTATTTGGCATTATGAATTATAATATTAACAATATAACCTCGCATGATGTCTATTTGTCCTTCCAGTATTTTTAAGATTTAATAACATTAAAAATTTTGCTTGCTATTTTAACACATTCCTTGCAAGAAGTTGTATTGGCTTTTCGAATTTCCCTACATTTTATTGAACCAACTTTTGATTTAAATTCAGAAATTATTTTTTCATGTTGCTCTTTGGGAGTTTGAGAAAGAAGTGCATACAATGCTCCACAAAGCCCATCTGGAGATCTTCCCCCACCCCAAGCAGATGCAGTGTCAATATCAATTTTATTTAAGGAATTTTTTTCTTTCACAATGCACAAAACAGACTGAGCACAATTATAATTTTCTTTTCCATGAAAATAACGATCAACTAATTTTTCAATTTCTTCATCATTTAACATTTTTCCCTTTTCCTTTATATAAAATTTCCATAAAAAATAAAAAGATTTTTCTTTTCTATCTATCAATTTCTCCAAGCACAATATCTAATGAACCAACTATTGCAACCAAATCTGCAAGCAAAATATCTTTACAAAGATGATTTAAAATACTTATATTACAAAATGACGGGCCTCTTACTTTCACCCTATATGGTTTTTCACTACCATCTGATTTAACAAAAAAACCAAGTTCTCCCTTTGGGTTTTCACAAGGCTGGTAATATTCTGCATCTTCAATTTTTAAAATTTTAGGAAGTTTAACAAGAAACTCGCCTTCTGGAAGATTACTTATCGCTTGCTCTATAATTTTTAAACTTTCCTCTATCTCTAATAACCTAACATAATACCTATCCCAACAATCCCCCACAGCTCCTTTAATCCCCTCCCCAACAGGGATATTAAAATCAAAATCATTGTAATTTAAATACGGAGCATCTTTTCTTAAATCAAACTTTACCCCACTTCCTCTAAGACATGGACCTGTTAATCCAAAAGATATAGCATCTTCCTTTTTTATTATTCCGACATTTGCGGTACGTTTGATAAAAATTAAATTTTTAGACACTAACGTATGATACTCTTTTAACGCCCTTCTCATTATTGGTATAAAATCTTTTATATCCTTTATGATTTCATAATCAAAATCTCTAACGACTCCTCCTAACCTTATATAATGATATAAAAGTCTATTTCCAGAAAGTTTTTCAAGAATTGAAATTATGTATTCTCTTTCTCTAAAAGCATACAAAAAAGGAGTATATGCTCCTAAATCTAACGTATACGAACC
>CAZHSB010000097.1:0-3290 GCA_964534945.1 uncultured Bdellovibrionales bacterium | reverse complement strand
AATTTGTCCCTCTTCAAAACTTTAACGAATCTTGGACGGACGAAAAGCTTTATAAAAAATATGAATTAAGCAAAGAAGAAATAGATTTTATTGAATCAATGATAAAGTCAATGGAGTAAAAAATGTCGGAAGAAAAATTTTTTAAAGTACCTCCAAAATGTAATCCACTAATTTATGTATATGAAATGTCTGATTCTGATTTTAAAGGGTTATTAAAGGTAGGTTACACAACAAAAGGATCTGCAGAAGAAAGAATAAAAGAACAATTTAATATAAAAACGCCTAAAAAAAATGTCTATCAAGTGGTTTGGTCAGAAAATGCAATAAAAAATAATGGAGAAACATTTACAGATCATGATGTGCATAAATTATTAAAAAAAAGAAAAATATGCAAGGAACTTTCTATAGATGGGAAAAAGACAGAGTTTTTTAGATGCACAGTAGACGATGTAAAAAATGCAATTTTATCTATCAAAACTGGAAAAGCATTAGAATTTTCTCGAACTAAAGATTTTAAAATGCGTCCAGAGCAGGAAGAAGCTGTAAAAAAAACTTATCTGTATTTTAATAATTTAGAAAAAGAAGATCCCAAAAAAATTCCTCATTTTTTATGGAATGCAAAAATGCGTTTTGGAAAAACTTTTGCTACTTATCAATTAGCAAAAAAAATGGAATGGAATCGAATTTTAATTTTAACTTTTAAACCTGCCGTGCAAGATGCTTGGGAAAGTGATTTAAACACTCATGTTGATTTTAATGGTTGGAAATTTTTTTCGAATAAAGAAGATTTTGAAGTTGATAAGATTGATGAACAACAACCAATAGTTTTTTTTGGATCTTTTCAAGATTTTTTAGGAAAAACTAAGGCAGGTGGTATAAAATCAAAAAATAAATGGGTACATACGATAAATTGGGATATTGTCGTTTTAGATGAATATCATTATGGATCATGGAGAGAAAATGCAAAGGATTTGTTTGAGGGAGAAGAGAAAAGAGAACAAAAATATGAAAATGGATTGGATTATTATGATGAAGAACTGATGCCGATTACGACAAAACATTATTTATATTTATCGGGTACGCCTTTTCGTGCAATAAATTCTGGAGAATTTATTGAAGAACAAATTTATAATTGGACATATTCTGACGAGCAAAAAGCAAAAGAAAATTGGGATTACAAAAAAGGGAAGAATCCTTATGAATCACTTCCAAGAATGATTCTTATGACATATCAGTTGCCAGAAGTAATAAAAAATATTGCATTAGATAGTGAATATAATGAGTTTAGTTTAAATGTTTTTTTTAAAGCTAATGGAGTGGGAAAACAAGCAAGATTTAAATATAAAGATGAGGTACAAAAATGGCTTAATTTGATCCGCGGTGGTTTATCGGAAAATATAGTTAATGATTTAAAATTAAAAAATAAAAAACCGCCAATGCCATTTTCTGATTCTAGATTGATTCAAATTTTATTACATACCTTTTGGTTTTTACCAAATATATCATCTTGTGATGCGATGGAAAATCTTTTAAAAGAAAAACAAAATACGTTTTATCATGACTATAAAATTATAAATGCTTCTGGAAATAAAGCAGGAAATGGAGTTGATGCTTTGATTCCTGTATATAGAGAGATGAAAAATCCACTAAAGATAAAAACAATTACACTTTCTTGTGGAAAATTAACTACGGGAGTTACCGTAAAGCCTTGGAGTGGAATTTTTATGCTTAGAGATTTGCAGTCACCAGAGACGTACTTTCAAGCAGCGTTTAGAGTTCAAAGTCCTTGGATGATTTCTGATCCTATAGATGAAGATATCAACCATTTTCAAACTATAAAAAAAGAATGTTACGTTTTTGATTTTGCTCCTGATAGGGCATTAAGACAGGTTGCAGAATATAGTTGTAAATTAAATGTTGAAGAGCATAGTCCAGAGAAAAAAGTTGGAGAGTTTTTAAAATTTCTTCCTATTTTGGCATATGATGGAAGTTCGATGAAAGAACTTAATGCAAAAGATGTTTTAGATATAGCTTCAAGTGGAACATCGGCAACATTGCTTGCAAGAAAATGGGAAAGTGCATTGCTGGTTAATGTTGATAATAATACTTTAAGAAAATTAATGGATAATAAAGATGCAATGGAGGCTTTGGGGAATATTGAGGGATTTAGAAGCTTAAATCAAGATATAGAAAAAATAATAAATACATCAAATGTTATAAAGAAAATAAAACGAGAAGTAAGCGATGAAGATTTTAACGAAAATAAGAGGAAAGAATTAACACAAGAAGAAAAAGAATTAAAAAAAGTTCGAAAAAATATTCAAGATAAGCTTATAAAATTTGCAACTAGAATTCCAATCTTTATGTATTTGACAGAATATCGTGAGATTGCGTTAAAAGATGTTATTCGAAAATTGGAGCCAAAATTATTTAAAAAAGTGACAGGACTTAATCTTAATGATTTTGAATTATTATTAAGTATAGGTGTTTTTAATTATCAATTGATGAATGATGCAATTTATAAATTTAAACGATATGAGGATTCAAGCTTAGAGTATACCGGTATTAAGAAGCACACTGAAGATAAGGAAGGTTTGTTTGATACCGTAATTTTAAAAGATGAATATATTTTTGCACAATAATTTTTATTAAAAAAGAAAGTAGTAAAATTGGAAAATAATCAAATAAAATCTAAAAAAAGAGTTGCAGATCATGGAGAAGTTTTTACTGCAGAACGGGAAGTAAATGCGATGCTCGATTTGGTAAAAGATGAAACAGAAAGAATAGAGAGCCGATTTTTAGAACCTGCTTGTGGAAATGGTAATTTTTTAGCTGAGATATTAAGAAGAAAATTAAATGTTGCAAAGGAAAGATATGAAAAAAATCCTTTAGAATATGAAATGTGGTCAATATATGCTTTGATGAGTATGTATGGTGTCGAGCTTTTAGAAGATAATGTAAAAGATTGTAAAAAAAGATTGTTTGAAATTTGGGATAAGGAATATATAAAAATTTGCAAAGATAAGGCAAATGAGGTCGCTAGAAAAGTTGTTAAATATGTTCTTGATTGTAATATTTTGTGTGGTGATGCTTTAACATTAAAACAATCTAATGGAAAGCCAATTATTTTTGCCGAGTGGTCTTTTGTAACGTCAACAAAAGTAAAACGTCGAGATTTTAGACTTGATGAAATGTTAGAGGGAAATACTGATCAGATGAGTTTGTTTATGGTTGGATGGGAATATGATGAAGAAAGAGAGGCATATATTCCACTTCCAATAAAAGAATAT
>CAZHSB010000096.1:0-3499 GCA_964534945.1 uncultured Bdellovibrionales bacterium | reverse complement strand
ACTTCCTGCTAACGCATAGTTTACATCGAATAAAAATATTATTGCTACCAACAATAAACTAAAAAATTTATTTTCTTTTTTTATTAAATTTACATGACAAAAAGTTTCGCTTGATTCCATAAATGGTATCCCTTCAAAAAATAAAAATTAATTTGATTTTGTTAAAGATGAAAAGAGCTTTGATAATCTTAGGTTTCATCGATAATAACAGCGTTTTAATATAACAGATTGGATAAATTAAGCAAAAAAATGAATAAAGAAATTATCATTTAAAATCAGCATGATATATGTATAAAAAAACAAAAAGTCTATAAAATAAGTGTTTTTTGCTTTTTTCTAGGGCCAAAAAAATGGTTTTTACTTTTTTTATTCTTTTACGTTAAAAAAAGGTTATTGCAAAGAGCGTTCTATTAACATACTTTATTCAGGAGTATTTTTATGTGTTGGAGAATTTTATAAATGTCAAGTAGCATTGTCGAAGAATTAGAATGGAGAGGACTTTTATCTGATATATCAAATAAGGAAGAAATAATGAAACTTCCTGAAAGTTCTGTTATGTACGGAGGATTTGACCCATCGGCTCCAAGTCTTCAAATTGGAAATTTAGTTGCTGTTTTAACTATAGCAAGATTTGCAAAGTGTGGTTTTAAAGCAATTGGGCTTTTCGGTGGTGCAACTGGAGCAATCGGTGATCCAAAAGGGGAAGCTGAAAGAAGTTTACTTGCAAGAGAGCAAGTTGATTTTAATGTTGTATCTCAAAAAAGAAAACTAACAGAAATTTATAATCGGTTAAATGTTGATGTTGAGTTCGTGAATAATTACGATTGGTTTAAAGATATTAATGTTTTAGATTTTTTAAGAGATATTGGAAAATATTTTCCCGTTGGTTATATGCTTTCAAAAGATACTGTAAAAAAAAGGCTAGAGACGATAGGAATTTCTTATGCAGAATTTTCATATATGCTAATTCAAGCTTATGATTTTTATTATTTGTTTCAGGAAAAAAATTGTGTTTTACAAGTTGGTGGTTCTGATCAATGGGGCAATATAACGTCTGGAATAGAATTCATAAGGAGAAAATTAGGGGAAGGTGTAAATGCATTAACGATTCCGCTTTTAACTGATGCACAGGGAAAGAAGTTAGGAAAAAGTGTAAATGGTGCAATATGGATTGATGAAAATTATTTGTCTCCTTATAAGCTTCATCAGTACCTTTTAAATATGGAAGATTCTGTCGTAATAAAAATGCTTAAATTTTTAACATTTTTATCAAAAGAAGAAATCGACAATCTTGAAAGATCGTTAAAAGAAAATCCTGAAAACAGAGAAGCACAAAAAGCTCTTGCAGATAATGTTGTTAATATTGTCCATGGTGAAGATGCAACAAAACTTGCAAAAAGATCAGCACAGGTTTTGTTTGGTGGCTCAATTGAGGGGTTAAATGAAAAAGATTTAATTGATATTTTTTCTGATGTTCCATCATCAACGGTAAAAAAAGATGAAATAGAAAATTTAACAGCTGTAGATTTTTTTGTTAATTCAAACTTAAGTTCATCGAGAGGAGAAGTAAAAAGACTCATTCAAAATGGTGGGGCTTATATAAATAATGAAAAGATAGAAAACATAGATATTAAAATATCAGATATAAAAACAAAATTTTCTAGTTTTATTATCCTAAGAAGCGGAAAGAAAAATTATCATTTAGTAAAATTTTAAGAACGTGATTTTTATAGAGTAATCAATATTTAAAGGAAAATGTGAGAGAAGGGGTTAGAGTAACCTTACTTAAAATATTACAATTAATATAACTGTAATAACGATAACCGTTATCAGGAATTGAACGGTCTTGATAACCTTTTTTCTTCCTGTGTCTAATAGGTGGTCAACCCATTTGTCCAAGGCAAATAATGCCCATGTAATAAGCACTGCCAAAATTACAGTGACGTAAAACATCATATCACATCACCTCCCTTCTAGGTTAAAAAACCTTTTTTCCCTTCTTCCCACATTTATAGAGTTATCTACAAAAATAACATTTTGCTTCAATGTATTTAAAATACTAAAAATAAAAAGTCAAAAAAAAGAATGAGCATTTTATTGTAATGAATCAAACTTATAGCGTTTATAATGTCTCTTAAATTACACCATTATAAATACCCTAAAGACTTTAGCTCTTTTGCAGTCTTTGAATCCATTTTTACAGTATCATCTTCATCTAATTTAATCTTATTTTTTATCATTTTTAAATAAACTTTGTCAAAACGTTTCTGCATCTTTTCTAACAACTTTTGATCCTCTACCTGTTTTTGTTCTTTGGGGTCATTTTCTAAATTAAAAAGTTTTTCAGAAAGTTTTCCACTTTTCAAAATATCTTCATCTTTTATGTTCAAATCATAATCAATAATAAGTTTGTTTAGATTTGTTGTCACAATTGATTTTTGTTGAAATTTTCTTTTAATTTCACTTAATATATCGCTTCTTTTCCTTTTTTCTAATGATTCTTCTGACACTAAAGAAAATCCTTGAGTAGTCGATTTTTTATTTTCTAATTTATTTAAATCTACCAATGTTTCAAAAAGATCTAGTGAGCTTACAGCTTGCGTAACTTCTCCTTTATGACTTTTTGCTCTTAAATAAAACGGGACATGCGTCTCTTCGTTAAATAAATAAAAACCATGTCCATGATGCCCACGCTCAAAAAATTGTTCTCCATGATCTGCTAAAATGACGATTATTGAATCATCGTATAAATCTTTTTCTTTTAAAAATTTAAACAATTCTCCCATTCTGTCATCTGTATATTTTACTTCTCTATCATATTTTCTAATAAGTTCTTGAGCGTTGTCCTTATAATTTCCTGAAATTTTATCATTATACAGCGAATCATATTCTTTCGGCGCTTGATAGGGATTATGAGGATCCAAATAATGTAAATATAAGAAAAATGGCTTATCTTTTTTCCCATTTAAATAATTATTGATTAGCTTATATCCTTCTTCATTTACAATGTTTGCTTTTCTTCTATGCTTGTAAACATATTTTTCAAATCCTTGGCTATAGCCAAACTCTGGCGTTAGCCAAGGATTTGTTTGAACGGCAAATGTTTCATATCCGTTATCTTTAAAAAGCTCTGCAAGTGTATAGACCTTGTCCGTAAGTTTTGCGGAGGCCTTAAGCGCATCTTCTCTTGAATTAGGTGGAATCATTCCATGTACCGATGGATAAAGACCAGTAAAAATTGAAGCCATTGCGGCTGGAGTCCAAGGCGCAGGAGAAAAGGTATTCATAAAAGCAAGACTTTCTTTTGCAAATTTATCTAAATTGGGAGTCGTGTTTCTTTCATATCCAAAATAGCTTGTATGATCTGCTCTTAAAGTGTCTATTAAAATAAAAATTACATTTTTCTTTTCTTGAGATTTTGAACAAGAGAGAGAAAAAATTAAAATTAAAGCACAAAACAACATTTTTATTATTTTCATATACAAAATCCTTTTGTTTT
>CAZHSB010000095.1:0-3642 GCA_964534945.1 uncultured Bdellovibrionales bacterium | reverse complement strand
GTCATTGTTCCTAAGGCAAATGTTGAACTTGTATAATTTTATTTACAATATGAAATAGCATGCCCTAGAAGAATAAAAAAAATAAATACAAAAATTTTAACTAACTTTCTCTTAATCCCTGCAACAATATTATAACAAATCATGTTATGTAAAAGAAAGTATTTTCTTTTTTTTCTAATAAAATTAGAAAGAGTATTTTTTGATTATGCTTAAAATCATCAAATATCCATTTATTTATTGTCTAAATTTTATTTTAAGGATAAAAATTTTATTTCCCATTCCTTTTTTAACTAACTTCTTTTTATAGGACGATTATGAAAAAAGACTTAATTCCAGATATTCTTAATTTAGAATTTAAAACAGAGCATTTTTATTTTTATTATAATAAATCTTTAAAAAAGAAATCATTAAAAGATCTTACAGATACATTAGAAAATAACTTTAAACGTATTTGTGAATTTTTTAATGTTAAAAATAATTTTTTTACAAATGTTTTTATTTATCCAAGTATAGAAACTTTTCATTTAGATGTATTTGGAGAAAAAAAACCTAATTGGTTAATTGGTCATAGAGGGAAAAGTGGTATTAGCTTAGTTGATCCAAACATGACTCTTTCCGAACGAGGTTATGATGGGATGTTATTAGGAATAGTGCATGAGTTTGTTCACACTGTAACTTTTTTAAACAGAACATTTTGCCCATTTTGATTATCAGAGGGAATCGCTATATATCTTTCGGGGCAATATAGCAAGAAAACTTGCTTAAATCGTATCTTAAACATAAAAGCTATATTTGGAAATGATTATCATGAATTTCAAGCAAAGGGTGGGTATGCTTTTTCAGGTTCAATAATTGAATACATAGTTAAAAAATATTCTGAAGAAAAATTAAAAGAAATACTATTAACTCAGGATAAAAATCCTTTTGATATCCTTGGTGTAAAGAAAGAAAGCTTTATAAGATCGTGGAAAAAGTTTATTAAAGATAATTGTTAGGAAATATAAAATTTTTAAAAGCAATGAAAAATTATTTTCTCATTGCTTTTATTTTTTCCTTTTCTCTTTTTTGAAAAATTTATTTGCAATTGCAGAAATGGGCCAAAAAAGCGCTAGGAATGTTCTTTTAATGAAATTACCTTGAAAAACTTTATAACAATATCCCGTTCCAAAAATCCAAATATATAAGATAAAGATACCAATAAGAATGAACCAAAGTCCTCTTGCAATATATGTCATGATATAACTAAATTGGATATTTTTTTGTGCATTATCGATAATAAGATTTAATTCTTTCTTGTGGTTTAAACTTCTTTCTTTTGTATTTAAATCTTCTTTAAATTTTATTGAATTTAATAAATTTAATTTTGAACTTCTAAAGCCATTTTTTTCAAATGAATACGCAAGTGACAAGATCTCTGCATCCTCTTCAATATCGTTTAATGGTCGAGAATAAGAAATATTTTGTAAAATAAACGGTGCGCTTTGGTAAGAATCTAAAATTTCTCTTAAGAAACTATTTTCACCTATTTTTTGTAAAGAAAGATTCTCAAAAATCTTATTTGTCATTAATACAAAATGAAAAGTCATCTCATGTTTTTTTTGAGATGTATTCTGCATAATGTCCTTCATATAAGAGTTTTTAAGAACTTTAATTTCATAAGGTAATGTTTCTTCTTGGCTTAATTCTATAATTTTATTTATATGCTGAGCTTTTATAAAATATCCCTCATGCTCAGCTCCCGTTATAAGCGATTTAATTGCGCCACTTAAGGAAAAAGCCTTGGTCGCCATTCCGACAAATCTTTTTTGGTCATCAAGGATAATACTACCGCTATTACCATAATTTGTTTTTGCAGTTGTAGCTCCAACTAAACTTGTACTATCTAATATTTCTCCTTTAGATTCTTTTAATTCACCACACTTAGGAAACCCCTCAATCGTTACTTTTGTTCCTATATTTCCAATAGTCGTATTGCTTAAATCTATCCCCGTTGTAGGAATATTACTGCCAACCACCTTTAGTACCGCGACATCGAAAGGAAATGATACTTTTTCTACTGATAATTCTTCAATAATAAGCCTTTTTCCATCTAAAAATATATCAAACCCTTTGCAAACGCCTTTTATGCAACTAGAAACAACATGATTTGCAGTAATAATTTGATTATTACTCGTTAAAAAACCACTGGCACAACCAGAATCGCTTTTTATTAACACAGAATAGCCATTACCAGTTACTGTACTGTTTTTAGCAAAGACGTCCAAAGACGTAAGTATCAATGTTAGTGATGCAATTAACAATATTTTAAAAACAGAATGAATTTTCATAAGCGTAACTTTTATATTTAAAATTTCTTCTTTATGATATATCATAGAAACTAGAATTGGTAGTTTTAAAATTTTTTTATAAAACGGTTTTTGCTTGTTTCTTTTCTAAAAAAGCAATCATCTTAAAACTATTTTTTTAATAAATTAAACTTGAAATTTAATTTTACATTATAGGAGTGTCAAATGGGAGTTAGTTATAAAGATTTAGGTCTTGTGAATACAAGAGAAATGTTTGAAAAGGCTGTCGATGGTGGATATGCGATACCTGCATATAATTTTAATAATATGGAACAACTTCAAGCTATAATTCAAGCTTGTTGCGAAGTTGAAAGTCCTGTTATCCTACAAATTTCAAAGGGTGCAAGATCTTACGCAAATCAAACACTTTTGAGATATTTAGCTCAAGGTGCTGTCGAATATTCAAGAGAAATTTTAGGTGGAAACAAAGTGCTACCGATTGCTCTTCACTTAGATCATGGTGATACTTTTGAACTTTGTAAAAGTTGCATTGAGTTTGGTTTTTCTTCTGTAATGATTGATGGATCGAGTCACCCATATAGCGAAAATATAGCACTTACTAAAAAAGTAGTAGAATATTCTCATCAGTTTGATGTAACAGTTGAGGGAGAACTTGGAGTTTTGGCTGGTGTCGAAGATGAAGTCTCAGCTGAAAAGCATACTTATACAGAACCTGATGACGTTGTAGATTTTACAAGCAAAACTGGGGTTGATAGTTTAGCTATTTCAATTGGTACAAGCCATGGAGCTTATAAGTTTAAACCTGGTCAAGATCCAAAAATTCGTCTTGATATTTTAAAAGAAATTGAAGAAAGAATACCTGGTTTTCCTATTGTTCTTCACGGTTCTTCATCTGTTCCGCAAGATTTAGTAAAGATTATTAATTCTCATGGTGGAAAACTAAAAGACGCCATTGGAATTGGCGAAGATCAATTAAGAGAAGCAGCAAAAAGTGCAGTATGTAAAATTAATATTGATTCTGATGGTCGTTTGGCAATGACTGCTGCAATAAGAAAGGTTTTCGATGAGAAGCCAGAAGAATTTGATCCACGTAAATATTTAGGACCAGCTAGAGATTGCTTAAAAGAACTTTACAAACATAAATGCATAAATGTTCTAGGTTCAGATCATAAAGCTTTCAGTTAAGCTAGTATAAGAAAAAAGAAACATAGGATAAAGAATTTTATTCCTATGTTTCTTTTCTTTAGGTAATTAAAAAGATTTTTTTATTGAAAAGGATTTCATTATGCAAAATGAGTACAGTCAGCCATCATTTATGAAGAGTATTTTAGGGGGA
>CAZHSB010000094.1:0-3697 GCA_964534945.1 uncultured Bdellovibrionales bacterium | reverse complement strand
ATAATAAACATTGAAAAATAGCTGAGTGCTCACTATCGACAGGAATGATTGATGTATTGTGGTTTTCTGCATAATCGATTAGCCACTCTCCAGCGAAAACTAAAGTTTCTTTATTTGCAATCGCAAGCGTTGCACCTTTATCTATTGCCACGATTGCAGAATTTAATCCAGAGATGCCAGTTGATGCTAGAAGCATAGTTGAATAACTACTCTCTTTTGCAACTTCTTCAATGTTATCTAAAACTATAGTTGAGCTTTTCTTCAAAATTTGTTGCAATTGCTTGTTACATACAATATTTTTCATTGCTACAAATCTTGGTTTGAATTTTTCAATTTGTTGCAAAAATAAATTTAAATTACTTCCAGCAGTCATACTAGAAACCACAAACTCATTCTTGTGGTTGTCTATCACAGATAAAGCTTGGGTGCCAATGGAGCCTGTACTACCAAATAATGCAATACTATTCATGCTATCGCCTAAAGAAATCAATTATATAATTTGAATTTGAGCAAAAAATAAAAGTCAATTTTTTTACTTTCCCATATCAATGGTCTCTTGCCTGTCTTTTTTGGCAAAGCCTAGCCATTCAAGCGCAGCTCTAAAAGGAGACGCCTTTTGGCCATTTGAAATTAAATTATGAATAACTCGTGTTTCTGATAAAATTAATAATTGATCTCGATTATTCTTTTCTTCTTGCGTCTCAATCCTATTTTTTAGCCAATCTTTTTCTTGCTTCAATTCGCCAATTTCTTTTTCTTTTACTTCCAATAATTTTTTCTGCAATCTTGCATAACTTTGAAGCTTTACAATCTCTTGCTTTAAATTTTCATTTTCTTGCGCAAGTTTTTTTAAATTAGAATCATCAAACGTTAAAACTTTTTCCGAATTTGATGCATTTACCACTTGCGCGGCACTACTAACCTTTTCAGACGAAGTTTGCATATTTGTAGCCATATTATGATCTGCAACAATATTTTGTTGTTTAATATTATTAGGAACAACATTATTTTTTTCATTTAAAAAATTTTCATTTTTTATGGCATCATTGTTATTAATATCAGAAAACTGAGATTGGCGATCTTGTCGCATGCTTGCCGTTTCTTTAAAATCTTCTCTGTTACCTTCCCTAGGAATCTGCTCATTTTTTGAACTTGTTTTTTGAGATGGTGAATCAAAATTTGGCAAATCTGAAAACAACTCGCTAATAGATGTTTTTGCAGATTCTGGAAATTTTATAAGCCTTGACACATTCTGATGTTGAGGCTTAACATCGTTTTCGCTTGTATTACGCGAAAACGAATTTTGATTGCTTTCGTTACTATAAAATTGATCAGGGGCTGTGTAGTTAGAAACATCAGAATTGCCAACTTGATTAGACAATGCCTCACGCCTTTTCCCAAAAATACGTTCAATTTCCGCTTTACTATATAAGACTTGACCATTTGCTAACAATTTTGTTTTTATATATCCAGTTTCGCAAAACCTAGTAAGAATATTGCGATCAATTCCAGCATAAGCTAAAGTCTGAGATTCTGTTAAAAATTCACTATCATTCATGACGAAAAATTATAATATATCAAAAAAATAATTGGTAGAGATATTGAAAAAATAATTTAAAAAAATTATTTTTATCTAAATATGCTTATCAAACATTTCTTTTATAATTTCTTTTGGAACGGCGCCAACTATCTGGTCCAACATCTCACCATTTTGAAATAAAATTAAATTCGGAATTCCTCGAACATTGTATTTATTCGCAAATTCCGTGTTGTCTGTAACATTTATTTTTACAAAATTTATTTTTCCTAAATACTCCGTTGAAAGTTCATCTAAAATAGGAGCTAAATTTTTGCATGGTCCACACCAAGGAGCCCAGAAATCTACTAAAACAAGGGTGCTTGAAGACAAAACCACTGTATTAAATTCTGAATCATTTATGCTTGTAATGTTTTCAGCCATTATTTTCTCCTCATAAAAACTTTTAAGAATCATAAAAGAAATATCTTGAAAGTATATCTTTTATATTTTTGTGATGCAATATCTCACAATAGCTTAATTTTTTATGGTAAAAAATTTTTATTAAAGTTTTTTTTTGAATTATCCGTTGATGTAATTAATCGGAAGGAATAAATGAACACACATTTTGATCTTTCGGGAAATAAGTAGCAAGGGTTAGAGTATTCAAAGAATTTTGACGCAAAGAAAGTTTAGCGAGGAAAACAAATTTTCTTTTGTCCTCTTTTCAAAAATACAAAAACCTTATTTTTAAATAACAAAATAGAAAGAAATTGCTTCTTAAAAAAAAGAGCATACTAGAGAACTACTCATGTGATTTTTTTTAAGATGTTGTTAGCAATGGATTGCTAATAGGGCGATTTCTATCAAGGAGGATATATATGGCTATTACTCTTGGATCTAATATTCAGTCTCTCCAAGCTCAAAGAAAGTTAGGAAATGCCACTAGCAAATTGAGCACATCTTACGAGAAGCTATCTTCGGGAATGAGAATCAATAAAGCAAGTGATGATGCTGCAGGGTTGGCAATTGCCGACGCTTTAAAAGCAGATCAACGAGTTGCTGCTGTTGCTGTCAGAAATGCAAATGATGGTATTTCTGCTGTAGCAATTGCAGATGCTGCTCTAGGGCAGATCGGTGACGTGCTAGCAAGATTAGCAGAATTGTCAGAACAATCAGCAAACGGTGTATATTCAAATGTTCAGCGTTCAGCTCTACAAAATGAATTTTACTCTCTTGCATCGGAAATTGAACGTATAGCAGTGACTACGGAATTTAACGGTGTAGGACTTCTTTCTGGTTCTCAAGGTGTTATATTACAAGTTGGGTTTGATGCAAAATCAACAGCTCAAATATCTTTTTATAACACAAATGGTACTTTGGCAGCATTAGGATTAGCGACGACAGGTTCTTCTGCATTAAGTTATTCGATTAATGCTAATACAACAGAAGCTTCGCAATCTGCATCAAGATATGCACTTGATGCTGTAAATGCCGCAATTACATCATTGGCATCTACTAGAGGTGTCCTTGGTGCTACGCAGGCAAGGCTTGAAGTCGCAATTAACAACTTAGAGGTTGCTAAAGAAAATTTTGCTTCTGCTGAAAGCCAAATAAGGGACGTTGATGTTGCCAGTGAAGCTGCAGAGCTTACAAGATTGAACATTTTACAACAAGCAGCATCTTCAGTGCTTGCTCAGGCAAACCAACAACCAGCAATAGCTTTGACATTATTACAATAATGATGGGAATTAAAGCTAAAAGGCATGCTGTGATAAATAAATGCCTTGAGCAAGAGTCGGATTATAAGAAATATATGCAAAATTGTGCATATGATGAAGTAATCTGACTATAATAAATGATTTATACCTCGCTACTTTCTCTGTGGATGGTGTTAGGGGTTTTCCCCCTAGCACCATTTTTTTTTGATTTTTTTGTACCTAGGGTCTGTGCTCCTTTCTCTTGTTCCCAGGGCACACGCTCATTTTATTCGCGCTTACCCCTGGGCTGGGTTGTGTAGCGTTTCCAACGCAGGTGCATTTAGCATACAAAAATTTTTAGGATCGCCCTTTCAGGGCAACGAAGGTTTTTGATACGCCAAGCAGGAGGTGCCTTCCAGAAAGAAAAACGCCAAGCAGGAGGTGCCTTCCAGAAAGAAAAATACGATTTAAAAAAACATAT
>CAZHSB010000093.1:0-3746 GCA_964534945.1 uncultured Bdellovibrionales bacterium | reverse complement strand
GGAAGCATTATGGATATTACACAAAGACAAGGACGAGAAACAGATGTTTATTATAAATTTACATTAAGTCTTAAAAATTTATCAACTGGTATATTAGAATGGTCAGATGAAAAAGAAATTAAGAAATTGGGGACAAAACCTTTGTTTGGTTGGTAGGAGTTAGATAAGAAAATATTTATTCTATTTTTATAAATTAAATAACATATTGACGAGTGTCGTTTTCTATTTTATGTTTAAAATTGTTACTGTTTAATAAATTATATAAAGAAAATAATTTTGGAGGGATGAATGCGGTTGTTAAATATTTTAGTAAAAGTGCTTTTTATTGCTTTTGTTTTCTTTTGTAGTGGATGCATGTTCATATATAATGAAAAAGCTTATAAAGAAAATCAAGCTTATGGAAAAAATGCCAATTGTAATTATGAAGTAATCATAAACGATCTTAATGACGATGATGGCAATCCAAATACGGCTAAAAAAAGAAGAGCTCAAAAATATTTAGATTCTAAGCCTTACACTGTGCTTTTATCTACAACTGTTCAAAAAATGTGGCTTTGGCCATGGCCTCCAACTATTCCATATTATAGATCCGATTTTGAAGAAAGCGTTTGCAAGGTGGGAGCAGATGCAATTATAGTAAGGGGAGGATTTGGAATGCCATGGTATAGATTTGCAAAAATAGAACTTATTAAGTGGAAATAATATTTTTTTCTTTTATTGATTAAAAATAAAATTAAAAGAGGAAAACATTTTTTACGAAAAATGTTTTCCTCTTTTTTATGTTTACACACTTTCATCTATTGGCAAATTAGTATGTTTGCTTATAAAATTATTCGTTAATGGAAGAAAATATTGAGAAAATAAAAAAAATTGTCGTTACTGATTGTGGTTCAACTACTACTAAAGCCATACTGTTTGAAAATATAAATAATTCTTGGCATATGATTGCAAGAGGTGAAGCTCCGACTACTGTTGAAAAGCCTGTTGCTGATGTAACAATAGGTGCATTAAATTCTTTTTTAGAACTGCAAGATAATATAAAAGAAAAAATAGTTACTGATAACTCAGAAAAATTAGAGCAATGTCCTCTTCTTTTTAGAAAAGAAAAAAATCAAGAGGGTATCGATATGTATCTTTCTACAAGCTCTGCAGGAGGAGGATTGCAAATGCTTGTAAGCGGTATCGTTAGAAAAATAAGTTCAGAATCAGCACAAAAAGCAGCTTTAGGTGCGGGGGCAATTGTGCTTTCCGTTCTTTCAGAAGAAGATCTTTTAGAAGATTACGAAAGAGTTTTAAAAATAAAAAAATTAAAACCAGATATTTTTTTATTGGCAGGTGGAGTCAATAGCGGAAATAAAAAAAATATAATTGAACAAGCTCAAATTTTACTTTCTGCTTCTCCATCTCCTCGTTTTGGAAATACATTAAAATTACCTGTAATTTTCGCAGGAAATGAAGATGCAAAAGATGAAATTATAAAAATTTTAGACGACAAGTTTGATTTAAAAATTATAAAAAATATTAGGCCGTCTATAGAAAAAGAAAATTTAATCGAAGCAAAAGATACAATTCATGAAATATTTTTAAGTCACGTTATGAGTCACTCTCCTGGATATGATAAACTTTTAAACTGGGCAAACATTCCAATTATTCCAACACCTGTTGCTGTAGGGGAGATGATAGAAAACTACGGAAAAAGTAAGGGTATTTCTATTTTATGTGTTGATATTGGTGGTGCCACTACAGATGTTTTTAGTTTAGTTAAAAATCAAGATAATGAATTTAATTTTACAAGAACAGTAAGTGCAAATTTAGGAATGAGCTATTCTATAGGAAATGTTTTAATTGAAGCAGGAATCAATAATATAAAAAAATGGCTTGATTTCGAAATTGATGATTTAAATCTTACAGATATTATAAAAAATAAAATGCTTCGTCCAACAACATTACCACAAACAATGCATGATTTAAAAATAGAACAAGCAATTGCAAGAGAAGCATTAAGACTTTCTTTCTTGCATCATAAAAGTTTTGCTATAGGCACAATTCATTTTAATAACGAAAACGGCATATCAAATATTTTTTCACAAAAAGAATTACGTTCTTTTATCGATATAGAAAATTTTGATTTGATAATAGGTTCTGGTGGTGTTTTAAGCCATTCTCCAAAAAGGTTAGATTCTGCAATAATGATGATTGACGCTTTTAAGCCTCTTGGAATTATTGAACTTGCAGTAGATTCGATATTTATGCTTCCACATCTTGGAGTGCTATCAAAAGTTAATAAACAAGCTGCAAATGAAATTTTAGAAAATGATTGTTTAATTAGAATATGCTACGCAATTATTCCAAAATATAATGTTAAAAAATTAAAATCAGATGTTTTAGCAGATGTCCTTATAGATAATGAAAATGTTGGCATTATAGAAAAAAGTAAACTTACAAATATTCCTTTAATTAAGGGAAAAGAATATTTGCTTAAAGTTATTCCAAGGCAAAAATGTATTGATTTAGGAAAAGGAAAAAATATTAGCATCACAAAAAATATTATTGGAGGAGAAGAGGGATTGCTTTTAGATGGAAGATTTTGTGATAGGTTATAAATTAGGGAAAAAAGAAGATGTCAAAAGTTTATGAATTTACACCAAGTTTAACAGTTGAAAGCAATGTAAAAATTGTTCGTATGCGTGAGCTTCCAATAAAAGGAGAAATTTTAGTTAAAGTCGGTGATAATGTTTCAAATGAAGATATTATCGCAAGGACATCTCTTCAAGGAGATTTAATTTTATTAAGAATTGCAAAAGAACTTGGACTTGAAACTACAGATATTGAAAATAGTTTTTTAGTAAATGTGGGGGATAGAATAAAAGATGGAGATGTTATTGTAAGTCGAAAAGGCTTATTTGGATTTTTTAATAGTGAATATATTTCAAAATATAATGGAACAGTAGAATTTATTTCAAAAGAGACAGGAACGCTTGGTATTAGGTTGAAGCCAAAAGAGTTTAATTTAAAAAGTTATATTGCAGGAAAAGTTATTAAATGCGATGAGAGTCAATTTGTGGTGATAGAATCTTTTGGTGCAATGATTCAAGGAGTTTTTGGTGTTGGGGGAGAAAAAATAGGTATCTTAAAATCATTAGATAAAAAAGATAAAGACACTTTTTTATATGAGAAAGATACTGCAATTTTTTATAATGACACGCCTGATATATCAATACTAAAAGAAGCATGCGAAGCTAATGTTACCGCTTTTATTTGTCCCTCGATATCTTCAAAAACTTTAAAAGAATTTTTAGGATATGATATAGGTGTTGCGATAACAGGCGATGAAAATATTGGCATGACAATCATTATTACAGAAGGTTTTGGAAAACTTTTTTTTAATCCAAGAACATATTTAATATTAAAACAAAATGAAGGGAAAAAGGTTTCTGTAAATGGTGCTACGCAAATAAGAGCAGGGGCAGAAAGACCTGAAGTATTAATTTTTAATAAAAATCATAATGAAACTTTAGAAGAGCCTATACAAGAAAATAAATCATTAGCAATCGGCAACAGTGTAAGAATTTTAAGAGATCCATATTTTGGTGAAATTGGAACAATAGAAGAGATTTTAAAAGATAATAATAAATTTGAAAGTGGTGTTATTTGTCGAGGATTAAAAATAAAAACAAAAAAATATGGCGATGTCATTGTTCCTAAGGCAAATGTTGAACTTGTATAATTTTATTTACAATATGAAA
>CAZHSB010000092.1:0-3775 GCA_964534945.1 uncultured Bdellovibrionales bacterium | reverse complement strand
TGGAATTAAAGAAAAATTTGTTTTTTACGATTTGTTAAGTGATATTTCTTATGAAAGAGAAAAAAACAGTTTGGATCGATATGGTTTATTTGTAAAATTATTGCCATATAATGCTCATATCTTTCAAATATCACCTAAAGAATTTTAATCAAAAAAAATTATTTAATAAAAAAATGTTTATTCTAAAATAGGAAAATTTATTTTTATCTTGATTGATACTTTTTTCAAAAAGTTTAAAATAAATGGAACAATTAACGTGTGTATAAAATAGAGGAGATTTTTATGACTCAAAAAAGAGTTGTTATTACTGGATTAGGAGTTATTTGCCCGGTTGGAAATAATGTGGAAGATGCTTGGCATAATGTTTTAAATGGAGTATCTGGGATTGGTAAGATTACGCGTTTTGATACGACAAATTTTCCCATAAAAATAGCAGGGGAGGTTAAAAATTTTCAGCCAGAAGATTATACAGAGTTAAGACAAGTAAAAAAAATGGATACTTTTACAAGATATTCAATTGCTGCTGGCAAGCAAGCTTGGGATGATTCAGGGTTGCAGCAAAATGGCTATTATGACCAACATAGAATGGGCTGTATTCTTGGCATTGGCATGGGAGGAATTGGAGTACTGGAAAAAAATTATCATGATTATCTAAATTTTGGAGCAAGAAAAATCTCTCCTTTTTTAATTCCAGGGCTTGTTAGTAATTTAGCATCTGGTTATTTAGGAATTGAATTTGGTTTAAGAGGAATAAACTATGCTTTATCTACAGCATGTGCTTCTTCTACACATGCGATTGGGGAAGCGTATAGAATGGTAAAGGATGGTATTCACGATGTTGTTTTAACAGGAGGTGCTGAAGGAGCGATTACACCTACATCTATTGGTGGTTTTGCCTCCATGAAAGCGTTATCGGCTAAAAATGGAGAACCTAGTAAGGTGTCAAGACCTTTTGATAAAGATAGGAGTGGTTTTGTGATGTCTGAAGGAGCAGCAGTTCTTGTGTTGGAAGAATATGAAAAAGCTAAGGCAAGAGGGGCAAAAATGTATGCGGAGGTTGTCGGTTATGGATTTTCTTGTGATGCTTATCATATAACAGCTCCAAGGCCAAATGGTGAGGGGGCTGTTTATTGTATGGATATGGCAATTAAGAATGCGAATATAACTCCAGAAAATATTGACTACATAAATGCCCATGGAACGTCAACTAAGGTTAATGATGTCATTGAAACTAGGGCTATAAAAGCACTTTTTAAAGATTATGCTTATCAAGTTAATATTAGTTCGACAAAATCTGTAACTGGGCATTTACTCGGAGGTGCCGGAGCTATTGAAGGGATGTTTTGTGCATTGGCGTTACAGAATAATATTATTCCACCGACAATTAATCTTGACAATCCAGACTCAGAGTGTGATTTAAATTACACTCCAAATAAGCCAGTAGAAAAAGAGATGACGTATACACTTTCTAATTCTTTTGGATTTGGTGGCACCAATGCATCAATCGTATTAAAAAAAATATAGATTAAAATAGTTGTATCAGGGTAAAGACAAAATTTAAGAGTGTAAAAACTTTAGTTTGATAACTGCGATAAGTGCGATTTACATAAAATTTTTACACTCTTAAATTTTTGAATCTAATAAATAAAAAGAGCATCAAAATATGTATGAAATTTTTGTATTTTTGTGTTCTTTTTTTTATTTATTTTTATGACAGATTGCAATTTTAATTTAAATAAAGTTCCGTTAGTTAGTGTTGTTATCACATCTTACAATAAGGCTAAATTTTTAAATGATGCTGTTTTTAGCGTTGTAAATCAAGATTATTCTAATATTGAAATTATAATAGTAAATGATGGAAGTCTTGATAATACCAAGGAAGTTTCAGAAGAGTTAATAAAAAAATATAAAGAAAAAAGAAAAATAATTTTTATAGATAAAGAAAATGGAGGAGTGTCTGACGCAAGAAATGCTGGAGGAAACGTTGCGGCTGGTTTTTATTTGTCGTTTTTAGATGGCGATGACATGTTCTCTGAAAAATATATTTCAACAGCAGTAAAGCTAATGCAAGAAAATCATGCTAATCTTTTTTATTGTAATGTAGATATCTTTGGAAATAAAAAAGGAGAATGGATTCCACATAAATATTCGTCCCTTGGAATCAGATATGATAATTGTATTCCAATTGCATCGGTATTTGAAAAAGAGCTTTTTAATAAATCAGGGGGATTTAAGGTTTCGCTTGGATTTTCTGAAGATTGGGAGTTTTGGATAAATTTATCTAGGCAAAATTTTTTACCAATAAAGTTTGAGGAAAAATTATTTTTATATCGTTCAAATGATGATGGTATTGCAAGTACGTATATTGAGGGGGCACAAAGAGATTGTCTTACAATGTGTCAAATAAATGATGATGATTTATACTCTGTGGAAGAGGTATTAAAAGCACATGAAAATTTAATTTTAATAAAAGAAAAATCTTTTGAAAGAGAAAAAGCCCTTGATATGAAGCATCCAAATGAATGGTTTTTAAAATTTTATTTTGGGGTTATTTTTGAGAGTAAAAAAGATTATCAAAATGCTTTTAACTGTTATGTAAAAGCTTTAGAACTTACGAATGCTAAAAATTGGCAAGTTGCATTTAGATTGTCAAAAGTGTTAAAAGTTTTTAATAGGCTTGAGGAAGCTAAAAACTTGGAGTTTTTAGTAAGGACGTTACGTCCTGATATGTGGAGATTTCTAGATAGAAAAATATAATATATTTTTTCTTTATATTTTTTCAAAAAATAAATCAATTGCTTTTTTAGCCACAGAAACATCTAAAGAAAATTCTTTATAAAAAGAATTTTTAATTTTTTTAAAATTTTCTTTTATTGTTTTTCTGTATTTTTCATTAAACAATAATTTTTCTAACTCATTTTCTAAATTTTCTTTTGTTAAATCTGTTTGTACAAATTCTTTTATTGTGTTTTTTCTTATGATGTTTACTATTGAAAATTCAGAAACAAGTAGAAAAAAATGTTTTAAGATAAAAGCCATAAATTTTGATGTATCATAAAACATCAAAAATGGGAGTTCGCAAATACAAGCTTGAAAATTGTTTGTTCCCGATTTTTGAAGTCCTGCGTTACTACATTGCATAATAGAAATAGCATCATCTTGTATAATTTTTATATCTTTTAAACTAATATTATTTAAAATATTTTCTTGTATTTTTTCTTTGGAAAATGATGGAGCTACAGAAATTATCCCTTGTAAATTTTTGTGTTTTTCTTTACATGAATTAAAAACATCAAGTGATAAATTTAGATATTTTTTTATTTCATGTGTTCTACTACCAGGGAAAATACTAACTATTGGGTCATTTAAGTTGAGTCCCCAAGATTTAATTTTATTTTCTTTTTCTAATTGTGTTAATTTATATTTTTCAAATTCATTTAAAAAAGGATGCCCTAAAAAGCTAACATTTTTGTATCCATTTTCTTTATAAAATTTTTCTTCAAAAGGATAAATTACTACAGAATGTTTTATATATTTTTTTAAAAATTTTATTCGTCCTTTTCTCCACGCCCAAACTTGGGGCGGAATAAAATAGAAAACTGGAATATTAAAGTTTGAAGCGTATTTGGCGATTTTAAAATTAAAATCTGGAAAATCAATTAAAATAATTGCATCTGGTTTTTCTTCTTTTATCCATTGTTTGATGCGTTTTAAACTCTTTAAAATAGAGCCAATTTTTCCTATTATTTCTGTGAATCCCATTACTGAGGCATTT
>CAZHSB010000091.1:1319-3988 GCA_964534945.1 uncultured Bdellovibrionales bacterium | reverse complement strand
GAGAATGCCACACGTGAGAAAGGTGAAGAAAATCACACCCCATATGTTGAATTTTACCATCTGGATAATAAAGAACCGCTCCCAAACATCCCAAGTTTTTGTCTGTCACTAAATCCTTATATGCCTTTAACAAAAGCTCATCATCGTCCGTTAAAATAATATCATTATTAAGAAACAACAATGCATCACCACAAGCTTTTATAGCTAGTTCATTATTACATCTAGAAAATTGATATTTTAAATCAAAGACAATCTTTACCTTATTAATTACTAAATCATAAAAATCTAATACATCGTTGTTAGTTGTGCCAGTATCCCCAATTAATATTTCAAAAAAAAGATTACTCTTATTAAAAACTTCTTGTTGTCTTAATAATTGGTTAATTAATGGAATAATTAAATTTGGGGCATCTTTTGTTAAAATAATAACAGAGAGCCCTTTTTCTAATTTTTTATTATCAAAATCAATGCTTCGCATTTTTCCACCAACCGCTATAGCTTCCTTAATCCTATCAAGATTCGAAAGATCCTTATAAATATCTAAAGATTCTTGTAAATCAAAACTAGTAAATCCACTACGACTATAATATGTATCCCAAAATTTTTTCACCCTTGGTTTTTCTGCTAAGTCAAAAGCTTCTTCTAAGCTTAAATTCGGATTATATGCAGGATCATTAAAGACCATATCTCTCCATTTATTTCGAACGAAAGAAGCTTCTTTTGCTGTACGTGCTTGATTTATTAAATCTTTGCCATCATTCTTACGGGAAGCAGATTCATGATGAAGTAATTTTGTATATGGAGTAAAAGCATTCCTATATCCACAAGATTGAACTTTTAACGAAAAATCAACATCGTTAAACGCCACGGCCAAATGCTCCTCATCCAACCCCCGTACCTCTTGAAAAATACTTTTTTTTATTAACATACACGCAGCACAAAGAGATGAATATTCTCTACGGAAAGCGCCATAACGTTGATAATCAATGTCATCTAACGAGCATCCACAAAAAAGATTAGTCGCTAATCCATAAAATCCTAAACCAACTCCTGCATTCTGGATTTTCCCGTTTGGGTAAAGAAGCAATGGCGCAACAGCTCCTACTCCATGACGCAATCCCTCTCCGACAAGTTCTGTTAACCAATTACCGTCTATAATCTCCAGATCATTATTCATTAAGGCCAAAAAATCACCACGTGCCTGAGAAGCTCCAAGATTATTTAATGCAGAATAATTAAAGGGCATATCGTTTCTTATAATTCGCACATTAGAATGTTCTTCCTTCAATTTTTCAAAAAAATCTAATGTTGCTTTCTCCTGTGAACCATTATCAACAATTATTATTTCATAATTTTTATAAATGGTTTTCGATATAATTCCTTCTACACAAACGCTTAAAAGATTTACATAATCTCTAGTCGCAATAATAATACTTACCAATGGCTCCTTTGAAGCAATTTTATATCGCACAACTGAATAATTTTTCTTGCAATATACACTTGCGGTAACAAAACCATTAGAGGTATTCTCTCGATTACAAAATTCCTTCAAGACCATATTTTGCTCTTTATATGATTTTAAAGTTTTATTTACACAAGACTTACTAAAAATAATATACGGAACATGCTTTATTGATTTAGCATTAACAGTTTGTGATATTTTTAATAAAAGATCCCATTGATAATAAATTTTTAAATTTTCATCAAAACCGCCTAATTTCTGCAATAGTTCAGTTCTGTAGAAAACTGCATTTTTAATATAATTATCAAAAATTAAATAATCAAAATTAAAATCAGGCTTAAAAGTAGGGGCTTTAGTCTTACCTCTTTTTGTAACAAAATCTTCATCACCGTAAACTACGCTCAAATTTTGATCCCTGTTACATTCATATGCTAGTAAATAGAGGGCATGCTCTTTCAGTATATCTCCTGAATCAATAAAGCAAACAAAATCACCAAGTATTGATTCACTAAGCATAGAATTATATGCCACGCTCCCAGCAAATATATTTTTTATACTTATAAATTTTATCAACCTAGCATAAGATGGCTTTTGTATAAGTTCATTGACTTTTTTTAAAATTATTTCATTTGTAACTAACAAAATAATCTTATAATTTTCATAAACTTGAGCCATAATTGAATCTAAACTAATTTCTAAATATTTTATATTTTTATAATTAACATTTATAACTAATGAAACCATCGGAAAGTTTCGAAATGTAACCATTTGTTTTTTTATTTGCTCGATATCATTAGATGTAAGGCTACAATTTCTCAAGCTCCATTTTCTATATTTAGAACCTTTCAACACGATATATTTATGTGAAATATATTCTTCAATATCTTTTTTTGTTATTTCCTTATTAAGTAATAATTTTAATATTTCTTTTATTATCTTTTTGATTGATTGCTTACATGTTGCTGGAATTTTTGATGATAATTTAAAATAAATTTTTTTAAACAATACTTTTTTATCGGGATACATTATAACTTTCTTCATCAAAAAAAATGAATAACGCATCCAATGTATTCGATACTGTAATGATAATATTTGATTATCTTTTTCAACTATTAATTTTTGAGAAGTTTCTATTTCTTGTCGGCACGACTCTATTTGATTATCTTTTTCAACTATTAATTTTTGAGAAGTTTCTATTTCTTGTCGG
>CAZHSB010000091.1:0-1219 GCA_964534945.1 uncultured Bdellovibrionales bacterium | reverse complement strand
CACGACTCTATTTGATTATCCTTTTCAATAATTAAATTATACCGTTTTATTAATTCTTGGTGAACTTCATGAAAAATAGAAGTCATCCTTGGTATGTTTTCTAAATCTCCATTCATATAAGAAAGCAATCCCCTATTAACCTCTTCACTTCCTGTTAATAACGGAGTTGAAAGTTCATTTAAATATTCTTTGTAATATTCAACAGAAGGTTTCTTGCCTTCTTTGTTAAACTGTATATCAGCTTCAAATCTTATAATTTGGTCTATTTCTTCGTCTGATACGGAGCTTTGATGTAAAAGTTCCGTGATAGCCCGTCTCTTAAGTTTGCCAGTTAAAACCCCGAATTCTTTTAATTGAGAAAAAGAATGGAATAAACCTCGTACCAAAATTTGTTTTCTTGTAACCGTTGTGTCAACTAGATTTTCTCTATCGATAAAAACAAGTTCTTTGTTAGAGTTAAGTATTAGATTATATGGAACGGCATCAATAAATTCTTTAGGCAAACAATCATTTTTTATTACATGACTGTTTAAGAAATCATTCCATTTTCCTAACCATTGTTCAATGACTTCAAGACTGTCATTTCGTATCAATATTTTCTTTAGAATTTGAAAATATGATTCTCCTTCTATATAAAATTCATTTCCTATAGATAGATTTGTTTCATTTCCTATAGGAACTGTCTTGCGTTTAACTACTATTTGTGTTCCTTCATCGTCAAAAGTAGCCTCAAGCATCCCTCTTTTTTTATTAAGTAACGAATAATATTTAGCAAGCCACATATTATTTCGCAAAAAAGGAGTTTCTTCTTTAGAAATAAAAAACAAAAACGAATTCGATAATTCATCAAGCAAATTATTTTTTCTGAGCGCAAACTGCACTAAAGATGAATCAAACTGCGAAAAGCCCTCCCCTCCGTTAAAAGTATTTATGGACTTTTGCAATAACTCAGGTATATTAAACTGCTCTTTATGTATACCATATTCTGAAATGATAACATTTGGGCATTTATAGTCTGGAAAAGGGAAAAATTTACTTATTTTTTTCCCTCCTGATTCAATACATCTATCCTCTAATTCTTTTTTTCCAAAAGTAATCGGCCCTTTATTTATATAAAGATCTTCTACTCCAAAATATTTTTTACTTACATGATCCTCTGGATACCCTGCAAAATATTTTAATCCCAACTGATTTTCTATCGCAATTATTAACGTTCCAT
>CAZHSB010000090.1:0-4017 GCA_964534945.1 uncultured Bdellovibrionales bacterium | reverse complement strand
AAGAATTTTCTCCTGTAACCCCTTCATCAAAAACCATTCCAAACTTCTTAAGAGACGAAACTATTTCTTCAACTCCCCCCTCTAACTCTCTTACCTTATCCGTATCTTCAATTCTAAGATAAACAACACCACCTGTTTGATGTGCAATCGTAAAGTCAATAAGCGAACCAAAAAGCCCTCCAAGATGCATACGACCTGTTGGACTTGGCGCATATCTAGTAACCTCAGCTCCTTTTGGTAAATCTCTTTTTGGAAATTTTTCTTCTAAAAAAGCAACGTCTGTTGTAATATCTGGAAACAAAATATCTGCTAACTTGTTATAATCCATTTTCACTATTCCTTGTTTATTATTACTCTTTATTTTATACCCTTCAATTTTTCCATATACTAACAGTTTTCATAAGGCTATAAAATAGGATATTAAATGTTTTTACTTTATTTTTTCTCTATCAAAGTTCCAACACTAATTTTTTTAAGCCATTTTATAGTATAAATATTATTTTTCTTAAAAGTTTTTATTTCTTTATCGTCTATATTAAAAGCTTCTAACTTACAAATGTCATATTCTTCACCTTGGCCAATTTTATATTTTAAAGATATATTATCTAATAAAAAATCTTTATATGTATAAATTACCGCCCATTTACTAGAGTATGTAGCTATAACCTCTGCTAATGGAAGATTAGCAAAACTTTTCTTTTTTAAATTGCTAAAAAGCAAATCGCTATCATTTTTAAAGAAAAAATATGAACTTGTCTCATTTGCAATTTCTAAATCTTTTAGCGATTTTTTTTCTAATAAATATTTATAAACTTCTTTTTCCTTATCTAAAGGCAACAATCTTGTATCAATTCTAAAATTTTTAACATTTATTTTTTTAAGCTCATCTATATTTTGTAATAAAGAAAATGATTTTGAATTAAAAATAAAACATCCATTTTTATTTGATAAAAATTTTAAATTCTTATGATCTGGTAATTCCTTTGAATTTAACAATGAAAATTTAGACTTATTAGAATCTAATAATTTTCGTGGTGTTTGAAAAATCAACACTTCACCAAAAAGTAAAATTTCAATATTTATATTTTCATCTATTAAATTTTTGACTTCATCTTTTTCAAGTTCAGATGAAATAATAATTTTTTCTAATAAACTTCCAAATTCACTTTGTATTGTTTTTATTGCTAATTTATTATGACAAAAATTTTCTAAAATTATTTGTAATTTTTTTTCTGGAAAATGTTCTTTAAGAAAATACGAAAGCCCTAAATCTTCACATCTTATTGCATCAAATAAGGAAACAAAATCAGCTGTAAACAAGGATATCTTTTTATCAAACTCTTTTCCTCTAAAAAACAAATCTGCGTTTAATATTTTTTTAGCATTTGTCTTAATGCTTTTAACCTCGGTTTTTAAAGCATTATATTTTATTTTACCAAACTTTGACAGTTCTTCGCATTCAAATAAAATTTCAAAATCATTTTCAAGATTTTTATAAAATGTTTTTGAAATTTTGTTATTAAAAAATAAACTAATTGTCATTTAATTTTTTCCATAAATAATTTCATATTGTTTTATATTCTCAATTTTTTTTGTAATTGGAATTAATATCACCTGCTCTTGTCTTACTGATGTTAATTTATTTTTTCTTGCATCATAAAACCTTGTTAGCTTTATTTTTACATCGTCTAACGTGTCACTTTTTAAAAAATAAATATCATCATTCTTTTCTAATTTTTGATAATTTTTAACAATTAAAAAATCATCAGTTTTTTGTAAAACAATTCCTAAAAATTCTCCATTTGCATTTTGTGTTGTTGCAAGATTATCTGGATATACACTTTCTTTCCCAGCAAGTTTTAATAAAGATCCATTAAAATAATCTCTGTGTGGAATTAACTCTAAATTTTTCTTTAATTTATTTATAAGCTTTTTATCGTATTGTTTATTTTTATAAGCTTCAATCCCCGCCTTATAGTTCTTAACAGTTGTTGCTAAATAAAAAGCGGATTTCATTCTTCCCTCTATTTTTAAAGCAGAAATATCATTTTCAAAAAATTTATCGATTAAAGAAATCCCTGCAAGATCTTTTGAAGAAAACGGGTGTTTTGCGTTAAAAATATTATCATTTGATTGATAGGAAAATCTGCAAGCTTGAATACAGCCTCCTCTATTTGCATCTCGTTTTGAAAGATACGTTGAGAGTCCACATTTTCCAGAGTAGCTCATACACATTGAACCATGTACAAAGACTTCTATTTCAAGTCCGCTTTCTTCTTTTATTTTTTTTGCTTCTTCTAAACTTATTTCCCTTGCAAGCACAATTCTATCAGCGCCTAAATCTTTCCAAAATTTTGCGGTATATGAATTTAAGCAACTAGTTTGTGTAGAAATATGAACCTTTAAATTACTATTCTTCTTTATAAGAGAAACCAAATATGGATCTGCGACAATCGCGGCATACACTCCATTTGAATCTAGAAATTTTATATATTCCCTAATACCATCTAAATCTTTATCGTGCATGATGGCATTTATAGTAACAAGCATCTTAGTGCCATATTTTTTTGAAAATTCCGACGCCTCTTTTATTTCTTCATCACAAAGATTGTTTGCTGCGGCTCTTAATCCATATTTTTGCCCAGAAAAATAAACATTATCGGCTCCATATACACAAGCAATTTTAAATCTTAGAAGATCCCCAGCAGGGGCTACAATTTTTAACATATTTTCTTTTGTTTTATTAATATCTTTCACAAAAATTAGTTTACACGAATCTTAAGAAAACCAAAAACCCTTAAATTTTATCACATAATATCATCTTATTATTAAAAATATTTTTTTGATTAATATCTAGATTTGATTAAAATTAAATTATTGTGTGTAGTGGATGGTTAACATGATTTTAACAGAGGTTTTTACCTCAGAAGGAAAAAAAGATGAAAGGTGAATTGGATGGGGTCCTTTTGGGCGCGGTAGTTGCATTTTACGGCGTCCTTTGGATCGTAAGCCCTGAGGTCTCCGCGTCTTCCATAACACTTATGGCGAGCGCTAACGCTGTTCTTCTGTGGGCGTCAATGGAAAAAAACAAGCTATTGACTGGGATTATATCCCTTGTGCCAATTCTAGTAATAATTTCTGCAATTGCTTTTAGAAAACTATTTGCAATTAGCGAATTTTGGATCTTATTCCTAATTCCCGTAATATTAATTACGGGAAGTGCGTTTCTCATTTTTGAGAAAAGCGAAACAGACTGTTAAAGGTTTTATAGCCGATGTATGATGTTATTTGAGCTTCATAACATCGGCACACACAATTTTTTGTTTACCTAAAACATTGTCCATTAACTTTTTATTATAAAATTTAATTCAAAATAAAATTAAAAAAAGTGTAAAAAAATTTTTTTTAAACAAATAATTTTTATCTATATTTTTCAATAAATTAAAATATTAAAAAATTTTGCATAAGAAAACGCGTATGGTAGCATTACAAACCATTGTGGTTTTAACAAATAATGTAAAAAGAAAGAGAGTTTTGTTATGCAAGATTGCACGAAGAGCAGTAGCGTGAGCGATATCATTTTCTCCATCGGGTTCCTTTTTCTCTGCGTTGGCACTGGGATCGGTGCTTCTGCGGCAGGGCAAGGGATTTACCATCGTTATTCGGACGTGACAGAAAACGTTAAAAATGACGGTGGAAAATCGCTAAAAAAAGCGACCTTGCCGGAGATTGTTAATGTCGGCATCAGCTCTGAAGAAATCGATATGTCTAAAACCACCAATAAGGTGTACGAAGACGAAGACGAAAACAACGTCATTAAGTAGTAAAAAAAGTTTTGTGCCGGCATATGTTATCCAAAAAATACACATTGTCGGCATCTTTTTTTATATTCATAAAAAAATCAACAACACAACATATTATTTTTTTGCCTAAAATTCTTATCATATTACAATTTAACGCTATTTTGTAAAAACTTATCTTGTCCAAATAGTTATTTTTCCTTAAAATTTTTATCAA
>CAZHSB010000089.1:0-4117 GCA_964534945.1 uncultured Bdellovibrionales bacterium | reverse complement strand
ATTATTGAAAAATATTTTCTATTCCATCTGCAATTTGGTCTGTTGCATCGCCTTGAGATCCTGTATCAAGAATGTTCTTGATTTTTGATCTTAAGGACGGTTTAGTTTTTATCCTTTCAATTTCTTCTTTATATCGTTTTGCGTCACGTTCTTGCATAAGGATATGCTGTTGGATTTGTAGTATTCCGTCAGCAATAAGAATTTTTTCTAATTCTTTATCACTAGGAAGCGAAATATCAACTAAACAGCTTGATACAGCATTTTTTACTGTTTCAAAAACACTAGCTAATTCTTCAGCTCTTACTTTTTTAGCCTCTAACGAAGCAAGCTTTGCTCTTTCCCAAATTTTAGACATTCGTCTATCATTTAAAAAAAGAGTAATTGCTAAAGTAATCGACCAAAGCATCGCAGTCCACCCGATGCCATACGCAAGATTCTTGATTGTCGAGTAATCAGGAGTTGCTTTTGTAAATTGCAATAAAAACGGCAATGCCATTCCAATTGCAAGGACTGCAAGAAGTTGTCTTAAAAGCTTTATAGTTCCAAAACCAAAAGCTCTAATCATAAATCCACCTCGCCAAAAAGCTTCTGCTCTATCTGCAGAAGCTTCTGCTTTTCGGCAGGAAATTTCAGCGATTGCCCAACGTTGGCCTATAGCTTGTGTGCTTGCATGAAATTTTGTTATATACGACAAAATTTCAATGTCATCATCATACTTTGTTGTTAGACAGTTGATTATTTTATCTAATCTAGCAACACCGTCTATAGCACTTTTTTCGTCATACGTGTCTTCTTCATCAAAATTGTATTGAATATCAGTTTTTACTTTCTCAGCAAATTCTGTTATTCCACTTTCAATACCGAAGATCGCTTCTTTCACAGGTTTCCTGATAACCCCAAACCAATAGAAGATAAATAAAACAATTTTCAAAGGAATTAAAATAAATCCTAAGAAAAAAATTTCCACTTTCTTCCACGTTTGAACGAAATCATCAAGTCCAATATTTGAATTTCCTTGAATTTTTTGATCAGAAAAATATTTTTTTGCCTCCTTTTTCCGATCTTTTAATTCTAAAATTAAAAAATAATTCGAAATTTGCCAAATCATTGAGGGGGGAAGTATTTTTAAAACTTCAACCCACTGTGAAGAACTTTTCATTATAGAATCTCCTTTCTTCACATGCTTTGAATAACCTTAGTAACCTTCTTCCAACTAATTATAATATTATATTTTTAAAGATAACTAAAATTTTTTGTGAAAAAATTTTGCATAAAACATAATAATTTGCTATTTGTCAAAGAGTGCTGTTATTTAGGCAATTTTAAATATCTAGAAAATGCAAATTGAAATTCTAAAAAAACATATTCTAATTTTAAACAAATCAATCGCGCGTGATTTGTGTTTTCTTTTTTCAGTCGATACAGACGGAACAAGTCATGCTCAATACTTTGCGACACTAAATACTGTCGGAAATACAACAAAATAAATAGTGAATATGGGTAGAAGTTAGACAAAAGAAAAGCCCATATTTAATTAAAATATCAAGTACAATATCAAATCAAACTTAAATTTTTCCTTAAGAATTTTAAAATCTTAATTAAATATAGGTTTTTTAACAAAAGGTTTTAAATGCAAAAAAAGGAGAAAGCCATGATACGTTGTTTATTAAAAGACGACATAAGCAAAAATATTTTGCTTATAAAATTAGTAGTTTGTTTTCAGGCAGTATCTGCAGGTGTTCTTCCAATCATGAATTTTGTTTGGAAGAGTGGGGGACTTAATTTTGAGCAAGTTTTGGTTCTCCAAGGAATATTTGCCTTTACTGTTTTTATTCTTGAACTTCCAAGCGGTATGCTTGCTGATGTTTGGGGGTATAAGAAAACAATAATAATGGCAACAATCTTTTATTGTTTGGGATATGGTTTTTACTGTATTTCAAATGGTTTTTGTGGATTTGCAATTGCTGAGATTGTAATTGGTTTTGGGCTTTGCCTAGAATCTGGTTGTGAGGAAGCTTTAATCTTTGAATCTTTAAAAGATCAGGGAAAAGAAAAAGAGTATGAAACAATTTTTGGTAAGATAAAAAGTTGTAGATTTCTTATATCAGCCTTAAGTTGTATCATATCAAGTTTGTTGTTAATTGTTTTACCGCCCAAAGGTGTGGTAATCGTAATTTTTAGTTTTCAACTTATAAGAGTAGCGATTAGCTTCTTTTTAGTTGAGCCTAAAACAAGAGAAAAGATGCCTGCATCGATAAAAAAGTTTTTTAAAGTTTTTCATTGGTGTTTGATAAAGAATAAATATTTATCTTGGGTATTGTTTGTCTCAGCGTTTTTCTTGATGGTAAATAATTTAGGGTTTTGGGTACAACAGCCGTATTTTATAAAAAATTGTGGGCTTCCTATCTTATTTATAGGTTTCATTTATGCATTTGGACAGCTTACTGCTTCGTTCGGGAGTAAAATGGCCTATAAGATGAATATGTCTTTTAATGGAAAACTAAAAGTTATTATACTTTTAATTTTTTTAGGGCATATGTTAATGGGAATGATTATCGGGAAAATAAGTTTTATATTTTTCCTTATTGTTGAAATTGCTTACGGTTTTATGCCTGTTGTTTTTAGTTCTGAAATTAATAAAATTGCAGGATCTAAATCAAGAGCGACGATATTATCGGTAAGTAGTTTAGTCCAAAGGTGTTTGGCCGGAATCTTTTTCATGAAAATTGGAGTCATTGCTGATATTTATGGAATTCCTAATTTGTTTTTACTGATAGGAGGAATTGTTATTTTAGGCAGTGTATTTTTTCTTTCGATCAGAAAATGTATGCAAGGTTAGAATGTTTTAGGAAAGGTTACAAAAAAGAGAGACCCTTTTAAAGAGTCTCTCTTTCCTTTTTTTATTTATTAGCTATCAGTGATTTTTAATCACAATCATTAACAAATCTTGGAATAGCATTAAGAATTGTTAATTTACTAGCCAATATATTAGCATTATCATTTAAAAGTTCTTGCTTGGTAGTAGAATCAATATTTCTTTGTCTTATAGTTCTTCCAACCATACGACGAAGCTTTCTCAACCTTCTTTTTCCCATATCAAGCATTGTGCTATTATCAACAAGAGGACAAATAACATCATCTTCACACGTATATAAAACGTTAGGAAGTAAAGCCACTTGATTTTTAATGATGGTATTTATTTTTTCACTTCTGTTTATTCTTCTATCTACTGAAGCTTCAATATCCCTTATCAAAGGATATGGATCATCTTCTTCAAGTAATAATTCTGATTGTGCTTCAATCATTGTAACAAACTCATCTCCGTGAATAGATGTCTTTGCTTCCGTAATATCAGTTTCTGTGCATTGTGGTTCAGTGCAAAAATCAGTGTCTGTAGTTACAGTAGCTGTATTTCCATCAACAGTCCATGTAATAGAGTCTGTAAAATCTGCATCAAATGAATTATCAATTAATCCATTTATGAAATTTTCTGGCTGTCCTCTATCTTCTGGAGTAGGTGATACATAATTATTAACTCCAACAGGAATATTAATTTCAAACTCATTCTTGTTGTTATATCCAAAATAAGCTTTGTAAGTTCCATCTTCATTTTTATCAATACATTGTGCATAAGGCTCAATTGCTACACATTGTGTTGAAGAAGATGAAGCTGTGATAACTTGTGTATCTTCATAGTTGCTTTTTAATTTCCAAGTAACGGTCTCATTGCTATCAAATATTACACTAAATGCTCCTTTTACTCGTCCACTTTCAAAGTCGCTAGTTTGTTCACAATAATCAATGAGATCATTTATCAAGTTTACTTGATTATTTTCTTCAGAGTCTGAACAAGCTGGAATAGTTATCGTATCATCATTTGGATTTTCATATCCAAAATATGCTGTGTAAGTTCCATCTTGGTTATCAGTAACACATTCTAATAAAGCAATAATAGCTGATGAACTACTTTCTGAATCATCTAATACAGATTCACATCCAGGATCTTTAGGATAATCTGTTAATCCATTATTATCATCGTCAATTCCATTGTCGCATTGCGCTCCACTTGCATCTCTTTCATCAGTATCTGTTATGCCTGAACACCCAGGATCTGCTA
>CAZHSB010000088.1:0-4329 GCA_964534945.1 uncultured Bdellovibrionales bacterium | reverse complement strand
TTTAAATGTGCTTTCTTCCAATAATCTAAAGTTTTATCCCCCTCTCCTTCTTTTTAGCCCAATCAAGCGTTATATTTTTAAATGAGACAATGATACTTTAGTATTTTGCAATATACACTTAGCATCGCCTTTGCTATCTATCAAAATAAAAATATCTCCAACTTTTGGTAAAACTTTATAGCCTGAATATAAAGAACTAGTAGCCGTCTTTTCTCCAACCAAAACTAATTTTACTAATTCATTAGGGTTATCTCCAAATGCAAAAACCTTATAATCATTTCCAGCATACTTTGGATTCTTATTAACAAAATCTATCCATAAATCAAAAGGTTTCACGTTATCTTACTTTTTAAAAATCTTTCTTTACGGCTTAATTCCCCAAGCATCACATGTCCAAAAATCATCATTTTGCATTTTACTAAAAATGCAAATTCCACCCGTAGAAAGTTTCGTTCCAAAACGCTCATAACAGTCCTTTGCATCTTTTGTTAAATAAGGTGCAAATTTTGCTATTCCATGACTTGTAACAACTAATATTTTTTTTCCAAAATATTTTTCTTCAATTTCTTTTCCAAAGTCTTGCCACTGCTTTATAATTTCTTTTGTATCAATAATCCAGCCACTTGGCGGAATACATTCATTATTCCATATATCAATTATACGCTTCCCCTCCTCTATGATTTCTTCTCTTGAAATTTTATCATTCTTTAATGATTCACTTCCAATTCTAAAGCAAACTTCATCTTCAGTTTTATTTTCATCAACACCATAATCGATTTCGCTAAATCTTTCTGATAAAATAATTGGGATCTCTTTTAACTTCATTGCGCCTATCGCAAGTGATGCAGTCTTCATCGTCCTTAAAAGAGGAGATGAATAAATAACATCAGGAATTAATTTGTTATCTCTTAAATACTCACCAACCTTTGTTCCCTTTTCATTTTCAACTAATGGAATATCAGTTCGCATGCCAACTCTTGTAGGAGTTTGCCCTTTTAAAAAATTATTTCCATGTCTTGCAATAATAAGTATAGTTTTTTCATTATCGGCAACCATTTTTATTTCTCCTTAAAATTTAAAATCTTTTATCCCGCATTTTTAAAGACATCAACAATCTTCTTATATTTTGGAATAAGATCCTTAAGAACTTCACTTCTTTTTATTATAAATGTAGTTGGCGTATGCCTTTTTGTTATTGCTTCTCTTTTTTCTACACGCAAACACGCTTCCCCTACAGAAATAGGGACAAAATGCATTTCCACTTTATATCCGCACTGCTCTTTTAAATATTTAAAAAGCTCTAAATGCATTAAATTAGCAGAGCTATGCTCAAACAAAATCGGACATTTTAAATTTATTAAATTTACCAAAATCTCATATCCTAATATTCTAGCTGGAAGTTCCCATCTTGAAAAAGCCTTTTTTGAATCCTTATTTACATCTTCTTGATAAAAAAACATCTCCTCCATAATTTTATCAAAAGAAATATAAATAAATTTTTCACCTGCTTTTATTTTCTTTTCACAATATGTCGTTTTTCCAGCCCCAGGAATTCCAGATACATTGACAAATAATAAATTCTCTTTAAATTGCGTTGCAGAATTTAAGTATCTTTCTTTTATATCATGAAGATCTTTTAAAATTTTATCTTTATTAACATCATCTTCAAACAAAAGGCCAATATCTTCATACTTATTTTTTGTTATATTAAAAATGATTTCTTTTAATTTTTGCATTTTATGAATTTACTTGTTTATACTTTCACAAAAAAAATCAACTAATAATCTAGCGGAAAATCTCCCTCTTGGCTTATTATTTTTTCTGCTCTTTTTAAATCATCTTCCGTATCAACTCCAGACATTTCAGAACGTCCACGATAATCAACAGGAATCATCTTTACATACAAATTATTTTCAACCCAAGCAAGCTGTTCTAGCCCCTCAAGCTTTTCGTACTGAGTTTCTTCTAATTTCCCTATTTTATCTAATAAAGTTTCTTTTCTATAACCATACAAGCCTATATGACGATAAATAGGAGAAAGCGATGATTGCTCTCTTAATTTTTCTTCCTTTCTAATTGCAGGAATAATTTGTTTTGAAAACCAAATTGCTTTTTTATCTTTATTAAAAACAACTGTCGTGCCAGAAAAAGGATTACCCTTTTTTGATTCACGCAATTTATCGAGTCCCTTCCAAGTTAAATTAACACATGGAGTTACAATTTCGACATCATCATTTTGCCTTAACTCCAAAATCATTTGCTCAACAAACCAAGGAGGACATGTTGGATTATCTCCTTGAAGATTTATCACATATTGCACATCTTTATTTAATTTTAAAACTGTATTAGCGACCCTTTCTGTTCCAGATCTACAAGGATCTTTGACCAATAAAACATTGATATCATTTTTTTTACAAAAACTTTCTATTCCATCATCATCTGTGGCAACCGTCACAAAAACATCAGGAAGCCTCTTGGCAACAATCATAGCATTTTCATAAACTCTTTTTACCATTTCCTTACCTGCAATTTTTAAAAGAGGTTTCCTAGGTAATCTTGTTGAAGCATATCTTGAAGGAATAACAATCACACAATTTTGATTTTTTTTATCCATAATTTTTATTTCCTAAAATATTACAATAATCTTTTATTGCTTTTTATTTTTAAAATTAAAATACCTTATAAAAAAATTTTAGCAATACTCAAGGCAAAATCTCCTTACAGTCATTAGACTTTTTATTATTTTTATGAAACCATATCATCTCATGAAATCAATATTATATATTTTAATTGCCTTTAATGCCCTTTTATTTCTAGCCGTTTTTGTCGTCGCATTTTTAGTAAAAAATTAATATCCATAAAAGCTCATCTCCGCAACAGACCAATCAAAAAAGCTATCAATACCTTTTTGATAAAAAGTAATACTCTTATAGAAATCTTCATCAATTTTTATTTTCATGTCTATTGCATAACCCCCAAGATAATGACGAAACATTTCATAATCTTTTTGAGTTAATAATATTTTTTCAACTCCATTTTTATCTATTCCTACAATTTCTAAATCTCTAGGATAATCATGCTCCCATTCGCCTAGAAAATATTTCATGAATTGAACTTTTATAGGATACTTAAAATCAAACCTAACAAACATTTTGTCATTTTGTGGTTTTGCACTTCCCCAACGTGTTAACACACTTCCATCCATTATATTTTCCTTCATACCTTCATTATCTGAAACAATAGTTTTTATAAAATTTTTATTTATCAATTTTAATTTTTTTTCATGAATTTCATTTTTGATATCATAAATAAATCTATAGTTTGGAAATCTTTTTTCTTTAAATGAAAAGCCTAAAAAACTTAAAGCACTTCTCATATATCTTGCCTCTCTAGGAACAACTAAAATTGGCACAAAATCCCTTTTATCTTTCTTTATTAATTTTTCATAACTTTTAATTCTTACCGTACGAGGAATTCCTGTAACTAAGAATTTTACATCTTCATTTGTTTCAAAAGCTAATCTATAACCTATCCAATAATTAGTTCTAATAAGATGAATATTTTTTTCTTTTAACCATGATATTAACTCATCATGATTGTCAGAAGCCCTTTGTTCTTGAAATATCAAAGGCTCTCCTAATAATGCTCTTTTTTTTGCATAAGCACTTATTAAGTTTAAAGCCAAAATTAAGGATAAAAAACTTATTCCAATAAATTTTTTAAAACTCCATAATTTATTTATTGCCACCCCGAGCATTGGAAAAAGTATTACATACAGAGGAAGTAAGTATCTTGGTGCTTTTGCTAAACTTCCAAATCTACTATATGAAAATATAAAAATTATAGAAATAAAAATAGTCAAAAAAACACCACTATTTGATATGCCAATATATTTTTTCTTCTCTTTTGATTTAAAAAAGAATATTACAAATAAGAAAAAATAAGTTGATATAGCAATTGGAGTAAGCCCTAGATAGATATCTTTTAAAGACCAAAAGCGTCTTGAACCAATTAAGATTGGAAGTGATATATTAAAAAAATCTTCAACGTGTAACCAAAAATGTTTTGTATCTGATTCAAACATTCCAAACGATGCAAAATCATTTTGAAAATTATATATCCAAAACAATATGCTACCTAAAAAGAATGCACAAAATCCAGTACCAATTTGCTTTAAGCAGTTTTTTAGTTTTTGTCTAAAATAAATTCTTTTATCACAAAAAATTCTTGTTAAATAAATTATGCCAACAGCTGGAATAAAATATAAAATTTGATTATTTACCCACCAAGCAATGCCAAATAAAAATGCTATAAAAAACGTATACCATA
>CAZHSB010000087.1:0-4382 GCA_964534945.1 uncultured Bdellovibrionales bacterium | reverse complement strand
AAAACAAACAAATACAACGCTAAAAACTGTCCAACTATTGGGGTCCACCTTATTATAAAAGCAATTCTGATTTTGAATTGATTGTAAAGTGTGTTTTTCATAAAGATGTATTGCATCCAATTTTTGGTTTTACATTAAAGGCAAAAAATGGAGAAACCCTATATGGTACAAATTCACAAATGCAAGAACTAGATATGAGTTCTATCAAAAAAGAGGTTCCTTTTTTTATATCTATTAAAGGGAAGTTAAATTTATACCCAGGAGATTATTTTATTTCTCTTGGATTAGTTAGTATGGATAGCGGTGAGGTTGTCCCTTATGATAGAAGATATGATTCTATACATATAAATGTAATTGACTCTGTAGAATATTATGGAATTTTTGATATGGGGTTAAATATAAAATTAACGTAATTTTTTTAATTGTAAAAAATATGAGCAAAGAAGAAATTTTAAAAAATATCAAGAGCGATTATATATTTAACCAAGATGAGCATCTTTGGAAAAACAAGAATATGAAAAGTCTTTCATATTCAGATGGTGAAAAAATAGAACAATATATTTACGATGTAGTTTGTAATGCAAAAGATAGAGGGATTTTTTCAAAAGATTTTAAAAATGCAATAAAAGACTGGCCGTCATATTATTATTTTTCCCCTGTTCGAACTAATTTATTAAGACCTTTTATAAAAAATATGAGTGGTAGTGTATTAGAGGCAGGATGTGGTTGTGGGGCACTTACAAGATTCTTAGGAGAGAATGTAGAAAATGTAATTGCACTTGAAGGAAGCAAAAATCGTGCAAAGATTACATCAAAAAGGTGCGAAGAGTTACAGAATATAGATGTTGTTGTTGATGACATAATGTCGTTTTCTGTTAAAAATTTTGATTTTGTAACACTTATTGGTGTTTTAGAATATGCACCATGCTTTATTGATTCAGAAAATCCTATACAAGATATGCTAAAACATATTCGCTCTTTAATTAAAGATGATGGAGTATTGGTGTTAGCGATAGAAAATCAGTTAGGATTAAAATATTTGGCAGGGGCAAAAGAAGATCATTTAAATCAAAGTTATGTAGGAATTGAAGGGACATATTTTAAAAAAGAGCCACAAACATTTTGTAAAAAAAGATTGATTACAGAATTGGAAAATGCAGGTTTTAAAGATACATTTTTTTACTATCCTTTCCCTGATTATAAGCATCCAAAGTTGATCATAGCAGATAAAATTAATTCTAAGGTTAACATAGAATCGTTATTTTCTGCTTTACAAGAACCTAATTATTATCAAATGTTTTCTGAAAGATTGGCATTTAAGAGTTTTATTAAAAATGATAATTGGAAAGATTTTTCAAATTCATTTTTAATTTTAGCAAGTCCTACAAAAGGGAAGTTAGATACAATTGTAGATAATTCTTTTTCGAAAAATTATACAATAGAGAGGGGGAAGAGCTTTGCTGTAGAAACTTCTATTAAAGAAGAAAATGGACAAATAAAAGTTGCAAGAGAAAAACTTGTAAATAGTTATTTAGATGATGATATTCAAAAATTACAGAAAGAAGAAGATTATATTAGTGGAGTGTTGTATACAGATGGATTTTACAAGGTGATATATAGAGAAAATTGGAGTTCAAAAGATATTGCTTTGTGGGCGAAGCCATGGGTGGATTTTTTGTTAAAAAATTCTGAAAATATTGATAATAAACATTTTCTTGATGCAAAGTATTTAGATTGTGTTACTGATAATATTGTTATAGATAGTAAGGGCAATTTAAGAATATTTGACCTTGAATGGAATTTTAAAGAAAAAGTTTTAGTCGATTTTGTAGTTTTTAGAGGATTAAAAAATTGCTTTATACGTCTTGATTTGGTGTCAGAAAGTAATGACGCATTGTTGTCTAAACAAGAAATTCTCATTAATACGATGAAAGAATTAGGGTTTGATGATATTGAGAGTAATATAAAAACATTTTATGAAAAAGAAGAGATTATTTTTGAAAAAGTTTTTGAAAGTAAATGTACTGTATCATCTCAGTTAAATGAAAAATTTTTAATAAGAAAAATTTATAACCAAGAGGATCTTGTTAGAATGCAAAATGATACGAATTTTAAAATTGACAATTACAAAAATCAAATTAGTAAAATTGAAAAAGAAAATGGTACATATAAAGACCAACTTTTGGAAATAATAAGGTGGAAAGAAAAATTTGATATGGTGAGAACGGGAATCTTTTATAAAATTTTTAGATTCTTACGTCGCGTAAAAAACATGTGTGTTTTAGGAAAAGATGGCGGAATTTTAGGTTTTGTGAAATGGATATTTTGTAAGGATAGCAAGAATAAAAATTATGATCCTGCTGAAGATTTTCCAGAGATTAAGATTTAATAATTATACTAATTAAAACTTTTTATTTATTAATATGATTTTGTGATATTGGGGAATTAAAAGAAAATGAATAATGTGTTATATCCTAGAAAAAATATTATTTTAAACATGATTGGAGTGTTTTTAATTGTTATTTTGGGAATTTTTTCTAAGTATCTTTTACTAGATTATGAGACTGGTGGAAAAATTGGTGGTGTTAGGTATCCTGATGAAAAAAATTATTATATAGATGGAGCTAATTTCATTCTAAATGATGGGTTAAAGTTTTTAGTTACTCCAAGATCTTTTTATAATCCGCCATTAAATTTATTTTATTTGGCAATATTAAAAAATAATATTGCTTTGGCAAGAATATTAAATATTTGCATTGTTTCATTTGTTGGAGTATTCATTTGGATTTTAGTAAGAAGAAGTGTTGGGACTTCGTTAGCATTTCTAGCTTTAATAGTTTATTCGCTGTATTATCCAATATTGCATCATTCTGGTACAGTATTATCTGAGCCGTTATTTATTTCTTTGTTAATAATTTCATTTTTTATTTTTTCTAGATTTTATAAGAATAATGTTGCTACTTTTATTTCTGGTATTTTTATGGCACTTGCAACATTTGCAAGGCCTGCAACATATCTTTTTCCATATTTTTTATTTGGAATAGTTTTTATTCTTTCTTATTTTTTTACGGAAAAGAAATTTCATATATGGATAAAGCCAACATTTATTTTTCTTATAGGATTTTCTTTATTAGTAATTCCATATTGTTTAAAAAATTACTTTTTATTTAAAAAATTTGGCATGAGTACTGGATCTGGTGCGGTGTTGTATTTGGGAAATGATTTAAAAAAAAATGGTGATGAGCCTTGTTATAGTGATATGGATTTTAATACATACAAACTCACAAAAGAATATTCACATCTTGATTTAGAGGGAGATAGAAGATTAACAGAAGCTGGAATAGAGATGATTAAAAAATATCCTTTAGATGTATTTTTTTTAACACTAAGAAAGGTACCTAGGTTTTTATTTGGAAATTCTAAAAATTGGTTTTTCCCTAAAAAAGATATTATAGATTTTTATAAAAATGAAAATGCTTGGAGAATATTTTTTATATTATCATCAATGGTTATTTTAGTATTTATTACAATGAGTGCTTTTGTCGGAACCGTTGTTAATAACAGTCAAAATAAAGATTTAGGGGCTCTAAAATTATTTGCCATTTCGTTTGTCATTTATATGATAGCCGTTCATGTCCCTTTATTTCCTATTGCAAGAATGGCAATTCCTGCTTTTCCATTTTTATTGGTTCTTGCAATGTTAGGAATTTCTAATTATGGAAAATACATAAAACAAAGAAGATGGTTTATTTTGATTGGAACAATTTTAGTTGTTTTAGCAATTCTATTTGGTAATTTATTAACGAAAGATAAAGTTGTGAGTAAAAAATATGTAAATTATTTTTCAAAAATTTATGAATCAAATAATTTAGCAAAAGATAAAAGATCGCAGATTACCAGTATGTTAAATGGAGAGAGTGTTTTTATTTTTGATGAAATAAAGTTAAACAGAAATCAGGCAATATTTTTAACAATTAATGCAAGAAAAGGTGATACAGAAAAAATAGCTAATGCTTTTTTAGAATGGGGAAATGTGAACGATAAAAAGGAGTTTGCTTCAATTGGAGAAGTTGCCTTTAAGGTTTACGGAAATAATCAAAATTTAATCTACAGGTTATTACCAATATGGTGGGGCGGAAATTTATCTTTTAATGCTTTAAAAATTACTATCAAAGAACGTCCTAAAAATTTTAGAATGAGACTTAAAAAAATAGTTATTGGGGAATAGTTTTTCTTATTAAAAAAGATTTTATGAAAAATAATGTATTAAAAAATTTTTTTATTTGTATTTTTTCTAGTGAACATACGTATATATTTTTTTTGTTTATCCCGACTTCGACACTTTGAGACAAAATATTCTTTAATTACAAGGTGTTAACCTT
>CAZHSB010000086.1:0-4436 GCA_964534945.1 uncultured Bdellovibrionales bacterium | reverse complement strand
ATCCCAAACAGCCCATTCGTCAAAATAAACAAAAATACGTTGTTTTTTCTTGCTTTTTAGTTCAGAAACCACATTTGGAATATCGGGAGAATTCTCCATAAATTCTTCTATCCAAGGTAAATAAAAATAATAAAATGAAGCTGGCAATCTTTTGTTGGTAAAATATTTTTCAAATCCCAGAGAGAAGAATAAAACACGATCGTCTGGATTACTTATTTTTTGTAAGATTGGATCCGGTCCTATAAAATCAGCTGAAGCTTTTACAGTTGCTAATGTGTTATTATAATTTGATATATAGTAAATGTTACAAAAAGCTAAAATAAAAATGCAATACAATTTTGATTGGTTTGTAAATACACTAGCAATTAAAATTATTGAAAAGAAGAAAAGTCCTTGAGCGTGACAACCAAAGTTCCCAACAGGGGCACAAAAAATTCCAATAAGCAAAATTAAGATAATTTTTGTTAATAAAAATAAATTATAGCGTCGATTTTTTTTTATTCTCATTTTGATAAATAATGATAATGAACTTAGAAATAATGATAATGGAAAGATATACTCAATTTGAGTTGGATATAAGAATGCGTATTTTAAATTTGTTAATGCACTATACCAAGTTCTAGACGGAACAAAATCTTGATAAATTTTAAAATTAAATAAAATATGTTGTTCAATAAATCCTGTTATAGAACTAAAAATAAATAGGTATGTTAGGATTAATGTGGTTGCGACAAGTCCACCAAATAAATACATTGAAAAATTTTTAAAGTTTTTTAATGTACAAATAAAAATAAGTACAGCTAAGAAAAAAATTGCTATAGAGAAAGATATCGCTGTAAAAAATGTACATGCAGTTAAAAATCCAGATAGAAATAATTCTTTTTGAGAAGGAGTTTCATTTCTTAAAAATGGAAATAATAAAAAACAAGCCATTCCAAGAAATATTCCACCAATTGCTTGGTATGTAAAAACACCAGGTAAAAATTGGGGGTAGAATAGGGTAAGTAATGTTAAATAAATAATAACGCTTGTAAAACGTTCATTTTTATTTTTTAAAAAAATTCCATAAAAAAAGCATAATATTGGAGCAAAAAATAACAATAAGGCAGGAGTCCTAACAAATGCAAAATTATTTATAGGACAGATTGAATAAAAAATATGTTGTATTATGGCTGGTATTGGTCCGTGATGGTAGAAGACGTCGCGATAAAAGAAAATTCCATTTGATGCAAAATATCCTAAAGTAAATTTTTCTGATTCGTCACAAAAATTTGAGCTATAAATAATAGAATGCAATTTTAAAGAAATAAAAAAAATCCAACAAGTAAATAATATCGATAAGATTATTGTTTTATATTTGCAGTTATCAAAAGTCTTCGAAAAAAAGTAATAACTTGATAGGGGAGAAATTATAAACATTATGATATTGAACACAATTCCGAAATGGCTTAATGGAGGATCAGAGAAGATGTTTATAGTAAGCCACAAAGCTATTACAAAGACAAAAACTACAGGTATAATCCTAAAAATTGTTTTTATACTTTTTAAATTTTCCATAAAAATTAAGAAAAAACAAAACCTTTTTTACTTGTTTTTTAATTGATACTTAATCATTGACAATGGATTTATAATATCAAAAAAAAATTATAGTGTCTATTATTTTACTTACTTGGTGCCTTGTTTTTTAGTGAGATTATCAATTTTTTAAACATCCAATTGGTACAATTAATATTCCATCTTTATTTTTATATGCATAATTACCGACGCCAATTAGTATCATTTTAAAACAAGGAGCTTTCATCTTATTAGTATCAATATTGTTAGTTAATTTATTGAGAGTTTCTATTCCTTGTGCTATGTGACTATCACCCCCAAGTTTTATTTCGATTAAACCATAAGAGCCATTTCTAAGATGAATTACTGCATCACATTCTAATTTACTTTTGTCTCTATAGTGATATATATTTCCATCTAAAACATCCGCATATATTCGTAAATCTCGTATGCAAAGATTTTCAAAAAATAATCCCATTGTATTTAAATCATTCATTAAGTCTTGTGGTCCTAGACCTAGGGCCGCTGTTCCTATCGATGGATCTGTAAAGTATCTAGTGTCAGATGTCCTAATGGCTGTTTTGGAACGCAAGTTTGGATTCCAAGCGGGAGCATCTTCGATAACGAATATTTTTTTTAAAGCTTCAATGTATGTGTTGATTGTCGCATTTTTCCCAAATATTTCTTTATCTTCTTTTATTTCATTTATAAATACATCTTTAGTTATTGATGGAATTTTTGTTTGGCTACTAATTGAACGAGCATATGAGCGTAATACTCGTTTTGTTTTTTCTGCATTTCTTTCTACGTTGTCTACTCTAGAAATATCCATATTAACTATGGAATCAAAATAATTTAATGCTTGTTGCAAAGCTATTTCTTTAGTTGATTCAATTGATTTTGGCCAACCTCCACGACAAATAAGAAACGAAAGTTGTTCTAAGTTTAAATTATTATGCCCAGCAATTTCTATGTTTCCTTGAAATAGCTCTTTTAGTGAAACGCTTCCGTTACTATCTTCTGATTCATATAAGCTCATAGGTCGCATTAACATATGAGCAATTCGTCCCGTGCCGGTATGAGAAATTTTAGATGTGTCAGCTGGTATAGCTGAGCCTGTTAAAATAAATTGATCAAATTCATCTCTTTTATCAACTTCAAATCTGATAGCATCCCAAAGCTTTGGAGCTAGCTGCCATTCATCAATTAACCTTGGAGTTTGTCCTTGTAAAAGAAGGGAAGGATTTATTTCTGCCATTTCTAAATTTTGCTGTTTTTGCGAAGGATCTTGCATATATAAAGTACTACTTGATATTTGGCTAGCCGTGGTTGTCTTGCCACACCATTTTGCTCCCTCTATCAATACGGCTCCAGTACTTGATAATTTCTTTTTTAAAATGACATCTGCGATTCTTTTTCTGTATTTTTGCATAGGTAGCCCTCTTTGCTTTGAAAGTTGTTATACTAACATAAGTTGTATTTGTAGATTTGGCAAGTTTTTATTTATATGTTTGGCGGGTTTCTATTTATATGTTTGGCGTGAAGAAAATAATAGAAAATCAATGTTAAAAATGTTAAAAATGTTAAAAATTGGAAGGCCCCTCCTTTTCTTAATATAAAATTGGAAGGCACCTCCTTTTCTTAATTTCAAAATGTGCGTGTCCAATATTTTGAGTTTGTTCTATTTAAGTACCCTCTTTAAGAATTTCCAAATATTCTTTATACGCAAACGTTCTGTTTCTGCTTTGAGTTGAAGTTTGAATTAAGATATTTGCTTCAACAAGTTTCTTAATTGCACTTGAAATCGTGTTAAAGGCTATATTTAAGTTTTTTGACGTTTTTTTTATATCAATTATTGGTTTTTCTTCTAAATATGCAAATAATTTCATTGAGTTTTTAGCACTACGACCGAATTTTTCTATTATCTTACAATTTTTATCATGTAATAAAACAAGTTTATCAATCGTATCTATTGCATCTTTGGCAGATGTGTAAACCGCTTCTAAAAAGAATTTAACCCATTGTTCGTAATTTCCTTTAAGTCTTACCTCACTCATTCTGTCATAGTATTCCGTTTTATTTTTCTTCAAAAAATATGAAATATATAATGCTGGAGTTGTTAAAACTTTTTGTTGCATTAAAAATAATGTAATCAAAAGTCGTCCTATTCTTCCGTTTCCATCTAAAAATGGGTGAATTGTTTCAAATTGATAGTGAATAAGTGCGGCCCTAATTAAAACATCTTGTTCGTCATCTGAGTTAATATATTTTTCTAAATCAAACATGGCTTGTGCCAGATCTTCAACAGATGGAGGAATATATCTTGCATTTTGCAAATTGCTTCCGACACCACCAATCCAATTTTGTGAATGTCTAAACTCTCCTGGGTTTTTGTGTTCTCCACGTATGCCTGTTAACAATACAGCATGAGTTTCTTTTAATAACCTATTACAAAAAGGTAATTTATTTAATCTTTTAATTGCAAAATTAGTTGCTTTGATATAATTAACTACATCCCCAACAGGTCTATTTGTATTTTCTTCTAACGTCGGGTCTAAAACATCTTCTAAAGTTGCCTGTGTTCCCTCAATTTGTGAGGACATAAGCGCTTCTTTTCTTACATACATAGAAATAAATAATTCAACATTCGGAATTCTTTTAGCAATACTTTCCAGTCGAGTGATTTCTTTGTTGGCTTTTAACAGCACATTTATAATATTATCATCCAATGCGATTGTGGGGTTAGGCGGTAAAGCAGAAGGCACAAATGATTTATAAGACAGTTCTCCTGATAAATTGTTTTTTAGATAGCCCGCTCTGTTTGTCATATATTTTTACCTTTAATTTGAAATAACGTTTATATAATAGCACGCTTATTTTAA
>CAZHSB010000085.1:0-4468 GCA_964534945.1 uncultured Bdellovibrionales bacterium | reverse complement strand
TATAATAAACATCTGTTTCTCGTCCTTGTCTTTGTGTAATATCCATAATGCTTCCTATCAGCATATATTCTGCACCTGCTTGCTTTCCAAACTTTACAGCAGTTCTTTGATCAACCAAACCACTTTCTTGTTGATATCTTACCTCCGATATTCCAGATGCATCTGAATTCCTATCTATAAAACGAAATTTACCAGATCTAATAAGCTTTGTTCTAATAGAATCCGTAACAGCTTCAGTATCTATATGTTGTCTTGTTTTATTTTTAATCCTATCTACCAAAACAACTGGACGTCTTGTACTAGTTATTTGAACAATAGGAGGAAAAGTTAATAAAGAATCTACCATTGTTCCTGCTATTTGTTGTAAATCATTAGAACCAAAATCTGTTGACAGGGCATAAGTATCTCCTGTATCTTGATAACTTACAGTATGAGAACAAGCAGAAATAAATAAAGAACAAAAAACAACTAAAAATAACATTATTTTTTTAAACATAAAATTCTCTCCCTAAATTCTTAATTTTTTTAAATCATTTTATAGATATAGAAAATCTTTTAGCTCCAGAATTGATTGCTACAGATTTTATAGATTTTCTTTCATTTGCATACAAAACAAAAGGTTTCCATGATTGACTATGAGCATCTATTTCAACATCGTCTTTGTCATACCAATGAAACTTATATTGCAAATATAAACTATTTTCTGATAAAGAAGTTAAAACAACTTCTCCTTGCATTAAATCTCCAACCATTATATTTTTTATATCAGAAACCATAAATAAATCATTAAACTCATCAAAATTCATCATTACAGTTTTAAAATATAAATCTTTAGAAATATGCGATGGAATACGTAATTTTGACACACATGCAAAACAAGATAACATCACTAAAATTAATATTATTTTTTTCATTTTCTTACTTTTCCTCTTATTAAAACTGTAATGGCTTTTCACTAGAACCAGTTGAAACTTCCTTTTTTATAGCCTTTACTTGAACTTTTTTAATAGCTTTCTTTTTTATTTTTACAAGCACACCTTTTGTAATTCCCAAATCTTCACCTTCTATTTTTGCAAAACACTTCTTTTCATCGCCTCTAATAACTGTTCCAGAACCTACTAAAATTTCATTTGCAAAAACTTCTCCTGTATCTTCATCAGTAACATCTTCAACAGCATAAAATTCTACAGTATCTCCAACTTTAATTCCCCCTCTTAATCCGCGGTTTATCATTACTTGTTTTCCCGTAATTGTTAAGACCTTTGCTGGTTTTAAATAAGTTACAATTTTTTGTGCTAGCCCATTAGCAACATCTTTCATCAAAAATAAAATTGCTTGATCTGACCCCGCCGTTGTTCCCATTCTGGCCAAAGAAACACTTTCAGTCGTTGACATTTGAACACTTGGAGATTCTGATAAAATTTTTCCAGTTGTTGTATCAACTACCTTTGCAACAACAGACACAAAGACTTGACGACTTTCTGATGTCCTTTCAATAGCTTTATAATTTATCTTTGAAACCTTTATATCAAAAGCATTCATTTCAGGAAGTAAAACAAATTTTCCACCTGCCATTTTAAACATTTGAGCAACATCTTTATCATCAGGATTCACAGCAATATTAGAATACGCTTGCTCTACTTCAAGAGCTTCTTTTCTATCTCTTTCTACAACCTGAAAAACTTGAGTTGAATTTATAGCATTCACAAACTCTACATCTAATGCATCTTTTGCTCTTTGTAATTCTAAATTAAAATTTCTTTTTTTAGATGATGCTTCTACAGAAGATGAAATTCTTGTTTTTCCGATAATAATCGTATCTTTTTTTCCTTTTGTAAGTTCATCAGCAAAGATTATATTGGGAATAAAAATAAGAAATAAAAAAACTTTAAAAACGTTATTATTTACATTCATGAAAATATTCCTTTTTTAAAAATTATTATCTTTTACAAGAGTATCAATATCACCATCAAATTTTATATGACTATTTTTTCTTTTTTCCTTTTCACCTTCAGCAATGAGAACTTGACTTTTTGCTGTAGCACTACTTTGTTCTTTTGCAATATCAATCTTAGCTTGATTTTCCTTGATTTTCATTTCGTCATTTTTTTCAGCAAAATCTCTTTTTTGTCCATCTCTAGAATGTTCTAAAGTAACTTGAAATACTTGTCCATTTTTAGAAAGATTTATCATTTTTTCCCATGTACCATAACGTTCTTTAGAAATTTTTAAATTATGGAATCCCTTATCAGCTTCAAAAACGCTAGGAGTTGTTCCAATGACACCTCCATCTAACTCAACTGTTACACCATCTACATTACTTTCTATAGAAAACTCCAACTCTTTTTCATCTTTTCCTTTATCAGCATTTTTTATATCAGATAAATTATCATTTACCCTTTCACCTATTTTTTTAGCCGCATTATATAACAATTCATTTACGACTTCTAAATTATTTCCAGATAAAAATTGATTTCCACCTATTCTCTTTTTAACAGTTACGACATCAGAATAAATCGTTCCACCATCTTTTGTATTATTAATTTTTAAAGATACTCTTAAAGTAAAATCAGTAGCAGAAATATTTTCTTTATATAAATCTCCTTCTCCTTTAAAAGTTCTAGTATCTGTACCTAAAGAGGAAATCGTAGCAAAGACAAGATAATCAGCATTTAAATTTTGCCCCATTCTAAGAGAAGACATATCTTCATTTTGAATATTTTCATTTTTTATAAAATCTTGTAATGCTGAAATATTCTTTAATCCTTTTTTAACCTCTAAATCCTCACTTTCATCACTTTCTACCTTTGCTATCACATATTTTTTATCAATAATAGAAAATCCATTTTGAGTAAGCACTGTGGTTATATAATCGTTAAGCTGAGTAGTATAATCTGTGTTTTTAACTTTTAAATTATTTTGAACAAATATTGTTGCTTTTAATTTTTTTACAGTTTCATTTGAAAAAGTGTTATTTACATTTAATGTAAATAACACTACAAAGATAATAAAAATTTTTAATATTTTATTTATCATTTAGTCTCCCAACTACTTAAATTTTAAATAAAGATGCGTTTTAAAAATTAAAATTGTCTTTCTTGTACAGAAAATGATTGACCATTTTTTACGACTCTTATTACATTTTTCTTATTATCAACGACAGTAATTTCAATTTCTTTTTTCATTCCATCTTTTAAATCTTTTATAACTAATTTATTTTTTCCAGCGTTTAAATTAGTTCTAAAAATTTGAGCATTTTGAGGAAGTGAATACCAACCTCTTAAATCAGCATTCTCTGCGAAAAAACTTCCTACAGAAAAAGCTAATTTTCCAATAGATGCAGCAGTTTTTGCATCATCTGATGATGAATTTTTTTCAACTTGATCTAATGCAACTTGTCCAGCAACTCTTGTAACAACTCTAATAACTTGTCTTGTTATGATTTGAGGAAGCTTTTCTTTTAATGCTTTATATGCAAGAGAATTAAAATTACAAATAAGATTTGCATCTCCTAATGATTTTTTATCATTAAGTGATATATTAAATTTTGATGGTATTTCATATTTTTGATTATATATCGGCAATGCTACAGTTACTATTCCACCTTTTAAATCTATAGGAAAAGGTATCTTTAATTCTTCTTTTTTAGCAATTGTCCCATCTTCTATTAGTAAAACAACATCTCCTGTTTTAACCACCTTTTGATTTTTAACAAAGTTATAAGCTGTCGGAAATCTTTTTCTATAAGAAGCAAGATCTGAATTCATTCCCAATTTTTTAGCAAGAAAAATTGTATCACGTTGAACATATGTATTATTTGGAAAAATTTCTAAAGCATTCTGATAATCTTTATATGCTTGTTCTGGCTCTCCATTTAATTCATAAATTAAGCCAGCAACATAATAAGCATAAGCATTTTGAAAAGAATTTTTTACATATCCTGCAGTTTCATCTAAACCGGCATATTTCGTCATAATATTTGCCATTTGGTTTTCATTTATTTTATTTTCTTTTGTTACAGCTTTATTTATTTCTTTTTGATGTTCTTCTAAATCTTTCTTTTGGTTATCTCCAGCCAATCTAACTTCTGGAGTTGCATTGGAGATATCACCTTTAAACATATAATTCATTGCTTGAAAAGTATGAAGCATTGTACGTTCAAAAGATTCTCCCTCATATGGAATCACATTATCATTTGCAAGAACTGCAGCCGTTTGAGAAGCGGAATCTCCTAGTGAAACACTGGCTTTTTCATCATTTTCCTTAACCTCTTTCAAAGCATCTTCATAAGAAACAATGCTTTGATCTAAAGCACCATTTATTTGATTTTCTCTTCCCTTTTCCATATTATCTAACAAAGTTGAACATCCTGATTGAAAAAGAAAAACTACAAAATAAAATTTAAATAAATATTTCACGATTTTTTTCTCCATAAATAAAAATAAACATAAAGATCTAACGACCGTTA
>CAZHSB010000084.1:0-4535 GCA_964534945.1 uncultured Bdellovibrionales bacterium | reverse complement strand
TTTTCTTGATGATGATATTATTACTTGGCAAGGTTTTTTAAGTTCAATATTAGAAGCTTTTAATTTCCACCCTGATATCGTCATGGCGGGAGGACCCTGTATTCCTCAATATGAAGTAATGCCTCCTTCATGGATACAATATTTTAACAATCAAAACAATGAATGTTATAGAAATGGATATTTATCTATTTGCAATTATGGAAACTCAGAACGAGAAATTTCTCCAAGTGATATTTGGGGATTAAATTTTTCTATAAAAAAAGATATATTAATAAAATTAGGCGGTTTCTTTCCAGATGGTGTACCAGAAGATAAATTAATTTTTAGAGGTTCTGGGGAAAATGGATTAACCGAGATGCTATGCCAAAAAAAATATAAAGCTTGGTATTCTCCTCAAATTTGTGTATCTCATGTTATTCCGGAAAAACGATTAACTAAGGAATATTTTTTTAAGCGTGCTTTCTCTCAAGGAATTTCTGAATCCTATCAAAAAATAAGGCAAACAAAACACGCTTCAATTTATCAGCAAATAGATTATAAAAAAGAAAATTTAATTGCCGATCAAGTTTATAACTCTTATGTTGATGGATATTTATTCCATAGAAAAGTTGCAAACGAAAATCCATCTTTAGTTTCTTGGATATTAAGAGAAAACTATATTAATGATTATGAATATCCCAATACAAAAATAAAATTTCTAGGTAATTTCTCAGCAACTAACAAAGTTACGAAAACACTTATAGAAGGAATCATAGCAAATAATTAATGGAGAAAAAAATGATAAAACTTATTGATTTTTTAATTACAGCAAAATGCAATTATCATTGTGAATATTGCGATCAAGGGACAGATAAGAGGAAGTATCCTCAAGCTAGTGACGCTGTAATTGATTCTTTTATTAGCTTATTAAAGACATCGTTTTTTAAAAATTGGGGGATTGTGCAATTAGTCGGGGGCGAACCTACAATTCACCCAAGATTCATAGAAGTTGTGCAATCAATCGTAGAAACAGAAAATAAATTTCAAATATGCACAAATTTTTCAAAAAGCACAGAATTTTTCCTAGATCTTATAAAAATGGCTGGAGAAAACTTTTATAGAATGCAAATTTCTTTTCATCCATCACAAATAAAAGATATTGATGAGTTCATAGATAAAAGCATTACTTTTTACAAGGCAAAAAATAACGATACAAAATTTATCATATCTAGTGTATTAACAGAACAAGACTTTGAAAAAATAAAATATTTAGATAAAAAATTAAGTGACAATGGATTAATATTAGATTTGCAACATGAAAGAACAGAAGATGGATTTTTCATAAAGTATTCAGAAGAATTAGATGATTATATAAGCAATCACAAAAAAGTTGATTGCGCAAATTTTTCAGAAAAAATTAATCCGTATGGAATAGAGTGCTTCACGGGAATAAATTTTTTCGCGATTGATGCTTTGGGAAATTGCAAGCGTTGTTATGGTGATAATAATTATTTATCAAGACTTGGAAATATAACAGATGGGACTTTCAATCCTTACAACATGCCTATTCCATGTTTATCTCAAAAGTGCACTTGTACACTTCCAGCACAATGTGGCATGATAAATTTTAAGAAAAAAGATGTAAATTTGGCAGATTCTTTAAAGAATATCACAAATCAAAAAGATCAAGGAGAAGTTAGGAAATATCTTGGACTTGAATAGATTTTAATCAGTCAAGAATTATCTTTAAACTTTTTAATCTTTACAAAAAATTTTTTGTATTTTCTATTATAAAGATTTTAGCTCTAGTTTTATGGCTTTCTGAAGCACAATGCTCCCCTTACAATTTTTCTTTCAACGAAAATGTTTCGTGAATCAAAAAATTCTTCTATAGCTTTTTTACATCCTTGCCAATCTGAATAGTCATCGACTTGAACAAAGGCGCCTTGTATTAAATTATCATATAAATTTTCGATAATTGCTTTGGTAGATGAATACCAATCTCCGTCCATATGAAGAAATGCTATTGGGTCTACATTAACACTTAATTTTGGTAATGTTTCTTCAAAATATCCTTTTATTGGCTTTACGATATCTTCACATTGTAATTTTTTACATAAAGAAATTAGATTATCTTCTGAACCAGAACAAGCGCCATTCCACCAACCTGTATCTTTTGCGCTTTCTCCTGTAGATGAGATATCATCTTCTGTAGCTAATGGCAATCCTTCAAAACTATCACAACAATACATTTGTCTTTTTATACCATCTTTCTTTTCAAATTGTTTAAGGATATAAGCCACCATGGCGCTACTTCCTCCGCCTGCCACACCACATTCTACGAATGCTCCATTTTGAATTTGCTTACTACACATATCTATTGCATTACAATATAGGGAATACAATCTTTCTATTGGAAGCATTGTTGCCAAAGATATTGAAGAATACAATTTTTGGAAATCCTTATCTGTCTTATTTAAGAATGGATCATCATTTTCTGATTTTAATAAATCATTTAATGCGATTTGTGCTTTTTTATTATTAGGAAAATATCTTAATTCTTCTTTTAATGCTTCTTTATAATTATAATCTCTTCCTAATCTTTTGCAGGCTTCTGCTCTTAAGAAATCTAAATCTTCAACGGGAGCCTGTGGTGTTTTTGCTAACGATAATAAAGTATGAGCATTTTCATTTTCATTATTTAGCAAAAGCTCTTTAGCATAATCTTTTATTTTATTTGTATAATCTTCTTTTTCTACATTATCTTTAGATAATAAATTCATCACATTATTTTTTATTTGTTCTATTTCCACTTGTAACATAAAAATATCCACCCATTAAATACGAAAAGTTCAACTATTTATGAGACGCTATTTATTAGGTAAAAGGTTTAAAAATTTTCATAAATATCGATATTTGCGCTTGTTTTTTTATGTATCTTGTGAAACAAATAAGACTAACGAAACAACCCCTCAAAAATAGGAATTTTGTCATGTCAAAAATAATACTTTTAATCATTTTAGTGATAATCTTTACGTTAGCTACAAAGTCATCTAACAAGGAAGAGCTTAAAAATGAACTTATAGAGACGCATAATCGTGTAAAAAAACTAGAAAACATTCTCAACTTTTTTTATCGAATAGATGGCAAAGAATTTAAGTCCTTTGAAGACTACCTTGCTAACCTTGAAAAAGCCATTGCGGAAGAAGAATTCCACGACAGTACAACTATCATGCATTCAAAGGAAAGATAAAAATTTTACAAGTATAGTTTTCAAAATTAATCCAAAATATTTTATTTATAATCTGCGTTTCAGTGATTGGTCTTTTGATGTATGATATGAAACTCAATAAGTTTTGATCTAACATAAAAATTTCTTTAATTAAAATACATTTTGTAATCTACATATAAAATTTTCTATGTTTATATAAAAGTCTTTGCTCTTTGTGTAACATAATATACAAATATCTGTTCCTTTACGATTTATTTTAGTTTGATAAAATAATATTAAATCTAAAGATGACAACCCTTCAATTATTTCTCTACATTGAGACTCCGCACACATAATCGAATAATTAGCATTTTCACTTAGATATTTGTTAATATTTTTTAATGATTCAACTACAGTGCTTGTTGCTTCGTCACAAAAGGGAACCTCTGTTACCACAGCGTCAATATTAGAAAAATCTAACGAAATCGTTGAAGCATCTCCAACAAAATGTTTCGCTCCATAGTATTCCAATCCAAGAGCTAATGTATCATCGATATCAATACTGTATGCAATAACATTTTTGTTAAAATATTTACTTTGATATACAATTCCTCCGCCTCCTGCAAATAAATCTATAAAACTATTAACCCTAGAAAAAGCTACAAGATTTAATAAACATCGACAATCCTCAACAGGTAGCCCTCTACTTCCTAGAGCTGTTCCATTTCCTCTGTATCCATAAACAATTTTATTTTCATTATTTATAGTTTTTATAATAAATTTTCTATTATGTGCAGATTGAGATATATAAAGTTTGTCGTCTTGTCTATAAAATATTTCTAATCCAAACTTTCTATCTTTCCATATAAATTCATTAATACTCGTTAAAGATGTTAAATTATCAAAATTAGAAAAGTTTAATTTATAAATTAAATTTACATATCCCAATCTCTCAAACAAATTTTTTAAATTTTCTTCATTATATTTTTTATGTATTAAGAAACAAAATATTCCTTTTACATCACCTAACGGTCCATTTATCACAAACAAGCTATCGATATCAATCAATACAAAAAAAGATTCTAAGATAGCTACTTGTTTTGCTTTAATTCTAGAATTTCTGGTTGAAAATATATATGCATCATATTCTAACAATAAATCACTTATGTTATTTTTATCGATTTCAATAAATTTATCCATTTATCATCTCTTCACTTTTATGAGGATACGCCACAACAGCGATGTTAGGATATTTAAAATTTAGTCTTTTCACAAAACAAGAAATATGATGTTTATAGTGGACCCCGATTTCTGGACAGGTATATTTGTTAGTTTTCTTATGAAA
>CAZHSB010000083.1:0-4691 GCA_964534945.1 uncultured Bdellovibrionales bacterium | reverse complement strand
AAATTTCTACAATAATAACATTTGCCATTGGACGAAGCATTTCAAGTTCTGATTCTCTAAGCTCTACAATTAAGACTGTTGGCTCTAAAATAAGCTTCTCTAGATCTAACTCATCAAAAGCAGTCGTGGCACGAATAGCCCTTAAATCCCATTGAGAAATACGCATACTTAATTCTGATAAAATTGTATCCGCGTTTTGAGAACCAGAACGTGCAAGCTCAACAAATGCTCTTGTGTTTCTAATAGCTTCTGGGTGAGCTTCTAACCAATCGCAAAGTCCTTTCATTCCAGATTGAACAAGCTCATGGACTCTTGGCATCGATAATGTTTCACTAGGATCATTTAAAAGTCCAATCATTATGGAGTTTAAAACTGCTAAAGCGTTATTTCTAAAAAATGGGCTATCTGCCTTTGAGCTTGGATTATCAGTAGCCATAATAATTGTGTTTGCAATTAATTTTGCATCAGTATCATCTTCAATTTTACTTAAAATATTCCAGCTTAAACTTCTTTCAGTATCAAGAGGATTAAATAATAAAATCTTTTTCTTTGGATTATATTTTTTTACAATCCCCGCAAGTTGAGTCCACATTTCAGGTTTTGAATCTAAGATAATGACTGAACGATTTGGGCTCATCACATCATTATATAATATTGGAGTAATAAGTTTTGTAGTTTTACCACCACCAGTTTTTGCAACTGCTAAAATATGTCTATTTCTATCTTCTCTTGGCCAAACTAATTGTCCTTCTTTTAATACAATACCATCTGCTCCACGTAAATCTTTTACATAAAGGGCAGTATCTGTTTCTGGCTCTAACGATCTTGTCCTTTCTAATATTTGTGCACGAGACGCCAAATCCCCAGAACCAAGCTCATTGCTTTTTGATCTTATAGGTCTTAAAAGTTTTTTCTCTCCTAGAAGCTCCGATGTGTCGATTTTAAAAACAGCTTCTAATCCGCCCTCTTTAAATTGTTTTTTTGCAAGAATCAAAAGCCAAGCAAGATATGTGAAAAATCCAAAACCAATGATTTCTTCAAATACAACTCTTTTTTCTTTAGCACCAATGATAATATAAAAAATTGGTTCAAAAATTGATGCAGAAGATGTTTTGCTCGTTCCGTTTTGTATTCGATAAAGAACTTCAGAAATGCTTTTTGATAACTGATCGCCCTTAAATAAAACAGCAGCGCCACAAATCAATAAAATTGTTGCTAAAATAACTGGTGCTTTTGACGCTAGCGCATTTCTTTTAAATTGAATAATTATAAAACCACATGCAAAAGGCAAAATGATAAGAAACCCTAGAAATCCAAGCTCAAGATAGCATCTTACAAGTTTTAAAAATAAAGATTCAATGGTTAAAAACATATTACTAAAAAAATAAAAAAAACATTATATGAAATACAGAGTGAATATCGGAAAAAGCATTAAAAGACTTTTCGCCTTTTTAACGATATTGTATAAGTGATTCATTTAATTTAATAAAAATTTTTAATGAATCATTCCTATAATAAAGAATACTAGGCATTTTTTGATTTTACAAGATATCATCTTAATATTGCAATAAAAAATAGATGTTTTATATTATAAGCTCGTTTTTCTTTATTAAATATTAGGTAATTTCTATTATGAAAAAATTATTGTTTTTTTTATTAGTTTTTTGTATTTTTGCGAATTTTAGTTTTGCTGTTTCTGCTAATCTTAAAAGTAAATCAGATGAAGTATTAGATAAAGTCCAAAGAAACTACAAAAGTATAAAAACAATTGATGCAAAATTTTCTCAAATTTCTAGTTCGGAAGCATTAGGAGAAGAAGAAAAAAGCAGTGGAAAATTCAAAGCATTAATTCCAAACAATATAAAAGTAGAATATACAACTCCAAGAGAGCAGGTTTATCTTATAAAAAAAGAAGGATTAACTTTTCTAAACAAAGAAGACAGGCAAGTAGTAAAAGATTCAGCAGACTCCGTATTAAATTCTAAGATTCCATTAACTTTTTTGGCGGGAATTGGAGACGTTAGAAAAGATTTTTCTGTAACAAATATTATAGACAAAGATGGTTCTTACCAATTAGATCTTGAGCCAAAAGAAGAGGGAGAAATGGAGAATTTAATTTTATGGATAAATAAAAAAAATTTACTTGTAAATAAAATTTTTGTAAAAGAGTTAGGTGGCAACACAATCTCTTTTGAACTTTCAGGAATTATTCTTAATAAAAATGTTAACAATAATGATTTTAATATTAGTATTCCTGATGGATATGATTTAATAGACAATAGAAAGTAAGACCAAGAAAGAGTTAGCCATTATGTTAAAAAATTTTTCCGTTATCACATTAGGTTGTGCTAAAAATGAAGTTGATTCTGAATTCATAATTGGAATAATGTCAAAAGCAGGATTTTCTTATACAGATGAGCTTGAAAAAGCACAAATCATTATAATCAATACCTGCGCTTTCTTAGTAAGCAGTATCAATGAAAGTATTACTTGCGTTTTAAATATAAGTGATCTAAAAAAAACAGGCTCATTAAAAAAGCTTATTTTAACGGGTTGTTTAATCCATCGTTATAAAAAGGATTTGTTCTCTGAGTTTCCAGAAGTTGATATTTTTTTAAGTACAGAAGAATTCTCAAAACTTCCAAAGCTTATAGTACAAGATAAAAAAGGTGCAATTTATAAGGATTTTTCATCTTTCCTAGGTGATGAAAAGCTTCCGAGGATTGTATCTCAACCAAAATGTAGCGCATATATAAAAGTTGCAGAAGGGTGCCAACATAAATGTGCCTATTGCACAATTCCATTAATTAAGGGAGATTTAAAAAGTAGAAGCATAACCTCAATTGTTAAGGAAGCAAAAAATTTAGCTAAAAATGGTGTGGCAGAAATAAATCTTGTGGCGCAAGACTTAAGCTCTTATGGAAAAGATTTAAAAGATGGATCAAGCTTAACTTCACTAATCGATGCACTTTATAATGCAAAAATTCCTTGTTGGTTTAGATTATTGTACTTATACCCAACAGGAATAAATGATGGGCTCTTATCAAGACTAGTTAAGTATGAAAATTTTTGCAATTATATTGATCTTCCGTTGCAACATTCGAGCGAGAATATCTTAAAGGCTATGTACCGTCCTGTTGGTAAATTTTCATCATCAAATATTATAGAAAAAATTAATAAAAAATATCCTCAAATTGCCATTCGGACAACATTTATCTTAGGATATCCAAATGAAACTCAAGAGGATGTTGATAATCTAAAAAATTTTGTTTCAAAAGGTTTTTTCTCTAGTGTCGGAGTCTTTGCGTATTCTTTTGAAGAGGGAACCGATACATACAAAAACTTTCCAACATATAAAGAAAAAAAGTCTCAAACTAAGAAAAATATTAAAGAAATAGAGACATTACAACAAAAAATTAGGATAAAAAAATTACGGGAATTAAAAGGTAAGATGGTTAAAGTTTTATTGGAATCAACTCACGAAGAAACAGATGCAATTTTAGTAGGTAGAACAGAGTTTCAAGCGCCTGATGTTGATGGTAGAGTCTTAATTACGGAATCAAAATTATATGAAAATCAAATACAATTTGGAAAATTTTACGATGTAAATGTTAAAAGAGTTATCGGTTATGATCTTGAGGGAGTGCTTATATCGAACTCTTTACCTTGAAAATTAATATAAAGTGAGTTAAAGTAACTAGGTTGTTAGTAAAAAAAAATAAGGAGCTTATTATGGGAAAAGCAATTGTCGAAAAGATTGCTCAGGTTGATTTTGCTGGAGTTGTCGCAGATGAGCTTACACTTGCCATTAATGATTTTATAGAGGAAAAGGGGAGTTGTTCTCTTGTCCTTGCAGGGGGAAAGACTCCATCGTCTATTTATAGGAGTTTATCGGTTCCTCCAAGAATAGATGAAATCGATTGGTCAAAAGTAAAACTTTTCTTAGATGATGAACGTTTTGTGCCGTTTGATAGTGATCAGAATAACTACAGAATGGTTAATGAAACATTAGTAAGCAAGTTGATTGCTAAACCTGAAATCGTAAAAATTGAAACAGAAAGCGTTTCTATTGAAGATTCTTATAAAAAATATAACAAAGACATTGAAAAAAGCATGAATTTAAAGGCAGGCGAGCTTCCTGAGTTTGATATAGCTTTGCTTGGAATAGGAAAAGATGGTTTTACTGCATCAATATATCCTGGGTCAGACCTTCCAGAAAAGGAAAAAACAATTTCTTATATCGTTGATAAATCAGAAAGATCTCAGTATAAACGTATTACATTATCATCGCATGTTCTTTTCGGCGCAAAAAAGATTTTTTTTATTGCGTGCGACGAAGCAAAAGCGGAGATTATTGAAAAGGTATTAGAGGGAGATTATTCTCCAAAAGAAATACCTGTTATGTTATATAAGGATGTAGAGGATAAGGTAACTTTCTTCTTGGGTGGCGCTGCCGCTAAAAATTTAAAAAATCATTAATAAAACTAAAAACTAAAGGAGTAAAAGATGGGAAAAGGTGATTCTAAAACTAAATGTGGAAAAATTTCTAAAGGAAGTTATGGTAATTGTAGGAAAAGAAAAAATTCTGCTTCAAAAGAAACTTCTTCAAAAAAATAAAGAATCAATAAGTGTTGATTAAGGTGGACCCCAATAGTTGGACAGTTTTTAGCGTTGTATTTGTTTGTTTTTTA
>CAZHSB010000082.1:0-4719 GCA_964534945.1 uncultured Bdellovibrionales bacterium | reverse complement strand
ATGAAGAAGCTGAGAAGTGGTACTTTTCGGTTGTTGATATCGTAGAAATATTAACTGAGAGCGAGAATCCTCGAAAATATTGGAGCGTGCTCAAAAATAGATTAAAAAAAGAAGGTAGTCAGTTGACTACAATTTGTAGTCAACTCAAAATGAAAGCTGGCGACGGTAAATTCTACAAAACAGATGTCCTTGATGTTGAAGGATGTTTAAGGCTTGTTCAATCTGTTCCTAGTCCAAAAGCAGAACCTGTAAAGCAATGGCTTGCGAAAGTTGGTTATGAACGTATGAAAGAAATGGCAGATCCGATAGCTGCGATTGACAGGGCAAGAGAAACTTACAAAAAGCTCGGGCGTTCTGATCAATGGATTCAACAGCGAATGACAGGGCAAGAAACCAGAAATAAATTAACAGATTATTGGAAAGATCATGAAATTTCGAAAGGTGAAGAATATGCAATTTTGACAAATATTATTCATCAAGAATGGTCTGATTTATCTATTAAAGAGCACAAATCTTTAAAAGGTTTAAAATCCCAGAATTTGCGTGACCACATGTCAGAGGCAGAATTAATTTTTACAGCGCTTGCTGAACTTTCGACTCGTCAAATTGCAGAAACAAAGAATGCTATAGGTATGGAAGAAAATAAAACTGCGGCGCAAAAAGGTGGTGGTGTAGCAAAACGTGCAAGAAAAGATTTTGAAGAAACAACTGGCCAAAAAGTTATAACCAATAAAAGTTATTTGCCGCAACAAAAGCAAAAACAAATTAAATGTGAAAAATAATAGCGGAATTTTTGTTAGAAAAATATGGTTATAAAGGTGTCTAAAGTTAATGCGGTTGAAATAAACAAAATTAAAAGTTTGTCTAGCAGAAAGATAAAACTTATCACTTGGATAAGCTTGATAATAAATCCATTTTCTAATAAAACTTGAATACCTACTAAAATATGAAAATACCACCTTATTTTCCCCTAAATATATAGCTAATATACTATCTATATATAGCAAAAATATCTAAGAGTAGCTAATATATTAGCCGGTATATAAGCTAAGAAAATTATGAAAAATTTTAGGATAATTTTAAAAAGATAAGTATGAATTGTTTAACTCAAAAAACACCACCCGAAATTGCCACAATCATTGCAAAAAATTTAAGAGCAAAACGAAAAAAATTAAAACTTTCGCAATCTATGCTTGCAAGCAAATCAAATGTTAGTCTTGGATCTATTAAACGTTTTGAAAACAAACATGATATTTCATTACGTTCATTAATAAAGATTGCTATTGTTTTAAGTTGTGAAGATGATTTTGAATTTTTATTTAGTAAAAAAACTTATGATTCAATCGAGGAGTTTATGAATGAATAGTTATACAAAGTTAAGAGTTTTTTATAATAACATTCTTGTTGGAATACTTGTAAAAAATTCAAACAATTTAATTGCATTTGAATACGATAAAAATTGGATCTCAAATGGATTCTCGATCTCTCCCATTACCCTACCCCTTGAACCAAAAGTTTTTATTCAAAAGATCGAACCTTTTAATGGATTATTTGGAGTTTTTAATGATACTCTTCCAGATGGGTGGGGACGATTACTTGTAGATAGAATGCTTTTAAAAGAAAAAATAAATCCTCTTGAATTTGATAATTTAAATCGTCTTGCGATCATTTCAGATTTAGGGCTAGGGGCACTTTCTTATAAACCCAATCATGAATTTAATGAAAAACAAAATGAAGACGAAAAAGTTTATAATTTAGATAATTTGTCTAAAGAATGTAAAAATATTTTAATCACAAATGATTCAAAAGACCTTGATAAATTATTTTTACTTGGAAGTTCTTCTGGTGGAGCAAGACCAAAAATTTTAACAAAATTTAATAATGAAGATTGGATAATAAAATTTCCATCATCTAATGATAATAAAAATATCGGAGAAGCGGAGTATAATTATTCTCTTTGTGCAAAAAATTGTGGTATCGAAATGCCTGAAACAAACTTGTTTAATTCTAAAATTTGCTCGGGATATTTTGGAGTAAAAAGATTTGATAGAGAAAACAGCAAAAAAATCCATATGATATCCGTAAGTGGGCTTTTAGAAACATCTCATAGAATCCCCAATCTTGATTACAATATTTTAATGAAATTAACATTAAAACTTACAAAAAATTATAAAGAATTAGAAAAATTATATCGTCAAATGTGTTTTAATGTTTTTGCACATAATAAAGATGATCATTCGAAAAATTTTTCTTTTCTTTTTAATAATGAAAAAAAATCGTGGCACTTATCCCCTGCCTATGATCTAACGTATAGTTTTTCAATAAACGGAGAACATGCGACCACAATAAACGGGGAAGGAAAAAATCCAAAAGAAGAAGATATATTAGAAATCGCGAAGAATTTTGCTATAGATAAAACTTTAGCAAAAGATATAATGCACGAGATAAAAAGGAAAACTAAAGTTTTAAAAAAATATCAAATATAAAGATTTTCTTATTTTTTTATTAAACCATTACTATTTTTCTTCAAAACTTCCAGCATCCTTTTTCATGATCATTAACAACTCCGATTGCTTGAAGATAAGAGTAAATGATTATTGAACCTACATATTTCATGCCTCGTTTTTTTAAATCAGCAGAGATGATATCAGAAAGTGGCGTTGTTATCGGAATAATGGATTTTTTATTTTTTATAATTTTGTTTTTTGTAAAACTCCAAATGTAATTTGAGAAAGAACCGAGGTCTTTTTGTATTTGTATAAAAACTTTTGCATTATTAATTGACGAAAGAATTTTACTTTTACTTCTAATAATATCCTTATTTTCTAATAGTGCATTTACTTTCTTATCATCGTACTTTGCAACTTTTTTTACATCAAAATTATTATAAGCTTTTTTAAATGCTTCTCGCTTTTTTAGAACTGTAAGCCAAGAAAGTCCCGCTTGAAATCCCTCTAATATTAGAAGCTCAAATAAATCTCGATCATTATATGTAGGAATCCCCCATTCTCCGTCATGATATTTTACATAAAGCAAAGATTTTTCATCTAACCAAGAACATCTTTTTATTTGTTTAGTCATATTCTAAAACTCTTAAAGTATATTTATTCTAGGCCTGTAATTAGCAAAACTACTAATACAACAGGAATGATAAATTTTAAAGCAAAATCAAAAAAAATATTTAAATAATTTTTTCTAAATATTTTTTTATGAATTGGGTTTATATACCAACCAACTGCAATACAAATTGCCAACGTGTTTAATGGAAGCAAAATATTTGATGTCGAAAAATCAAATAAATCAAAAATAGTTAAATTAAAAATTTTAAAATCTTTAAGTGTGCTAAATGATAATGTTGTAAATATTGATAATATTGCTATAAGAGCTGTAACTATAATCGTTGACTTTCTTCTACTTATTTCAAACTTTTCCATAAAAGATGCCACAACCGACTCTATCATACTTATTGCTGATGAAACCGCCGCAAAGAAAATTAAAATGAAAAAAAGCACTGCGACAAAAGAACCAAAAGGAATTTTTGAAAATACTTGTGGCATTGTTACAAAAATTAAACTTGGGCCTGTTTCTGGTGTTAATCCAAAAGAAAAAATAGCAGGAAAAATCATTATACCTGCAAGAATTGCAATGAGTGTATCCATAATGATAATAGTAGTTGCCGATCTTATTAAATTGACATCATCTTTCAAATAGCTTCCATACACAATTATTGCCCCGATTCCAATGCTTAGTGTAAACAATGCTTGACCAAATGCCATCAGGATTACATGAAAATTAATTTTTGAAAAATCAGGATTAAACATAAACTCTAATCCTTTGCTGGCGTTTGGGAATGTGAGTGAATATATGACAAGAGTAATTAGCATAAAAATAAAAAGAGGCATCATAAATACATTTGCTCGTTCTATTCCTTTATTAACGCCACAAAATGAAGCTATTGAGGAAAAAAGTAAAAATAAAAATGTAAAAAAAAGCGGTAATGTTGGTTTAGAAACAAATGTATTAAAGTACGTAACAACATTAGGTGAAACATTTTGCGAAATATAAATCCAAATAAAATTTAAGATCCAACCTCCGACAACAACATAAAAGGCAGTTATCAAAATTGCCGTCATAGTACAAGACCAGCCGACTATTTTAAAACGTGGACCAATTTCTTTAAAAACCCCCATTGGTGATTTTTTATATGTCTTTCCTATGATAAGTTCGCTTAAAAAAGGAATAAAACAAATAGAAAATATTAAGATTAGATATACCAATAAAAAGACTGCCCCGCCATTTTTTCCCATGATATACGGGAAACGCCAAATATTTCCTAAACCAACAGCACTTCCTATCATTGCTAATATAAAACCAATTTGCGATTTCCATTGAGGACGATTCGTGTTTGCCATAAAAACCCCTTAAAATTTATACCTATCCTTTATAGTTTACTTTATTAATTTTTTAAATAAGGAAATTTATGAACTATTATAACAAGGAAAGGGAGAGTGTAAAAAACTTTGTGTAAAGTTTGTTTTTTCTAATATTCCCTACAAAATGGCATCACACTTTTAATATTTCCCTCGAAAAAGTGTATTATATGCCTTGTCCTCAACGATACACATTACACTATTTGTATTTGACTTTTTATTTCGAATAATGTTTCTTTCTTAGATATCGCAAGGAACATCAAAAAATTTTGTTTCTACACCAAAACGT
>CAZHSB010000081.1:0-4754 GCA_964534945.1 uncultured Bdellovibrionales bacterium | reverse complement strand
TTGTAACACAAAAAAACTAATCAAACCCCTTTAAAATTTAACTAAAATTTATTTTACTAGTACAAATATCTCTTAAAAAATCTTAAGATTTTGTGTAAATTTGCAAATTTTATATATAAAAATGTGCAAATTTATCAATAATATATTTAAATTATGTGAAAAATAATTGTTAAAAATAACAAATTATGTTACAAACAACACGTAAAAAACTAAAAATAAAGGATTTTTATGTTAAAACGAAAAGCATACGATAAATTAATCGCGTGGAAAAAAGAAGAAAAAAAAAATGCGCTATGCATTCTTGGAGCCAGACAGATAGGAAAAACCACTTTAATACGTGAATTTGGAAAAAAGAATTATGAGAATTTTGTTGAAATAAATTTTATAGCTGAAAAAAATGCCAATAAAATTTTTGAAGAAAGTTTTGATGCTAATACAATAATTAGAAATTTAACTACCTATATTCGAAAACCTATGCCAGCCAAAAAGACTCTTGTACTTTTTGATGAAATACAAGAATGTCCAAACGTAAGAACTGCCATTAAATTTTTAATCGAAGATGGAAGATTTGATTATATTGAATCAGGCTCATTGCTTGGAGTAAACTACAAAGAAATAAAATCTTATCCTGTTGGTTTTGAAGAAATATTTTTTATGTTCCCATTAGACTTTGAAGAGTTCCTTTGGGCAAATGGAGTACAACCATCAACCATTGAATATTTACAAAAATGTTTTAGTGACAAAATCCCAATATCAAAATCTATACACGATACTATAAGTAAATTATTTTATACTTACATTATTGTGGGCGGGATGCCAGAAGTTGTTCAAAATTATATAAACACCAATGATATCGGAAAAGTTATTGAGATACAAAAAGACATTTTAAAATTATATCGACTTGATATTGCACAATATGCTGTGAAACAAGATAAACTAAAAATAAAAGCGATCTACGATAGTATTCCTTCGCAATTAAACGATAAAAAGCATCGCTTTTATATTAATTCTTTAAACAAAAATGCTCGGTTAACTAGATATGATAATTGTTTCAAATGGCTTGATGATGCAGGTGTTGCACTGCCATGTTATAATGTAAATGAACCACAACCTCCTCTTTCATTAAATGAAAAACATAGCATTTTTAAATTATTCATGAATGATACTGGATTGCTTTGTGCCTCTTGCATGGACAATGTCCAGCTTGAGATTTTAAATGGAAATCTTGAAATCAATATGGGAAGTATTCTAGAAAATATAATTGCACAGCAACTAATAGCAAATAATTTTAATCTTTATTATTACGATTCTTCAAAACTTGGCGAGATTGATTTTGTAATACAAAATGGAATGCACATTGATTTAATTGAAGTAAAATCTGGAAATAATTATATAAGTCACAAGGCATTAGATAATATACTTAACATTAACAATTGGAATTTTAAAAACGCCTATGTTCTATGCAAAGATAATATAAAACTTTCAAACAACATAACTTATCTTCCTTGGTACCTAGTTATGTTTATTCGTACCCAACAAATAGAAAAAGGCTTAACTTATAAAGTTGATATTTCAACTTTAGATAACAAAAAATGATTACTTAAAAATATATCCGAAAAAATTTTTCTTCACTCTTTTAGCAAAACAATCGAAATAAGAGCAAAAAAAAGTACACATATCATAGAATTTTCTGTTTAAAGACTAGATTAGGGTGAAGTTTAAACAAAGAATACTAAAAGAATAAATTTGAATCTAAAAAAATATGCTTGTTCTAGAATTCCTATTGTCCTAGAATTTCTATAAAATTGGTATAATGCCCCCCAATTATTTGACTGTTTTTTGCATTGTAAATATCTAAATTTTTTGTAGATACTTCTACGGAAATAAAAGTTTGGGAGTAATAATTTTTTAATATTTACAACAAGAAGAATCATAGTTAAACCAACTTTCTACTTGTTCTTTTGATGGAACTCCCCCAGTAAACACAATTTTTTCATCAATAATAATTGCCGGTGTTGATATCACGCCATACCCAATAATTTGTGCGATATCCTCAACTTTTTCAATTTGTCCTGTAAAATTATGCTCTTTTGCTACAGTTTCAACAACTTTCATCGTAGCCCTACATTTTGAACAGCCAGTTCCTAAAATTTTAATATTTTCCATTCTAACTCCCTTTATAATAAATTTAAAATATAACCGCTTATCATAAATGCTATCATTAAAAAACACACAAACATTATCAGCAATTTATAACTAAAAATCTTTTTTAAAATAATCATCTCTGGTAAAGAAATTGCCGTAATACTCATTAACATTACAAGAGATGTCCCAATAGGCACACCTTTCATTAAAAAAACCTGTATAATAGGAACAACACCTGCATGGTTAGCGTAAAGGGGAATACCAGCAAATGTTGCAAAAACAATAGCCCATGAATTATCATCACCTAAATATTTTATAAAAGTTTCTGCAGGAATATATCCATGCATACCTGCCCCAATCAACAAACCAATAAAAATATATAACGCAATAGATTTAAGCGTCATCCATGCAAAATTATTAGCATACTTAATTAACGCAACTGTTTTTTCTTTAACTGTTTGGCAAGCACAAAAGATTGGGGTTGTTTTTTGTGGTTTCATTACTAAAAAACGTTCTATATTAAATCTATCTACCAACCAACCTCCGATAATAGAAATAACTGCTCCTGTTAAAACATAAATACTAGCCACAACTATTCCAGCACCATCAATGCCAATCAACACAATAGTGGCAATTTCACTAATTAAGGGAGAAGCAATTAAAAATGCCATTGAAACTCCAAATGGCACACCTGAAGCTAAAAATCCCATAAAAAGAGGAATTGAAGAACAACTGCAAAAAGGCGTTACCGCCCCTAAAAATACCGCTAAAATATATCCATACCATTTAGATTTTCCAGATAAATAATTACGCACCTTCTCCGGATTTAGTTGTGAACGAAACAATGAAATAATAAAAATTAAAACATAAATCAATACAAAAATCTTAAAAAGATCTTCTATAAAAAAATGAACGGCCAGTCCAAAATGAGTATTCAAGGATAAGTTCATTTTAGAAATAGACCAATCAGCAATTTTTGTGAATACTTCTAACATTTACATTTTCCCCCGCAACAATCTTTTAATAAAAATCCAACAATTTCTTTGATTAAATCACAATGCGGTTTATAAAAAACACTTTTCCCAATTTTTTGTGAAGAACAAAGTCCTGCATTTTCTAACAATTCCAAATGAAAACTTAAAGTCGTGCGAGGCATATTTCCAATTTTTCGAGATATTTCCGTTTGGTTTAATCCATGCAAACTGTTTTTTACTAATAAGCGAAAAATTTTTAAGCGAGTATCATTTCCCAATGCATCAAATGCAATAATAATTCTTTCTGTTTTCATAAAGATCTCCATATGTAATAAATACCAATAACTATAAATAAAGTAGCCGTTAATAACCTAGCATACTTCTCAATACTGGTAGTTATTTTATAAAAAATTCCTATTTTGTTTATACTAAAAGCTAAAACAACAGAAACAACTACCACAGGAAGCCCTGTACCAATACCATATAAGATCAAAGCTATAATATTACCTTTGGAATTAATTAAATTAGAAAAAAACAATGCTGCAGAAATAGGGCAAAAAGTCATAGCAAATATAACCCCTATAATAAAGGAACCTAACATCCCCCAATCTGTTATTTTTCCATAACTCTTTTTTCCAGCATTAACAACTGGTAATTTTATTGACAAGATATCTAACATAAGGATCCCTAAAATAATCATAAAAGGAGCAATCAATATCCCCATTTGGTTTTGTAAAAAATAAGAAACCGTTGGAATAGTTTTCAGCATTTGAAAAAGAATAATTCCTAAAGCTATATAGAACAAACATCTACCAAAAGTATAAACGAGCCCATTTAATAAAACATATTGTGGATTTTTAAAATTTTTTCCGACATATGAAATGGCAGCGATGTTGGTCGCAAGCGGACATGGACTAATTGAAGTCAAAATACCAAGCCATATAGAGGTTAAAAATAACACTATTGATTCTCCTTCATAAATTGTTTTACCTCTTGCATGATATAAGCACGGAACTCATTTTCATCCCTTGATAACATCCAAATTTTATCAAGATTTTTAAACTTTCCATTTCTATCAACAATCACAACAGATTTTGTATAAAGAGAATAATCGTGTAAATAATGTGTATTTTCGTCTTCATCTGTATTAATCACCTGAAAAGAAACAGGCAATTCTTTTGCGACACTCCTTGTCCAATCCTCAAAGTGCTTACAAGTTAAGCAACGAACATTACCGTGAAAATAATAAAGTGTAAAATCTTTCGCATGTGCAGGAAATGCAAACAAACAAAACAATATTGTAATCAATAATTTTTTCATAAATACTTCCTCCATTCAAACATGCCTACATGTCTAGAAATATAGATATATCATCTTTTCATGTCAAGTGTATTTTCTTCAATTTAAGAATATTTGGTTACAAATTTTAGTAGCACCTCCCTTTTAAATAGAAAATAAGAGGACACTACGCCTTTTTCGAATTAAGAGAAAATTTTGGACAGGCACTTTTTTTATAACCAATTTATAAAAATGTGTATCTCTCCCAAAATTTTCATTTCCCTAAAAGAGCTATGTGCTATAGGGACAAAAAAATAGGAGGGCTACAAAAAAAAGTGGGTGTCCCAAAAATTTCGA
>CAZHSB010000080.1:0-5091 GCA_964534945.1 uncultured Bdellovibrionales bacterium | reverse complement strand
TTTTGGCGATAAATCACATAAAATTGGTTGACGAGCTTCTAGCAGTACAATTTGGTACAGCGTCGTCGCTCGTCAGCTAATTTTCTGCAATTTCTCATCCAAAATCACAACCTAAAAATTATTACCTAAAAAGAAAAAGAAGTGACTGCCCTATAATTTTAATTTTACTGTAATTTTAATTTTTTTATAAAACCACAAGCTTTAATTACTCTGAAGGGGTGAATTGATAAATGTAGTAAAAAATTTTTAGGACACACTTTACAGATTTAGTGTAAAAAAGTGTTTAAATATGACCCTAACGAGTTTCGAACTCGTGTCTCCAGCGTGAGAGGCTAGCGTCCTAGGCCACTAGACGATAGGGTCGTAGATTCCTAATATAACATATAAGAAAAGTAAGTAAATAGAAACGAAGTCCCAAATTTATTATTTTTTTACTCTATTTATCTAGATATCTTTAGTAGTTTTTATACAAAAAAGTAGGATTGTTAAGATTTGTTTTATAGATTAAAATTTTTCAAGAATTGGTTTCTACTCAAGTTTTTTCTTTAAAGGATTAGGTCTTCGTGAAAAAAATAATGATTATTCTTATATTTGTTTTTAGCTTTTTAACAGTGGCTTGTTCAACGCTTCCTCCTACGGATTTGCCACCATCTATTGATATCAAAAATACAAAGCAAAAAGGAATGGAAGATGATATGGAACGTCAGTCCTCATCTTATCACCATTTCTTAATCGGTAGTATGGCATTGTTAAATCAAAACTTTAATTCTGCATTAGATAATTTAGAAAAAGCCGATGAACTTTCTGGAGGAAAATCTGCGACGGTGCATGCAAAATTATCAGAGCTTTATTTAAGAGAGGGATTACTTGAAAAATCTTTAGAAGAAATAGATAAAGCCATTAATGATGCACCAAATAAAATAGATTATTATTATTTAAAAGCGGGGTTAGATGAGGCGCTTTCTAAAAGTGATGAAGCAAAGAAATCATATCAATTTATTTTAGAAAAAGATCCTACTCAAAAAAATGCTTATTTATTGTTGGCGAATATTTATAGAGGAGAAGGCGATATCGAGAATGCTAAAAAGCTTTTGGAGGAAATGGTTGAAAAATTTCCAGAGGAAGTTATTTCATATCAATATTTAGCAAAGATTTATGAAAAAGAAAAAGCGACTTACAAAGCAGAAAATATTTTAAAAAAAGCTTATGAAGTTGATAAAAAAAATGACATGCTTGCGATGGAGTTATGCAGAGTCCTAATTTTACAAAGTAAGCTTGAAGAGGCAAAAAATGTTGCAATGGAGGTAATAAAGCAACAGCCTAATCATGCACTAGCAAGAAGAATTTTAGCAGAGCTTTCTTTACAAGATGAAAATCTTGATGAGGCATTAAAACATTTTAATGTGTTAAAAGATTCTGATAATAGCTCGATAGAAATAAGATATAAAATTGCCCTCATATATATGCAAAAAAATATGCCAAAGGAAGCGGCAAAAGAGTTAAATCTTTTGTTGGCATCAGCTCCTAATCATGTTGGCGCAAGGTATGCATTAGGGACTGTTTATATAGCGCAAAAAAAATATGAAGAGGCAGTTGAGGAACTAAAGAAAATCAAATTTGAAGATGATGGAAGAAACTATGTTGATGCAAAATTATCACTTGCTTTTGTGTTAAGACAGTTAGGAAGAAATGAAGATGCAAAAGAAGAGTTAGAAGAAGCTTATAAAAATGTACCGTTTGATAAAAAGATAGCAACTAGTTTAATAATGGTGTACCGAAATCTTGAAGATTATGCGACGGCAGAAGATTTAATTTTAAAATTTTTAGAAAAAAAGCCTGGAGATCTTGATATCACTTTTAACTATGCAGTATTGCAGTATGAAAGAGGCAAAAAGGATATTGCATTAGAAAAAATGAATTATATTTTAGAAAAGAATTCTGATTATTCAGAAGCGTTAAATTATATCGCATATTCTTGGGCGGAAAATGGGGAAAATCTAGAAAAAGCAACAGAGTATGTAACGAGAGCTTTAAAGAAAGATCCTAAAAATCCGTATTACATTGATACATTAGGTTGGATAAAATATAAGCAAAAAGATTATAAAGAAGCTTTAGATTTGTTGCTTCAAGCATTGAATTTAACAGAAGATGATATTGTTATTTTTGAACATATTGGTGATGTTTATGTAGCAGAAGATAAGAAAGATCTTGCTATTAAATATTATGAACAAGCATTAAAGAAGAAAAATGATGAACTTAATAAAGAAGAGCTTGAGTCGATTAAGAGAATAGAAAATAAACTTAAGGACCTAAAGTAAAGTGAAAAATTTTTGTATTTTTATATTTTGTATTTTTACATTATCATCTTGTTCATTTCAAAAAAAAGTATTTTTTCCAACACTTGGAAATCAGGTTGTAAGTAAATCTGATAAGCAGAATTTTTTTAATAAATTAGTTAAGAGTAAAAAAACTTTTTCAAACGTTAGAACATTAACTGATGTATTTGTCATCGAAGATGAGCAGGGGTTTAAGTTTAGATATTTATTTGTATATGATAAAAACAATTTAAGAATAGAAGCGTTTCCGCCTGATGCTTTTTTGTCGTTGCATATTTTAGTTCAGAATAAAAAGCAAGCAATTTTTTTAGATAGACAACAAAAGATTGTAATTCTATCTGATGATATAAAAAATATTTTGCAAGAACTTTGGGGAGAGCAGGTAGATTATAAAGAGTTGATGGAATTATTTGCAGGAAATAATTTATTAGAAAATTCTAGTATTGATAATTATGATTTTTATATTTTTACAAATAATGAAAGTAAATCTTTTTTACAATTAGTAAGCAAGGATCGTTCAAAATATTATGAATTTAATATGGATAAATTTAATCTTGTAGATTATGAAATATGGAATCAAGAAGATTTATCATTAAAGATAATAAAGGAAGAAAATCTTATTGCTGTCATTGTCCCAGATTCTAAATTGTATATGAATTTTAAAATCACGAAACAAGAATTTGATTCGAAGATTTCAGATAAAATTTTTACAATTAATATCCCTAAAAATTATAAACAATATAAAAAATAGATAAGAGAAATCCACTAAAAGATATTTTGTAAGACCTTTTTTTAGATTGTAATGACAATTTGACTTGAGGCATAACATGTTGAAAAGTAAATGTAATTTTAGCGACAAGAATTATTTTCATTTTTTGAAAAATAATGCTTGTAAAATTTGTTCTCTCTGTGTTACATATATTCAACAAGTTTTTGTCTATCTAAAATCTCTTTAAAAAGGCTAGTTTTATGAAAAAAATAATCACTATTTTGTTATTTGCGGTAAGTATTTTTGTTATTCCTCATTTTGTGTTTTCTGATGATGATTTATCAAAATCTCTTAATAAAAAAGAAAATAATATAAAAGAAAGTAGTAGTAAGGAATCATCTAATAATAAAATAAATTATAGTGATAAGAAATCAATTTTAAAAGCATTAGATGATGTAGAAAACAATTCAGAGACAGCAAAACAGCTTTTAGAAATTTTTGTTAAAGAAAATCCAAAAGATGCAGAATCATATTATGATTTATCGGAAATTTATAGGAAAGAAAAAGATTATGATAAAGCAGAAAATTTTATTAAAAAAGCGTATGAGCTTGATAAGAAAAATCTAAAATTTATAAAAGGAATGGGAATGGCACTGCTAAATCAAAAAAAATATAAAGAAGCAGAAGAAATGTATAGGAAAGCGTATGAATTAGATAATAAGAGTTTTGAGGTTGTATTAGGTTTAGGGATTGTGTTGACGGGACAGGGGAATTTTAAAGAAGCGGAAGAAATGTATAGGAAAGCGTATGAATTAGATAATGAGAGTTTTGATGTTGTATTAGGTTTAGGGGTTGTGTTGCTAATGCAGGATAAATATAAAGAAGCAGAAGAAATGTATAGGAAAGCGTATAAATTAGATAATGAGAGTTTTGATGTTGTATTAGGTTTAGGGAGTGTGTTATTTGCCCAACAGAAATATAAAGAAGCAGAAGAAATGTTTAGGAAAGCGTATGAATTAGATAATAAGAGTTTAAGTGTTGTAGCAGGTTTAGGGCTTGTGTTGGCAATGCAGGAGAAATATAAGGAAGCGGAAGAAATGTTTAGGAAAGCGTATGAATTAGATAATGAGAGTTTTGAGGTTGTATTATCTTTAGGGGATGCGTTGAAATGGCAGGGGAAATATAAAGAAGCAGAAGAAATGTATAGAAAAGCGTATGAATTAGATAATGAGAGTTTTGATGTTGTATTATCTTTAGGGGATGCGTTGAAAGGGCAGGGGAAATATAAAGAAGCAGAAGAAATGTATAGGAAAGCGTATAAATTAGATAATAAGAGTTTGAGCGCTATAACAAAATTAGGGGATACGTTAAAAATGCAGGATAAATATGAGGAAGCGGAAGAATATTTTAAGAAATTTTTATATATGCTAGAAAAAGATAATGATTGTGTCAATAAAAATCCTAGATGTTTCGTAGTACATTTAGATTATGCAAATATTCTAAATAAGATATGTTATTTTTTTGCTCTCAATGGAAAAAATTTAAAAGAAGCAGATGAGTATATGGAGTGGTTAGAAAAGACATATCCTAATAAAGATTATACATTGATATCATACTATTTGGATACGTGGGGATTTATAAAATATAAACGAAAAAAATATGATGAAGCGTTAAATTTATTGTTAAAGGCATATAAAATGAGTAAGGCTCGAGGTTTTGTTTTTAGAGGACTGTATGAACATTTAGGGGATGTTTATTTAAAAAAAGGTGAAAAAAGATTAGCGATTAAATACTATAAAAAAGGATTAAAGTGTAGAGTAGATCCAGAGGGATCTTTAAAAGGCCAAAAAGAGTCATTATCTCGAATGAGGAAAAAGCTTAGTAAGTTTAAATCGAAATAGTAATGTTGATTAGAATAAGAATTAGGGACTACAAAAATTTTTTGTAATCCCTAAATTAAAAACCTTTTTGTAAACTTGGTAGAATAGAAGATTATTGAAAAATATTTTCTATTCCATCTGCAATTTGGTCTGTTGCATCGCCTTG
>CAZHSB010000079.1:0-5178 GCA_964534945.1 uncultured Bdellovibrionales bacterium | reverse complement strand
CTCTATGAGCAGCTAAAGTTTTTTCCTTTAAACCACCAATTGGCAAAACATTTCCCCTAAGAGTTATCTCCCCTGTCATGGCAACACTTTTATTAACAGGAATACCCGTTAATGCAGAGACAATCGAAGTTACTATTGTAACACCTGCCGACGGTCCATCTTTTGGAATTGCTCCCTCTGGAACATGAATGTTGATATCAACTTTATCAAAGAAATATTTTGGAAGCCCTAAAACTTCTGCTTTCGAACGAACATAACTAAGAGCTGCTTTTGCAGATTCCTGCATTACATCTCCAAGTTTTCCTGTAATTTGAAGACGCCCTTTTCCTGGCAAAACCGTAGTCTCAATAACTAAAAGTTCTCCACCTCTTTCCGTCCAAGCAAGCCCTGTTGTAGTTCCAACTTGATGACTTTCTTCATGCATACCATGCCTATATACAGGATGTCCTAAATACTTATTTATATTTTCTGAAGTAATTGTAACTTTATACTCAGGAGAATTTGCAACAACCTCCATCGCAGCTTTTCTACAAAGCGCAGCAATTGCACGCTCTAAACTTCTAACTCCTGCCTCCCTTGTATAGCTTCGAATTATCGAAGTATATGCCGAATCATCAATTTCTATATTCTCAGGCTTTAAACCATTTTGCTCAATTTCTTTTTTATACAAATACTTTTTAGCAATTGCTAATTTCTCAAGCTCCGTGTACCCCGACAAACTTAAAATTTCCATACGATCCATTAAAGGTTCCGGAATTTGATGAAGTGCATTTGCAGTGCACACAAACATAACATTTGTTAAATCATATTCACAATCAAGATAATGATCAGAAAAAGTTGAATTCTGTTCTGGATCTAATACTTCAAGCAATGCAGATGATGGATCGCCTCTAAAATCTGCAGACATCTTATCAACCTCATCTAATAAAAATACTGGATTACTCTTTTTCGCCTTTTTCAATGATTGTATAATCTTTCCTGGTAAAGCACCAATATAAGTTCTTCTATGTCCTCTTATCTCAGCTTCATCTCGTACACCACCTAAGGAAATACGGACAAACTCTCTATCAATTGCTCTGGCGATTGAACGTCCGATAGAAGTTTTTCCAACCCCCGGAGGGCCCACTAAACAAAGAATCGGACCTTTGATTTTTCCGACTAATTTTTGAACAGCAAGATATTCTAAAATTCTTTCTTTGATTTTTTCTAAACCATAATGATCTTCTTCTAGCACATCTCTTGCGCGTTCTATATCAATTTCACCCTCCGAAACTTCATTCCAAGGCAAAGACAACATCCAGTCAACATAGTTTCTAACGACCGTTGCCTCCGCAGACATTGGAGACATCATCTTTAATTTTCTAATCTCTTTGTCAGTCTTTTCTCTAGCCTCATCAGGCATATCTTTTTCTTTTAATTTATCTTCTAACTCTTGAACTTCATTTCTGAAATCATCTTTATCACCAAGCTCTTTTTGAATCGCCCTCATTTGCTCATTTAAATAATATTCTTTTTGAGTCTTTTCCATCTGCTTTTTGACTCTATTTCGAATTCTCTTTTCAACTTGCAAAATTTCGATTTCAGATTTCATAAATTCTAAAACTTTTTCCAATCTTTCTTTTGGATCAATCGTTTCTAAAATTTCCTGCCTATCTTCTGGTTTAACATTTAATTGAATTCCAATCGTGTCTGCTAATTTCGAAGGATCATCAATTGCATTTACTTGCATTATCATTTCAGGATTTACTTTTTTTCCAAGTTTTACATAGTTTTCAAATGCAACATTTACAGAACGCATTAACGCTTTCAATTCTGTAGTCATTTCGAATTCTGATTTTAACTCTTCAACATCAACAAGCATATATTCTTCATTTTCATGATGCTTTAAAATTCTTGCTCTTGCCTTTCCTTCGATTAAAACTTTTATCGGACCATCAGCTAATCTAATAAGTTGGACAACCTCTCCTAATGTACCAATTTCAAAAATATCATCTGCCGTTGGAGAGCTAGTGCGAGCATCTTTTTGCGCAGAAAGCATTATAAGTTTTCCTTGCTTTTGAGATTCTTCTATTGCTTTTACACTTTTTTCACGTCCAACAAACAAGGGAACTACCTGCAAAGGAAAAACTGCAGGTTCTCTTAATGCTAACAATGGAAGTGGATTTTCAATTTTTAATTTCATGAACAACCTTATTAAATTTTTGTAAAAAATAAACTACAAATAAAAAGTAATCTATATGTTAGGAATATCGGTATAAGTATAGTTTTTCTAAACTAATAAAAAAACCCTAAATCTCGAAATATTCTTTTGAATAACACCTTATATAGATGCATACTTTTTAAAAAATTTTCAAGAAGAAAAATTTTCTTTTTAAGCTTAATATTTTTAATGATTTTTTAAAACCGTTATATATTTGTTTTTTTATTTTCGATAACAACTCTTTAAAAAAATCCCTAATTCATGTAATTTGTAATTGTTTTAAATATAGAAAAATAAATAGCATGAATAAATATAAAATAATTTCCTTTGATGAAATTGATTCAACTAATTGTTATGCATTAAAAAACATCTTGGAATTAGAAGATAAAACCATTATCTTAGCAAAGATGCAGACTAAAGGACGCGGTCGTTTTGATAGAGTTTGGCTTTCTAATAACCAAGAAAATATTTATACCTCTCTTGTTTTAAAACCGCGTTTTAAAAATCTTTCGAATACTCCACTTGCAAACCTAACGCAATATATGTCCTTAACAATTTGCAAAACTTTAGAATCGTATGGAATATCTCCAAAAATAAAATGGCCTAATGATGTTCTAGTATCAAAGAAAAAAATATCTGGGATACTCGCAGAAACAAGTATAAAAAACAATGAATTTTACGGATTAGTATTAGGCGTCGGAATTAATTTAAATTTAGATCAAACTGATATAAAAAAAATAGACCAAGCGGCGACTTCTCTTAATTTAGAACTTGGGGAAAAAGTTAATAGAGATGAATTTTTTAAAATTTTATTAGATACTTTTTTTTCAGAATATGATACTTTTTTGATGAGTGGTTTTAAATATATAAAATCTTCATACATTAAAAAGTGTGATTTTTTAGGAAAAGAAATCACAATTAGAAATTTGCAAAAAGAGTTACGCGGAACAGTCACAAACATAAATGACGACGGTTCTTTATCACTAAAGGTGGCTGACAATTTAAGCGAAATCAAAATATTAGCAGGAGACATAATATGTTAGAGCAAGGACTTCAAGTCATGTTGATGGGAATGGGATTTGTTTTTGTTTTTTTAATTATATTAGTAGTATCTATGAATTTAACTGCTTTGGTACTCAAAAAAATAAGTAACTTTTTTCCAGAACCAGTACAAGAGTCGCAAACTGTAAGTACATCTAGCTTGTCACAAGAGGCAGCAATCGCTGTAGCAATAGCAGTGGCAAATAGGGAGTATAAAATTACGGCTTAAGATCACAAAAGGAATATTAACTACTACACTTACATATTATTACATTCACGAAAAACTAATTTAAATACTGAAAGAACATGTTAGATAAATGTGATTGGAATAGTAAAAGTAAATGAGAAAAACAAATTTTGTAAAAAGATATTAAACAAAAACTTTTTTTATTAATTCAAGGAAATTAAATATGGCAAAGAAAAAAATAAAAATTATGGATACTTCTTTTAGAGACGGATTTCAATCTGTCTATGGCGCAAGAGTCTTCACAAAAGATTTCTTACCAGCACTAAAATCAGCATTATCTGCAGGAGTAACTCATTTTGAAGTTGGAGGTGGAGCTCGCTTTCAATCTCCTCTTTTTTATTGCAACGAAAATCCATTTGATATGATGGACGAAATTCGTGCGCTTGTAGGACCAAGCATAAATTTGCAAACACTCGCAAGAGGCGTAAATGTTGTCGGCCTTGAATCTCAATCAAAAGATGTAATAAATCTTCATGCCAAAATGTTTAAAAAACATGGCATGACAACAATCCGTAATTTTGATGCACTAAATGATGTAAATAACTTAATTTATAGTGGGCAATGTATTAAAGATAACGGATTAAAACATGAAGTAACCGTTACGATGATGGGGCTTCCTCTTGGTTGTGAAGGCGCTCATAATCCTGATTTTTATGAAACTGTTTTAAAAAATATTTTGAAAGCAAAAGTTCCTTTTGATTCTGTTGCATTTAAAGATGCCTCTGGAACATCTGCTCCAAGGACTGTATATGAAACGGTGAAAAGAGCGCGTGCATTACTTCCTGCAGATACTCATATAAGATTTCACTCACACGAAACAGCAGGTACTGGACTAGCTATGTATTTAGCAGCAATCGAAGGCGGGGCTGATGGCGTAGATTTGGCGATGAAACCAGTTTCTGGTGGAACAAGTCAACCTGATATTATTTCTTTTTGGCATGCATTAAGAGGCAGTGAATTTGAATTAGACATCGACATTCAAAAAATTATTGAAACAGAAGATATCTTCAAAGAATGTATGAAAGATTATTTTTTACCTCCTGAAGCTGCGACTGTTGATCCAATGATTGTTTTCTCTCCAATGCCTGGTGGAGCACTCACTGCAAATACTCAAATGATGCGTGATAATGGAATCGTTGATAGATATCCAGAAGTTATTAGAGCAATGATTGATGTCGTTAAAAAAGGCGGATTCGGAACTTCTGTAACTCCTGTTTCTCAATTTTATTTCCAACAAGCATTTAATAATGTAATGTTTGGCGAATGGAAGAAAATTGCAGATGGTTATGGGAAAATGGTTTTGGGGTATTTTGGAAAAACTCCATGTACACCAGATCCTGCTATCGTCAAAATTGCAGCTGAACAATTAGGATTAGAGCCAACTACAAAAACAGTACTTGAACTTAACGATGCAGATCCAAAGAAAGGATTTGCTGTCGCTAGAAAGTTGTTACAAGATGCAAATATTAAAGAAACTGATGAAACATTATTTATTGCTGCAACATGCAAAGATAAGGGAATTGCATTCTTAAAAGGCGAAGGCACAATCGGCGTTAGAAAAGGCGTTAAAAAAGAAAGGGCAAAAGATGGAAAAGCTCCAGAATCTTTTGCGGTTACAGTGAACAACAACGTTTATAATGTTAAATTTAATGGGGACAAGGCTATCGTTAATAACAAAGAATATAGCTTT
>CAZHSB010000078.1:0-5244 GCA_964534945.1 uncultured Bdellovibrionales bacterium | reverse complement strand
CTCTCCAAAAAAGAAACTAGTGTATAGTAATTTAAACTAGAAATATGGACAAGAGGTTATAGAAATTAAAAGTAAAAATTATTTAAATAATTCCTAAGCATGTTACGTAGTTAGCATTCAGAATTATTCATTATATTCGTATATTCCTTTAAACACTGTAGTAGCACTACCTGTTAAATAAACATGGTCATCATCTTTCCAGTCAATTAGTAGATCTCCACCGATTAGATGCATTGTGACTTTTCTTTCAGAAACTTTGTTTAAATATGCACAAACTGCCGCGCCACATGCTCCCGTTCCACATGCCAGTGTTTCACCAGAACCTCGTTCCCAAACTCGCATTTTTAGATTTTTACTATCTAAAACTTCTATAAATTCTACGTTTGTTCTTTCTGGAAAAAGATCTTTATAGTTCTCTATCATTGTGCCAATTTCTTCGATCGGAAAATTATCAACATCTTTTACAAAAATAACTGCATGCGGATTTCCCATAGAAATAGCACTTATGTTAAAAGTTTTCCCATTAATCGTAACTTCTTGATTTATAAATTTATCTAAATTTTGAATATGGGGAAGTGATTTGTCTACAAATGATGGTATTCCCATATCAACAGTCACAGACGATACAAGATCATTTTCTATTTTTAATGTAAGCGTTTTTATGCCAGCAAGAGTTTCGATCGTTAGAGGATTTTTCGTCGTTAATTTATTGTCATAAACATATTTTGCAACACACCTTATGCCATTTCCACACATTTGCGCTTCTGATCCATCTGCATTAAACATCGACATTCTAAAATCTGCAACATCTGATTTTCTTATTAAAATTAAGCCATCACTTCCAATTCCAAAATGTCTATTACTAATTTTGATTGCTAAATTTTTAGGATCTTGAACGATACTGCCTAAATCATTTATATAAACATAATCATTCCCAATACCATGCATTTTTGTAAAATTAATTGTTGTCATAAATTTCCTTTCATATCAAAACATTAAAAATTTTAGTATAAAATAAGAAAAATGAAACAAAAAAAATATAACAATGTAATTAAAATTACGAATTTTAATATAAGGACAAAAATGAAGAAAAGCTTCTTTTTTTGTATATTTTTTAAAAGCACTACCTAAAACTATAGGTTTTTGCTACACTCTACTTTGTGTACTTTCTCAAATTAAAAGGTATTTAGAAAATTATGTCAGCAGGAATTTTAAGAAAAATTTTTGGAACGAAAAATGATAGACTTGTAAAATCATTTGCTCCACTTGTCACTAGGATAAATGAATTAGAGCCTGAAATTAAAAAATTAAGTGATGATGAACTAAGAAATAAAACAGAGATTTTTAAAGAAAGATTAAGAAATGGTGAAACATTAGACGATATCCAAGCAGAAGCGTTTGCTGTTGTAAGAGAGGCTTCAATTAGGACAATTGGTCTTAGGCATTTTGATGTTCAACTTATAGGTGGTGCAGTTCTTCATAGTGGCGCCATCGCAGAAATGAAAACAGGTGAAGGAAAAACTTTAGTTGCAACATTGGCAGCTTATTTAAATGCACTTCCTGCAAAAGGAGTTCATGTCGTAACTGTAAATGATTATCTTGCCAAAAGAGATACAGAATGGATGGGGAAAATTTATAGATTTTTAGGGCTTTCGGTAGGATGCGTTTATAGTGGAATGAACGAAGATGCAAAAAGAGAAGCTTATAGATGTGATATAACTTATGGTCAAAATAATGAATTTGGATTTGATTATCTAAGAGATAATATGAAATATAGCGCAGATGAACTTCTTCAAAGAGGTCATTTTTATGCTATCGTTGATGAGGTCGACTCTATCTTAATAGACGAAGCAAGAACGCCACTAATTATTTCCGGTCCTGCAGAAGATTCGACAGATCTTTATATTAGTGTAAATAAAATTATTCCTAAGCTTGTTTCAGAAATAGATTATAAAATTGATTTGCAATCAAAAAATCCAATGCTTACGGAAGATGGAATAAAGAAAGTCGAAGAAGCATTAGGCATAGATAATTTATACGATCCAAACAATACTGAAATTGTACTCCATGTAAATAATGCTTTAAGAGCACACGTTACGATGAAACGTGATAGTGATTATGTCGTAAAAGATGGGGAAATCATAATAGTAGATGAATTTACAGGACGTTTAATGCCTGGACGTCGTTGGTCAAATGGGCTTCACCAAGCCATTGAAGCAAAAGAAGGAGTTGCTGTAAGAAGAGAAAATCAAACTTTAGCATCAATAACATTTCAAAATTTATTTCGTATGTATGATAAGCTTTCTGGTATGACAGGAACTGCTGATACGGAAGCTTTAGAATTTAAAGAAATATATAAATTAGATGTAGTAACAATTCCAACAAATATGCCACTTATAAGAGATGATCAAAGTGATGTTATCTTAAAAACACGAGATGAGAAGTATCAAACCGTTGTTGAAGAAGTTGAGGAAATACACAAAACGGGTCAACCCGTGCTTGTAGGTACCATTACGATTGAACAAAGTGAGCTTTTGTCAAATGAATTAAAGAAGAAAAATGTTTCTCACAACGTATTAAATGCAAAACATCACGAGAAAGAAGCCGAGATAATTGCACAAGCAGGAAGATTTGGCGCAGTTACAATTTCTACTAATATGGCAGGACGTGGAACTGATATTATGCTTGGAGGTAATCCAGAATTTTTGACTATAGCAAAATTAGGGCAAAAAGATTCGACATCTCCTGAATACCAAAAAACATTTGCTGAATTTAAAGAAATTTGTGAGGAAGAAAAAAAGAAAGTATTAGAAGCAGGCGGACTTTTTATTTTAGGAACGGAACGTCATGAATCAAGAAGAATTGATAATCAGTTAAGAGGTCGTGCAGGGCGTCAAGGAGATCCGGGGATAACTAGATTTTATGTTTCACTTTCAGATGATTTAATGAAACGTTTTGGAGGAGACAAAATTCAAAACATTATGCAACATTTAGGCTGGGAAGAAGGTGTTGCGATGAATGGTAGGATATTAAGCCGTTCAATAGAGAGTGCACAACAAAAAGTTGAGAGAATGCATTTTGATGCAAGAAAACATATTACAGAATATGATGACGTAATGAATAAACAACGACAAGTAATTTATAATTTGCGTTCAAGAATTTTATTTAATGAAAATATAAGAGAAGAAATTTTAGATATGATAGATGATGTAATTGAAGATGCAATTACATCTAATTGCGAGAAAAAAGGTAAAAAAGGGGACATCATAAATTATCAAGAGCTAGGAACAAGATTAGAATTTTTATTTAATAAAAAGTTTTCTTTTGATGAAAATAAAGATGAACAACAATTATTTGATGAACTTAGGAAAACGTTACGTGATTTATATTTGGAGAGAGTAAAGGTTTTAGATGAAAAACTCGTAAAATTAGATAATATAAAAACATTTAATGGAGAACCATTAAATATTCAAATTTCTGAAGCTGAAGGCAAGCCTCTTTGCTTCGAGACAATTGAGCAAGATTCTTTACTCGAACTCTTAGATTATTATTGGAATAGACATCTTCAAGAAATGGACGATTTAAGAGAGGGAATTGGCTTAAGAGGATATGGTCAATTAAATCCACTTTATGAGTATCAAAAAGAGGGATTTTTGTTATTTCAAGATTTAATTTTGATGTTGAAAGAAGGTGTTATTAGAAAACTTTATTATTATGAAGTGCCAGATGCAGGAGAGCTTATTGCTCAAATTGAAGCAGAGAGATTAAGACGTGAGAGATTAGAACGTGCCATGCAAATGAATAATCAAGATGAAAATGATGATGAAGATAAATTAGCATCATCGTTAAAATTTGGAAAAGCTAAAAGAGAAGAACTAAAAAAATTAAGAAGAAAAAATAGAAAATAATGATAAGTAGTAATTGAGATAAAATAAGATGTCTCATTTTTCTTTATATATTCATATTCCATTTTGTGTTTCAAAATGCAAATATTGTGATTTTTATTCAACATGCTTAAAAGATATTCCACAAGAAGAATATTTTGAAGCTTTAAAAAAAGAGCTTTTGCTATCTAGCAAAAAAGATATTTGGAAAGAAAGAGAAATTTTAAGCATATATTTTGGAGGTGGAACGCCATCTTTGATTTTGCCAAAATATTATGAAGATTTTTTAAGTGAAGTTAAAAATTTATTTCCTTTGGAAAATAATATTGAAATTACTTTAGAAGCAAATCCAAAAACTCTTACAAAAGAAAATTTAATTTTATATAAGCAATGTGGAATAAATAGATTAAGTTTAGGAGTCCAATCTTTTAATAATGAAATTTTAAAATTTTTAGGAAGAGCGCATAAGAAAGAAGATGCAATTAAGACTTTTTGTTTGGCAAGAGAAGTAGGTTTTAAAAATATTAGTCTTGATTTTATTTATGGTATTCCAAATCAAAAAATTTTAGATATTGAAAATGATTTGATTGAGATAAAAAAACTTTCTCCAGAACATTTGTCTTTTTATGCGTTAACGATCGAAGAAAATACTGTTTTTGGAAAAATGAAAAAAGATGGAATTTTTACGGAAGTAAGCGAAGATGATTTTGTAAAAATGGATGAGACAATTTCGGAGGGGCTTAAGGAATTAGGATATAATCGTTATGAAATAAGTAATTATGCAAAAAATGGTATGGAATCAAAACATAACATGTTTTATTGGGATGCAAATGATTATTTGGGGCTTGGTGCTGGGGCTTTTGGCGCATATTGTGAATATGAGAATGGTTATGCAGTAAGAGGAGAAAGATATTCTAATATAAAATCATTTAGAAAATATATAGATGATATTAAGGCGGGAAAATCTATTGTAGATTTTTTAGAGAAAAATGAAAAAAAAGTTTTAATCTTTGAATATATTTTGGTAAATTTAAGAAAAAGAAAGGGAATTAGTTTTAATAATTTTTATCAAAAGTTTGGAGTTAATTTTCTTGATCTATATGGTGATATTTTAAACTCGCTTAAAGAAGATTGCTTAATTGATATTGATGATTTTGGTTTTTCAATAAGTAAGCAATCAATACTGATAACAAGCTCAATATTAGAGGAATTTTTATGAATGATGATATCTTGTTAAAAATCTCAAATGAATTTGAAACGCCTGTTTTTGTTTATGATGAAAATAAAATAAGGAACCAATACAAGAAATTAAAAAAATATTTTAAATATGAAAACACAAAAATTTTGTATGCGATGAAAG
>CAZHSB010000077.1:0-5326 GCA_964534945.1 uncultured Bdellovibrionales bacterium | reverse complement strand
AAAATTCAAGAAAAATGGGAAGTGCCCACCAAAAAAGTGCATGTCCCAAAATTTATACTTCTCCCAAAATCTTTGTTGCCCTGAAAGGGCGATCCTAAAAATTTTTGCGTGCTAAATGCACCTGCGTTGAAAACGCTATACAACCCAGACCAGGGGTAAGCGCGAATGAAAGGAGCGCGTGCCCTGGGGCAGGAGAAATGAGCGCGTGCCCTAGGTCTGCAACTCTCATCACATTTTTCTGCAAGGATTAATTCCCTTTAGCGTTACACCTTAATATATCTTCCAAAGCATCTAGCTCAGGCTCTAATTCTTTCTCTAAAAGTTCACCTAATGCCCACCAAGATTGATATAATTGTTGCTGGCAAACTTTCTTACAAGTATCATAAATTTTTTCAACCTGATCATCTATATTACATTTTTGTTTTTGATCTTCAGGCATAACATTCAATAATGTTGCATACCAATTAAAAAAAGCTTTTAAAGAAGTAACAGCCTCACCTAGTTTTTTATTTGCATCAAAACTTTCACCTTCTTGAAAAAGCTTTCTTGCCTTTCTAACCTGCATATAACATTGAGTAACAACATTTGGACAAATTGAAAGTCTATCTTGAATATAATTATCTATAGTATTAGTTTCAACTTCTAATACATTTGTAGCATAATTAGAAATACAAGAATTCCAATCCGACTCTTCTAATTCTCTACCATTTATTAAAAGCCCTGTAATTATTTGATCAGGGTCTATAGAAGATTTTATAAGCTCCACAAGCTCAGTCATCTTTAACATATTTTCTTTTGGCGCATTTGCCCATTCTTCCCCATTTATTCTTATAGATTCCATTTTTATCCCTTAAAAAAATTAAAAACTAGAAAGAAAATAATTTTCAAGCTTATTTGCTCTTCTTTCCAAATCCTTATAAATCTCTCTTGTTTGTGATGCTAAAACTAACACTTCGGTTCCAGAAATATTTTCTTTTGAAAAAATAAACATTCGGCTAATTGGTGCAATTGCAGGCGTATCATATCCCAACTGTTCTATTTTCCTATCTATTTCCGTAAGCTCATCTTTTACTTTTCCTAAATCTTTGGCTGAAGAATTTTGATTTTTTACCAAATTTTCAAGCTGATCTATAAGGTCTACCCCATCTTCTGCACAAATTTTTAACTCATCTATATTCTTCTTCCAAGGAATGTCTTTTTCGTTTTTATCATCAGAAATCTTTTCAAAATTATATGCGCCTAAATCATCTAACCACATTTTTCTATACGCCAAACGCATCGTGCGCAAAAATTTATCTTCTTTATCATTTAAAACTTGTAAATCACAAAAACCACAATCATCAAAAAAAGAACGATATATAGTCATATTACTTTTTTTAATTATTCCCTCTGGAAGTGTCTTAAAATCTCCCTTTAATCTTTCCAAAACTAACTGCGCCAATTCTTCTGGATCAATACAAAAATGGCATTCTGGTTTTGAACATTTCTTATTGGGATTACATGGATAACACCCAATATTTGGCTGTAAAATAATATTTCCCTCACTATACGGACCTGTCTCGAAACCAAAAGCAGAAGCTAAAAACATTGAAACTACAGGAGTCCCTACAGCGATGCTCATATGCATTGGTCCCGTATCTCCTGTAAGCAACAAATCCCCCATTTCTAAAAGTGCTGCAAGTTGTGGAATATTAGTTTTTCCTGCCGCAATAACAATATTTTCTGAATTACACCCAGATTTTATAGCCTCGATAATTGGAAGTTCTTTTCTTGAACCACTTAAAACTACTCTAATATTATTTTCTTTTACTAAAACATTTAAACATTTAATAAAATTTATTGGTGCCCATTGACGCTTATGTTGACTTGCACCCGCTTGAACGATTAATAATGGACCTGTATTTGTAAACTTTGAATTATCAATAAATTCTTTACAATATCTTCTTGCCTCATCTGATACTTTTACTTTTAATCTATGCGGATGCTGATCAACATCTCCCGCACATCGAAAAATATCAACTAAATTAAATGAACTAAATCTCCTATTTTGATGGAATACCGATGTTGCAAATAATTTTGCCCAATCAGATTCTATGATTCTAAAACCCTCCGCATCAGAAGCCCAACCACCTTTATTTTTCACTCCAACTAAACTTAGTAATAGCGCAGTATAAGCAGATGAAGACATATTAAGACAATAATCAAAATTTTGTGCTTTTAATTTTTTTACAAGCTCATCAATTTGTTCATACGCATCAATTATTCCCTCTCCCTCTCTAGCCAATGACCTTACACAAGTTGCAAGATCAACAGCCACTACTTCATCAATTTCTGGAATACTATGGCAAACTGATTCAAATTGTTTTTCAACTAAAACCGTAATTTTTGCATTTGGATTTTCTTCTTTTAATCCAATAATTGTAGGAGTTGCTTGTAACATGTCCCCGAGTCTTGTGATATTTACAAGCAATATATTATTTTTATGTGGAAATCTTTTTTTCATATTATGCCCTCCCCTCATTAACGACATCTTCACGTGACATTCTAATAATTTGAGCTCTTATATGATGAAGGAATAAAAGCTTTTGCTCTGTTTCTGTTAAGTCTCCTTTCCCAGTAATAATATCAGAAATTAACCCATCTAAATTTGGATCTTCTCCTCTTTCATATGATTTTAAAACTCTCTCCTCTAACTCTGGATATCTTTTCGCTCTTACAATCATTTTTTCCCATGCGCTGTTTTCGAATCGATGTTTTAACTGTTCATATTTTTGGCTATAAATAACTGACAACATTTCTCTTATACGAACCGTGTATGTATGATCTTTTAATGCCCTTTGTTTTGATCTTTGAATTATTTTTTCCCTTTCATCATCATGGGCTAAATAATAATCAATAAGTTCTTTAAGCTCCTCTCTTGAAGAGAAAGTTATAATTTCTTCTCCCTCTTTAAACATATCTGGCAACAACGATCTTTTATCCACAAGTTGAAAAGCCTCACTACATGCAAGTTCAACTGTCCTAGGATTTACGAAATCTCCTGTAGGATCTACTCCATCGCACTCTGTCGAAGAATGAAGATTGATATTAACTTTTGTTCCATTAAAAATTTTTATATATTCATCTGGTGTTAATCTGCGTCCTCCCTCTTGAACCATTCTATCGAAAGGTTTACAAGTAGGCCACTCAGTTCCCCAAATCTTTAGTGGCATCTCACACATTGAAGCAAAAAACTGCTGTCTATTATGATATCCTGCACCAACAAAAGATATTTCCGCTCCCCATCTTGCTTGTTCTTCTTTTGTTAAATTTTGTTTCTTGTGGATATGTTCATCACAAGCTACTGGTAAATAATTTACATATGGACACCCTGCTTGTTTTATAGATTCAATACAGTCTCCTTTTTGAATCGTAAAAATAAAATCATAAAATTGTGCCATATCTTTCCAATAAGAGAATCTTACGTAATCTTCTACAAACCATAAAACTGTGATAACCCCCAAAGACCTAATCTCTGTTAATGCTCTTCCAGAAATTGGAGCTTGCGCCAAACAAATAAGAATATCTATTGGCTTTTCCTTGATAGATTCGACTACCATTTGAGATAAATTTTCAACATAGCCATTATTTATAACACTTGTTGCATATTCATCTTTAACAAAATTCTTTATGTAATTATATCCTTGATAAAAAGGTTCCATATCAAAAACACGGTGCTTCTGATTTAACGCCGTTAATGCATTACTTATGTAAACAATCATCGGTAAAGTTCCACCAGACATTGGGCCTAAAACTCCAATCTTGGGAGATAATGTATCAAACCCCTTGTTCCCATAAAAAATTGGTTTTAATTTATTTGCTTCATCATAAAAAAGTGCTTGTTCTTGCGGACGAATATAAAGTTCAGAATGTTCTGTTAAATATCTTTTTAAATTTGGAGAATCATAAAAAATTAAATTGTCTATTTTACTAAAGACGTTTTCTAGATCTTTTATCTGTAATGCTTTTTTAAATAATTTTTTTGAAGAAATGATAACTGTTAATTTACTAGCCTTATTTTTTTGAAAAGCTTCTATATGATATCCAGCGCCAAATCCAAAAATAACAACATCACATTTTTGATTTTCATCTACTTTCTGACTTTCTATCCATTTTCTTCCTGCAGTCATTGGCTTACTTGGATTATCTAAACACTGTCCTTGATAAAATAGCACAGGTCCTTCTGCCGTTTCTTTAGCTTCAATATTTTCAAAGTCATCTTGTAAATTTTTTATACTATTTGCAATGTCTATAAAATTATCACAAAGTATTTGATAATTTTTGTCATAAAAATTCATCATATAGCTTCCTTACTTAACAAAAAACTTCCACGCTTGTCTTATTTGATGCAAAAATGTCTAATAAAGTCGCTAATAAACTTGCTTACTTGTTATTTTTTTTTATTTCTTATAGGATTTCATGTATGCACACGTTATCAGCAAAAAATTTAGTAAAAATTTATAATAATCGAAAAGTTGTGAATTCTGTCTCTATTAATATTAATGCGGGACAAGTCGTAGGCCTATTGGGTCCAAATGGCGCAGGAAAAACAACTAGTTTTTATATGTGTGTAGGACTTATCGGCCCAGATTCTGGAAATGTTTTTTTAGATGATGAAGATATTACTAAAGATCCTATGTACTTACGCGCCCATAAGGGATTAGGTTATCTTCCTCAAGAAGCTTCAATCTTTAGGAAACTTACTGTCGGGCAAAATTTAATGGCGATTTTAGAAACGATTCCTTTTCCATCAAACAAAGAAAGAAAAGAACGTATGTATGAATTATTAGATGAGTTTGGTGTTAGATTTTTAGAAAATAATATTGCTTCATCTTTATCTGGTGGCGAAAGACGACGTGTCGAAATTGCTAGAACCCTTACAAAATCTCCTCATTTCATTTTATTAGATGAGCCATTTGCAGGTATTGATCCACTAGCAATTGCAGATATTCAAGGAATTATAAAATCGCTTTGCAGTAAAGGAATTGGTGTATTAATAACAGATCATAATGTAAGGGAAACTTTAGGCATTTGCGATAGAGCATATATTTTAGTAGATGGACAAATTCTAGAAGAAGGGACACCGCAACAAATTGCTCATAGCAAAAAAGCGCAAAGGTATTATCTTGGCGACAACTTCTCCCTCTGATTTAGGCGATGCTTTTGGCGATAATTGAAAAAAAATGATAGTGCTGTAGCAATTCTAACAATTTTTTTCTAAAAAAACACTACGTTTTTTCCTGTCCATTTAGTTTTTTTAGTAATATTTTTCTTGCTTATAACAACT
>CAZHSB010000076.1:0-5442 GCA_964534945.1 uncultured Bdellovibrionales bacterium | reverse complement strand
GCAAAATGGCCTATGCCATTCCACCATTAACACCAATTACTTGAGATGTCACATATGAAGCATCATCGCTTACTAAAAAAGCCACAACATTAGCAACTTCTACTGGCTTTGCAAATCGTTTAAGTGGAATTGTTTCAAGACAAGCTTCTTTTATTTTTTCATTTAAGTTATTTGTCATATCTGTTTCAATAAATCCAGGTGCTACAACATTTACTGTAATATTTTTTGAGGCTAATTCTTTTGCTAATGATTTTGAAAATCCTATAAGTCCTGCTTTTGAAGCAGAATATGCAACCTGACCTACGTTTCCCGTTTGTCCGACAATTGAGCTAATATTTACAATACGACCGTATTTTTCTTTTAACATTAATTTTGAAACTGCTCTTGAAACGTAAAATGCACCTGTTAAATTAACGTCAAGTGTTTGTTGCCAATCTTCATCTTTTGCGCGAATAATAAGTGCATCACGAGAAATTCCAGCATTATTTACTAGTATATCGATTTTACCTGATTCCTCTTTTATTTTATTTATGGCATTTTCAACTTCTTCTTTATTTTGGATTTTAAATCCTAATTTTTTGGCCTTCCCTCCACTTTCCTCTATTTCTTTTATGACTTGATTTGCGGCTTCTTCATTTGAAGAAAAATTTACGTATACAAATGCCCCTCTTTTTGCAAGCTCCAAAGCAATTGCCTTTCCGATTCCTCTAGATGCACCTGTTATAAGAGCTACTCGAGAATTTAAATTACTCATTTTCGTTGTCCCTTTTTATTTTTCTTTTTAAATCGTTTTCTATTTCTTTCCACATATTAGGTTCAAAACTTGAATTAGAATCAAAGTCTGCATCAAGCAAAGATTCTTTTATTATATTAACAATATTTTTTTCTACGAAATCACTAGTATCTCTTAATCCATAATAAAAAGCATCTTCTTTTGAAGAACCATGTAACACCATTGCAGGATAATTTAAGCCAAGAAGTGGTGCGCTAGAACATTCAGGAGTACTTAATTTCTTTTTAAAAATTGATTTTATTGTCGGCTTAGCTAAAAGAAGCCCTATTTTCCCCCAAAAATTTCTTTTTACAGAATCTCTCAACAAATCGAAGATGAAAGAAACCATCCCCTCCATCGTTTTTAAGACGATGTTTCCTACGAAGCCATCGCAAACGACAACGTCTGCCAAATCACGCATCATGCTACGTCCTTCAATGTAGCCAACAAAATTTATATTTTTCTTTTTTGATAAAAATATTGCAGTCGAGCGAACGATATCTGTTCCTTTGCAAAGTTCCTCTCCATTTGATAGCAAAGCCACTCTTGGATTCTGACAATTGAAAGCAACATTAGCATACACGCTTCCCATGAGTGCAAAAGTAATAAATTGATCCCTGTTACAATCTACGTTTGCGCCACTATCTAGCAATACTACTGGTTTATTATTTATTCTTGGGATTCTTGTTGCTATAGCAGGTCTTTGAATTCCTGGAAGTGTTCCTGCGACGACCAGTCCTGCAGCCATTAAGGCTCCTGTATTTCCAGGCCCCATAACACCAAAGGCTCTCCCCTCTTTTACAGTTTCGAATGCTACTCTTATAGATGCCTTTCTCTTTCCTCTGATTGCAAGAGATGGACTATCTTCCATAGTAATAACATCTGGAGCATGTTGCACTTGAATAAGATCAGAAACGGGTTCTTGCATTTGGTTTAAGGTATTGTGAATTTCTTCTTCATTACCAACTAATATGACGGGAATTTGAAATTCTTTTGCAGCCTTTACAACACCTCTTATAGCTACAGAACTTCCAAAATCTCCTCCCATAACATCAACTGCTATTCTTTTTCGTTCCACCAAGCAACTCTCCTTTTCAAAAACAGCTAAAAATCAAGAAAACACTTTTAAAAATTTTAGGAATCTATGCTTCTGTGTTTTCTTCTGTTGGTTGAGTTTCTTCTGATTTAACTTTTTCTACAACGACTTGCATACCCTTGTATTGACCACAAGATGGGCAAACTCTGTGAAGACGCATTGGAGAATCACAATTTGGGCATGTAACTGTATTTACAGCTTTTAACGTATCATGTGAACGACGCATATCTCTTTTGGATTTGGACGTTTTCTTCTTAGGGACTGACATATAAACACCTCAAAAATTAAAAATCATTACAATTTTATCTAAAGATAAAAACTAAAAATTATAAACTACTCTAATCGTTCTAACATTTTTCACAAAAACGGTTTTAAGCATTACATTATCTGTATAGATAAAGCGTCACGTAGTTTAGCACAAAATTAGATAAAATCTCAAGATATTAGCAAAAATATTATGAAGATTGTTAAAAAATAAAAAAATCCCCAAAAACATTCCTATAAACTGTGAGCACCTCCACTTTTTTAAATTAGATAAGTTTTTTTAAAAATGTAAAGCTAAAAAATATCATTTTTAATAAAAATTAGAACTGAAATTCTAAAAAAACATATATTTTTTTTACTAAATGATGTTATACACTATAAAAACCATACCAAAATGTACAGCTAGTAAAGCTATTTGATAATTTTGTACTAGTTATCGCAAAAGATTAGACCTGTTTTTAGGCGGAGATTTTGGATGAGAAATCGGAGAAAATGATTGAGTGGCTGACAACGGTGTACCAAGATGTACAACTAGGAAGTTATTTAACAATTTTATATAATTTATTGCCTGCAGATTAAACCTATTTTTAGGCGGGGATTTTGGATGAGAAATCGGAGAAAATGATTGAGTGGCTGACGACGGTGTACCAAGATGTACAGCTAGGAAGTTATTTAACAATTTTGTACTAGTTATCGTGAAAGATTAGGCTTGTTTTTAGGCGGGGATTTTGGATGAGAAATTGGAGAAAATGGTTGAGTGGCTGACGACGGTGTACCAAGATGTACAGCTAGGAAGCCACTCAATCATTTTATACGATTTATCGCCAAAATCACCGCCTAAAAAGGGATGTCATCGTCGTCGAAGGAAACCCCTGATCCTTCTGGAAGTTCATCAGCGTTTGACAAAGAATCTAAATAATCGCTTGATCCTGAGCTTGCGCTTGCGGAAGAAGAATCGTAAGAAGATGCGGAAGCGCCTGATGCCTTACCACCTAGAAACTGAACAGTATTTGCAATAATTTCTGTTGTGTATCTATCTTTGCCTTCTTTATCTTGCCATTTTCTTGTTTGAATTTTTCCTTCGATATAAACTTCGCTTCCTTTTTTTAAAAACTTGCTACAATTTTCAGCTGTTTTTGAAAAAGCTACGACATTGTGCCATTCAGTATGATCTACCCATTGTCCGCTTGCCTGATCTTTTCTTCTTTCTCCTGTTGCAAGAGAGAACCTTGTAATTGGGTATTGGCTTGCTGAATATTTCAAATCTGGATCTTGTCCTAATCTTCCTACTAAAATAACTTTATTTACTCCCATATTTTTTGCTCCTTTAAAATTTTGGTTTTAATTTATTTAATTTTAAAATCCCCCCGAAAAAACCAAGGGAAATTATAAAATGCTCTATATAAAATGTCAAAGAGTTCTAAAGATTAAATCTCTTTTTATGAAAATATTATCGTTAATTTTAGAGAGATAGGTTCCCTTTTGCTATTATTAGAATCCCATATATTCTTTTAGCTCATCTGATGGTGTCCAAGGCGGGTCAAATGTTACTTCTATATCAATATTTTCCACTCCCTCGAGTTCGCTAAGAGATGTTTTTATTTGATCAATCATATATGGAGCCATCGGGCACATCGGGCTTGTAAAAGTCATTATGATTATGATGTTATTATTCTCTATTTTTATATCGTAAATAAGTCCTAGGAAATATATGTCAAGGCCGATGTCGGGATCATAAATTGTTTTTAAAATTTCTATAACGTTTTCTTTATTTAATTCCATTTTTTTACCTTAATTGTTGTATGATTATTCCATGATTTTATAAATCTTTCTATTGTTAAAAAATACTTTTTATAGTTATTCTTATCTTTATGGAATTTAATAAAAAAAATATATCTATTATTGTTGGTTGGTTAGTTACTTTTTTACTTTTAGGATTAATTGCTTATTATTTAAATTTTGATGAATTTTTATCTCATCTTAAAAAAGTTTCTGTATTAAATATTACAATCCTTACGATAATTTATTTTACAGGATTTTTTGTGCGTGCTATTAGGACCAAGGTTATGCTTCCAATGTTAAATTTTAAGCAAGCGCTAGGTGGTATATTTTTAGGGTATGCGGCGAACAATGTTCTTCCTGCAAGGCTTGGAGAGCTTGTAAGGGCGCAAGTTATTGGACAACATTCAAATATTTCAAGAAGTACTACATTGTCTAATATTTTTGTAGAAAGAGTTCTTGATGGTGTAGCAATTGTAATCTTACTTTTTTGGGGTTCTTTAGGAATCATGCTTCCTGATTGGGCGAACAAATTAAAATATGTGGGCCTAGCAATTTTTAGTATCGCAATTTTTGTAATTATTTTAGTAAATATTTTGAATATTAAATATCATTTAAAATTCCCTAATAATTTTGTGGGAAAATTTATAGCAAATTTTCTTGAGGGATTTAGATTATCGATGAAGACTCCTTCAAAATTTTTATTAGTTGTTTTTCTATCAGTTTTTACTTGGACTGTTGAAGCAGTAATGTTTTATTATGGCTTAGTTGTTTTTAATATCGAACCTGCTTCGTTTCATCTTGCATGCTTTGTTCTTGGGACTGTTAACCTAGCAGTACTTATTCCAAGCAGTCCAGGAGCTCTTGGCCTTTTTGAGTTTACTACTCAGAAAACTTTGCTTATTTTTGGAATTTCTGAATCGTTGTCTCTTGCCTATGGTACAGTTATTCATGCTTGTCAGTTAATTCCAGTTATTATTGTTGGTCTTTGTTTTATGAAGTATTTCGGTCTAAAAACCTTAAAAATCAAATAATTGCCATGATTTTAACAACTAGAAATGGTTATAAAATTTTTTCTCTTGAATAAGAGGAAACTTTAGTTAAAATAAGTGGTTTGTTGTAAATTCATTAAATAAAATTTTAGTTTTCGAAAAACCTGTCGACTTATTTGGATAAGGCAAGAAATCTTAAGCTAAAATACAAGGATGTTACATGGCAGATAAGATTATAAGTTTTACACCTTCATATCAAAATTATACATGGGGAAAGCCTTGTAGCGAATCTCTTGTTACAAAGTATCTTGAAAATATCGATGAAGATTTGCCTTATGCAGAATTATGGGTCGGCGCGCATCCAAAAGCCCCTGGTAAAGTTCAAAAAGATCTTTCATTAAATGAGCATATAAATAACCACTTAAATGAATGTCTTGGAAGTTCTCTCTTAGAATTTGGAAATGAGCTTCCATTTTTATTAAAGATTCTTTCTATAAATAAACCACTTTCTATACAAGCTCATCCTGATAAAATTTTAG
>CAZHSB010000075.1:0-5465 GCA_964534945.1 uncultured Bdellovibrionales bacterium | reverse complement strand
AAATATTGGAAAAAGATGAATTTATTACAGTATTTCTTTTTTCTGAAAATGGTAAAGAGCAATTCTATGAGAAACTAGGTTTTAAATCTACTCCAAGTGAAATTTGTGGGGCTGGGATGATGAAGGTGGAGTGGAAATAATGACTCATGAATTGGAGGCTGACACTAGAATTTTTACTTTTTCCTAGCTATAAATCGAAAGTACAAATGTTGCGCCGATGTTTTTGTTCTTTTGTGGGGCTTTAAGATTTTTTGTGTAAATAGCCAACTTAGAAATTGTTAAATTGATGTTAAATTGTGGCAGATATGTAGTTAGTAAAGTGGGAACGCGAAAAAAATTAAAAAGAGATAAAATTTTTATAAAAAGTCGAAAGACTAAAAGGCTTTTTTGAGATTTTTTTAAAATTTGCCACGAATTATTTCCTTCTTGTACTTCTTAGGGTGTTCTTAGGTGATTTCTGTTAAAGCTCTAGTTAAAAAACAAAAACAGGACAGGCACATTTTTTTGTCTTATGTATATTACAAATTTTTGTCGCCCCAAAGGGGCAAAGTTAAGATTTTAGCATGTTAACTTCGACAGCGTTAAAAACGCTTCCTGTGATAGCCTAGGGGCGAGTAATTTCTGAAAGGAATGCGTGGAACCTAGGAAAAAATATTTAATAATTTTGTGGGCTGAAAGTTCACAATAAACATAAATTCATTTCATAAATTTTTAATAAAATATTTTATAATCCTAGTTCGTTAGTTTAAAGCAATTATTTTCAGGACACCTAGGATTATGCTAGAATTATGCTCTGGACCTTTCATCACTTTTCGTACTTTTTTAACACTTTTCCTGCCTTTTTGTCTACAAGTCCTAACGCCTCTGAGTCCAAATCTTTTTTTAATTTAAAACCATAATCATCACCAGCTGCTTTTATTATACAACTGTATACGCCCAACTTTATATGTAAATCAGCTATCTTTTTTTATAATTTTCTTATTTTTTCTTTTTGATTTTTCATTATTACCTTGATAAATTGTGCCTTTATCTTCCTATATTGTTCAACTGCCAGATGGCGTTTAATTGAAAACTTCACACCATTTACTTGATGCCACTTAACTTAGTATGCCTTATGAAATTTTTAATATAACATGTTTTTTAACTTTCTTTGCATATTGTTTTTTCACTCTTATCTTCTTTTTGTCCTTTAAAATGCATGGGAATATGTTAGGGTGGAATTGAAATTAATATCTTTATAAACTAATATGATTCTAATAATATATTCTTATATTTTATTTAAATAATTATTTATCGGAGTTTTTTGTGAAAATTTTTAATTCATTAACTGGTAAGAAAGAAGAGTTTGTACCAATCGATCATAAAAATGTAAAAATGTACGCTTGCGGAATTACTTGTTCGGATGATGCGCATATTGGACACGCTAAACAGGCATTGCAATTTGATGTTATGAGAAGATATCTAGAGTATAAAGGATATAACGTAACTTATGTTAGAAATCATACAGATGTTGATGATAAAATAATTACAAATGCTAACGCAATTCATATGGATCAAAAAGAATTTGCAAGAAATTTTATGACAAGAACAAATGAAGATTTAAAAAATTTAGGAATCAGGTTTGCAGATTTTGAGCCAAAAGCATCTGAAACGATAGAAGAGATTGTAAGTTTTATCCAAGAGTTGATTGATAAAGGTTTTGCGTACCAAAGTGAGGTTAATCATGATGTTTATTTTGATACATTAAAATTCCCAGAATATGGAAAATTATCAAATCGTAATATAGAAACAGAAATGTCAGGTGTAAGAAAAGATGTCGTAGAGGGAAAACGAGATGATAGAGATTTTGCACTTTGGAAATCAGCAAAAGAGGGAGAAATCTTTTGGAATTCTCCATGGGGAAAAGGTAGACCTGGTTGGCATATAGAATGCTCGGCAATGTGTAAAAAATTTTTAGGGGAAACTATTGATATCCATGGTGGGGGAAGAGATCTAAAGTTTCCACATCATGAAAATGAAATTGCTCAAAGTGAAGCTTGTAATGGAAAACCACTATCAAAATATTGGGTGCATTGCGGACTTGTAAAAGTAGAAGGCGCCAAGATGAGTAAGTCTTTAGGAAATGGCATAAGCATAAGAAATTCACTTGCAAGATATGATGCAGAAACAATAAAGCTTGTAATACATCAATCAGTTTATAGAAGTGACTTAAATATAATGAAAGGAGATTTTGACCAAGCAGAAAAACATATGTACGAATTTTATAAAATCTTAAAAGAGTTAAAAGATCTTAATCTTCCAGAAACTAAAAGTTCTTTAGCTTTGGAAATTAAAGAAAATTTTGAAAAAAATATGGACGATGATTTTAATACAGCAAAAACAATTGCTAATATGTATGATTATATATCAACTATAAAAAAGAAAATATCAAAGAAAGATTTTGAATCATTAAATGGAGTTTATAATACAATTCAAGAAACATACGGAAATATTTTATCAATTTTTAATTCTTCTCCTAGGGAATATTTAGAAAATATAAAAAACAAACATCTTGAAATGTTATCAATAGATGTTAAAGAGGCAGACAATCTTATTTCATTAAGAAATCAATATAAGCAATCAAAAGATTACGAAAAAGCAGACGCGTGCAAAGCAGAGCTTACAAAAATGGGATTGAACGTACTTGATACGCCAAGCGGCTCTATTTATGAAATAGATTTTGAGAAAAATGAGTAAGCAAAAAATACTAGTATATTTTTAGTCTTTTAAATTAAAAAAGCATTGGTATTTTATAAAAAAACTCACAATGCTTTTTGAGTTTTAAAATTTAAATAGCAACAAATTTTAATTTTTAGATTCATACCCTGAAACCGTTACATCTGTTTGGCAGTAAATGCAAAAAGGAAATATGTCTCCAGCAAAAAAATATTCAAATTCAGTATCAACAAAAATATTTGAGTTGGAATATCCGAATGCTTCATTGATGCTAATTTCCAACTTGTTTCCTCCTAAAGTTTCTCTTGTAAGTGGAAAATAAAATAAAAGAAGTTTTGCATTTACATCACCGTTTTTAAAATCACCTCTGTTTTGTGTGTTTACGGTAAAGTGTTCTTTATCAAAATCTTTAAAAGAATACAAGGTAACATGACTTGTGTTGGTGCAACCATTTAGAAAAAACAAAATAAATATTGATAGTATAAAAAAATTTTTCATCATTATTTTTCTCCTCTTGTATTAACAACGGTTCCGCGAACACTTAAACATATTGCAAACAAAAAGTTGTTTCTCTTAAAAATTGGATCAAGTAAAATATCTCCATTTCCTTTCTGCAAAGCACTTTCTACAAGTTCATCATAACTATTTTGAAAAAGATCAATTGGCATAAGAAGAGGAAAAATAGGACGACACTTTTTTACCTCAACATTTTCATTTCTAGGAAGTTTATTTAAATTAACATTTTTAACATTAATTTGACGCGTAGGAACTATTTTCATTGGAAAATATGTTTAACATGCTTGCATAAAAATTATTTAAAAAAGAAGTATTTTGTTCATAAAGGTGACTTTGTCCTTAAAATAAATAGCACCTCTCACAATATTAAAATCATTGAAAGAAGTGCTTTTGTTATTAATTATTTTATTTTTCAGTTAATGCTTCATATGCTGCATTAAGAGCTAAGTCTTCAAGGTTTGGATTCCCTGATTCAGAACCCGAAAGTGATGCTCCTTCTGAACAAATTATTCCTTGTAATTCTAACAAGTCACTTGGAGTTGATTCAGTATAATTTTTATTATATAAATCAAATGAGATTGCTTTAGAGCTAGTTCTCGTTCCTGTTCCATTATAACCAATAGTACATGTTGTTGATCCACAGGTTATGGCAATTCCATAACCTACGTCAGCTGTGCCAGAGCTTGCATTTTGAAATATAATAACTTGGGCACCAGAGCAATTTCCTGAAGGTTCCGATCTGTAATAAACCTCGAAACCGTCTTCATCTGTTGTCTCTCCTGTAAATGCAGCACTTCCCCAGTTGACAACGACTTTTTTATCATCTTGGTTAACATTTATTGTGTGTGTCCCTGCAGCAATAGAATCACTATCAATTCCGCAAGGATCATATGTTCTTGATATAAAAATCTTCCATACTCCCGCATAGGATGCACCACCACCGCCTCCTCCTCCGCCACAAGCGATAAATGTTCCTGATAGTGATAGTAAAAGTGCAATGGTAATAATAATTTTCTTCATGTTTTTTCCTTTCTTATAAAATTATTTTTTTTAATAAAAGATTAAATGCTTTTAAAAAGCGTGTTGATTATAATCAACTTGTTGTGTATAATCAACAAAGTTTTTTGTGTTTTTAAAAAAGGAGAAAAAGAATGAAAAAATTGTTCTTGCTTTTCATCTTGCTTTTATTGCCTGCCTGTGCTGTTGATACTAGAAAATTCACTATAGCTTCAACTCGTGATGTTACGCTAAAAAATGTAAATTTAAATGAACTTCCAAAAAAAGTTGCTGTTATAGGAGAAAATTGCACATTTTCAACTGTTTTTCCTATATTCGGTGGGTTACATAAAGCATCTATGGAATTAGCATTAGAAGATGCTTTAAAAAATGGAAATGGAGATATTATGGTTGATGGAGAATTTAAAAGATTTAAACATCCATATAATCATTTTTTGACAGTACCGATTTTTGACTGTGTTCAAGTAAAAGGGACTGTTATTAACACTAAAGGGAGGCAATAATGAAAAAAGTTATATTAGTTTTATTATTATTTCAAATAGCTTGTTCTACAAGAAGTCATTTCTCTATGTATTCAACTAAAGAAATTGATAAAGAAAATTTTAGTGTTGATACGACAAAAACAGGTGATTTTGTTTCTGGAAAAGTTGGCAACATGCTTTTACTAGGTATTCCAACAGGAAGAGCATTATTACAAAGTGCTATTGATGAAGCATATTCAAAAACTTCATCTCCTATACTTTTAGATACTACAATAACAAATAGTAATATGATTATTGTTCCTGTCTTCTATCAAGGAAGCTGGACTGTTGAAGGATGTGGGGAGAGAAAATAAGGATTATGCTAGTAATTTTTCTTTTGTAGTTTAAATATAAAATTAAAAGAGGGAAATATTTTTTACAAAAAGTGTTTTCCTTTTTTTTATGTTTTAAAAAAAAGAAAGAAATCAAAAAAACTTCTTGATTTCTAAAGTAAAGATTCTTAATATCTGAAACACCGTTTGACCTTGTTTTTTGCTAGTTAGCTTAAGTTTTCTCCTTGGAGAAGTTTTTGAAAAAAATAATATTACACTTAGAAAAATTGTCATTTTTTGCGTCTAAAACGTTTTTATTTTTTATAATTTTTATTTTGTTGCTTATTTGTACTAAAAAGCTTTCTGTACAATGGGAAGAAACAGAAAATAATAAAAAATTAAAAAGACCTTACGATGGAGCGAT
>CAZHSB010000074.1:0-5721 GCA_964534945.1 uncultured Bdellovibrionales bacterium | reverse complement strand
AATGGGAAGAAACAGAAAATAATAAAAAATTAAAAAGACCTTACGATGGAGCGATCCAATCTATAAGTACGGGATATACATTTGCATGTGCTGTAGATGCAGAAAAAAAATCATTTTGTTGGGGAAATAACAATTGGGGATATTTAGGAATTGGTCACAGTGGAGGTAAAAAATCCATACCTCAATTTCTGAAAAATTTAAACGATGCAAGTCAAATATCTTTGAGCTATAACCGTTCATACGGAGTAACTGCTGGTGGAGATTTATACAGATGGGGAGATCTTCCTTCCTATTATGCTGGAGGAACCATAAATAATGCACCTGGATGTGATCAAGGAACTGGAAGTTTAACAGATGTAAGTCAAGAATCAAGTGGTTGTTCTGTTACAACCACTGGTAGTGTTTTTTGCTTTGGTGATAAAGTTGTTGGATTAAATGGAATTGGTCATTTAGAAAATATTGTTCAGGTATCTGTGGGTGGGAATATTAGATGTGTCGTTGATATTGATGGAAAAGTTTATTGTTGGAAAGGGGATAAAAAATCGTCTATACCAATTCAAGTATTAGGGGGTGAACAAGGAGGAAAATATTTACAAAATGTAGTTCAAATATCTATAAGTGAAAAGCTTTTTAAAGTTGATAATTTTCAATATCAAAATAAAAAAAAGAGTGGACATGCATGTGTAGTAACAACAAATGGAGAAGTTTATTGCTGGGGAGAGAATTATAATGGACAATTGGGAAATGGGAAAAATGAAATTTCAAAAGTTCCAGTAAGAGTATTAGGCGGAGAACAAGGAGATAAATATTTAAAAGATGTAAAACACGTATCGTCGGGTTTTAATTATACGTGTACAGTAACGAAAAAAGGAGAGGTTTATTGTTGGGGGGCTAATGAATGTTATGATGGGCAAGGATATTCTAGGCAATTAGGTAATGGGAAAGAAAAAGATACTTCTATTCCTACGAGAGTACTAGGAGGGGAACAAGGTGGAAAATATTTAAGAGATATTGTTCAAGTATCTACAGGATATGGCTTTGCCTGTGCAAGGACGACAAAAGGAGAGCTTTATTGCTGGGGAAGAAACCGTTATGGACAATTAGCGACAGGTACTTTTGATAAAGAGCCAAGTCCAACACCAATAAAGATTTATAATGGAAAAGGAAAACCTCCTTGTAATTCTAAATGTTGTGCTCATTGGAATTATTCTAATATTGGAAAATCTTGCCCAAATGGAGGAACATATAAATGCTTTGGAGCTGGAAATGATTATAGCGTTGTATGTCATGATGAAAAAAAGAAAAAATTAAAAGAGAATTTAAAATTTAGTAATACGATTACTCCAACCTATCCTATGGTAAATAAGATAACTGATGCAGAAAAAAAATCTTTAATATCTATAACTACTAAGCATGGTTATACGTGTGGAATAACAAAAGATAATAATAAATTTCTTTATTGCTGGGAAGAGAATAAGGATAGGTCCTCTAATTTATTATTTTCAGGAAAAATATTAGGAGGCGAGCAAGGAGGTAAATATTTAACAGGTGTAAGTCAAATATCTGTAGGTGATGATTTTGCTTGTGCTGTAGTAACAAATGGAGAAGTATATTGTTGGGGAAATAATTGGAATGGAAGATTGGGAAATGGGGAAAATGGATCTTCATCAATTCCAGTAAAAGTACTAGGAGGCGAGCAAGGAGGTAAATATTTAACAGGTGTAAGTCAATTATCTGTAGAAAACGGTCAGGTTTGTGCTGTGACAACAAATGGAGAAGTATATTGTTGGGGAAATAATGAATCTAGATGGAGCGAAGGAAGAAAAAAATCTTCAAGAGTTCCATTAAGGGGCTTTAGTGGTGAACCTAGCGAAAAATATTTAAGAAATATTGTCCATGTATCTGGACATTGTGGTGTTACAGCAGAAGAAGAGGTGTATTGTTGGGATGATTATTATAGTCATGCATACAAAATAGAAGGAAAGTATTTAAAAGGTATACGTCAAGTATCTGTAGGTGATGGTTTTGCTTGTGCTGTAGTAACAAATGGAGAAGTTTATTGTTGGGGAAATAATTTTTATGGACAATTAGGAAATGGAAAAGAAGAGTATTCAAAAGTTCCAGTAAGAGTATTAGGGGGCGAGCAAGGAGGTAATTTCTTAAAAAATGTAAGTCAGATATTTATAAATGGAGGTCAAGATTATCCATATGATTACCAAGCATGTGCTTTAACAACTAATGAAGAAATATATTGTTGGGGAGGAACTGACAAGGAAGAATTTTTAGCTCCAGTAAGAGTTTTTAGCAGTGAAGATAAAAAAAATTATTTAATAAAGACTGTTTATGAATCTGAATATTGCACTGTAACAGGAGAAGGGAAAAAATACTGTTTAAATAAAGAATTTCAAAAAATAATTTTTGATAAAATAAGAAGTTCTTCTAATAATTCTACATGTTCTACTCATTGGAATTATTCTAAAGTAGGAGAAATTTGCCCTAGCGGAAAAAAATATAAGTGTTATGAAAAAGATGGTAATTTTAGTGTTGTATGTCCATATAGGAAATTAAGAAAAAATGTAAAAGCAGATGATAGTGATAAAACAAAAATATCTTTTGAATCTATAAGTACAGGTTTAAATCATGCTTGTGGAATAACAAAAGATAATAATAAATTTCTTTATTGTTGGGGAGATAATCTTTTTGGAGAGCTTGGAAATAATAGTTTACGATATTCTCTTAAGGTAGAGCCAATTCCGGTACAAGTGTTAGGAGGGGAACAAGGCGGAAAATATTTAAGAGACATAAAGGGCGTATCTGCTGGTTATGCACATACATGTGCAGTAACAATAAAAGGAGAAGTGTATTGTTGGGGAAATAATGAATGTGGACAATTAGGACGATCAAAAAATCCATATCCGGTAAGCTCTTCTTTACCACTAAAAGTTATTGGTGGAAGACAAGGAGGTGAGTATTTAAAGGATATTGTTCAAGTATCTGCTGGTTACAATCATACATGTGCAGTAACAACAAATGGGGAAGTTTATTGCTGGGGAGACAGAAAACATATAAAGAAGAAATATATAAAAAATACATCATATGTTCCTATAAAAATATTAGGAGGCGAGCAAGGAGGGAAATATTTACAAGATATAAAACAAGTATCTTTTTCATTTAATAAGGATCGTTATTATTCTTATTGTCACGATAATTGTACTTGTTATGTATGTGCATTAACAACAAAAGGAGAAGTTTACTGTTGGGGAGATAATAAAGACCTAGGATTGGGAAATGTGAAAAAAGGTAATTCGTTAGTTCCTGTAAAAGTAGATGGGGGAGAACAAGGAGGAAAGTATTTACAAGATATAAGTAAGATATATTTAGGAAATTCTTATACATGTGCGATAACAAAAAATAAGGAGGCATATTGTTGGGGAAGGTTAAGAGAGAAACGTAAAGTTTTAGTTCCAGAAAAAGTAATAGATAATATAGAGCAAATATATATAGAGCAAATACCTTATGGATATGATTTTTTTGCATTAACAACAAATGGAAAAGTGTTCTGTCCTTATAAGGATAGTCTTCCTGTAAAAAGCATATCAAGAGATTTTGGATTTTTTAAAAAAGGAGGCGAACAAAGAAAAAAATATTTAAAAAATGTAGTTCAAATATCTTCGGGAGGAGACTTTTCTTGTGCTTTAACAGATAATGGTAGTGCGTATTGTTGGGGAAATTCTCACTTTGGGCAACTTGGGAATGGAATGGGAATTGGGCATGTTATAAAATATGACGGTCCTACTGAGGTTGTAATTGACCCATCTAAAGTTTTATAAGAGAAAGAAGAATAAAAGGTTTAAACATCCGTACAATCTTTTTTACCAAAAATGAAAATCTAGGACAGGCACAAATTTAATCATTAGAATTTGGAAAATCCTTTAAATAAAAATAGAAATTTTAAAGAATAAAGAATATGTCTGTCCTAAATTTTCACTAAATTTTCAATCTCTAAATTTTTTATCTTCCAAAGAAAATTTTTTAACAAAATTTATTTTTTGGAAGATACTTCAGAAATAATTAAATCACTAGATATCTTGTTGACGTCAGCTTGGAAATTAAGTACTAATCTGTGTCTTAACGCTGGTAAAAGAGCCTTTTTGACATCATCGATATTTAATTCCACTCTTCCATTAAGTAATGCAAAAACCTTTGCAAGTATAATGACAGACTGTGCACCTCTAGGCCCTGGACAAAAAGCAACGTAATGTTTTACTATACTAGGTGAATAATCACTTTGTGGGTTAAATTCACTAATCAAACGTACCACATAAGCCAGCAACGAATCAGGAACAATTGCTTTTTTAACTAAAGTTTTCATTTCTTCAAAGCCTTGTCTGGAAATATCAGACAAAACATTTAGTTTTTGTTTTTCTGCTCCTGTCGTTTGTTCTAAAATAGTCATTAACTCATTTTCTTCGGGAAAATTTAGATAAAGTTTTATTAAAAATCTATCAAGTTGAGCCTCCGGAAGCACATAGGTTCCTTCAAGCTCTATTGGGTTTTGTGTTGCCAAAACGAAAAAAGGTTCATTAAGTTTATATGTTGTATTAAAACTTGAAATTTGTTTTTCTTCCATTGCTTCTAATAAAGCAGATTGCGTCTTGGGAGTTGCTCTGTTTATTTCATCTGCAAGAATAATATTTGAAAAAAGAGGTCCTTCTTTAAAAACAAAATCTTTTTTACCTGATTCTTCTTCTGAAAGGACTAATGTGCCTGTTAAATCTGATGGCATTAAATCCGGAGTAAACTGAATTCGTTTAAAATCTAATCCTAAAACTTGAGCGATTGTTTTTACTAGAAGAGTTTTTCCAAGCCCAGGAACTCCTTCTAATAAAACATGACCATTTGCAAAAATAGAAGCTAAAGTAAAATCAATAATTTCATCCATTCCAACAATTACTTTTTTAATTTCATTTCGAATACTGGTAAAATTTGATTTAAAATTTGCTATCTTTTCTTCTAAGCTTAAAATTTCATTTGTCATTTTCAATCTTTCCTAAAATATTTCAATATTTAAGTAAAATATAAGTTCTCAAATTTAGAGATAATTTTACATCACCTTGTTAAAAAAAACTAACATCTGTTTACAATGTTATATTATCGTCTTTTAATAATGTCTTATTGAGAGAATAATTTATTTCCAAAATAAACCATCGTTTCTTTAAGTCGTGTGATAAATATATCATATTGAAATAACAGTAAAAATCTAAGATAAAAATCTAGGATAGGCATATTTTTTTTAAATTTCTATTTTTTTTAAGGGATTTTCATAATTCTAGTGTTCTTTTTTAATTAAATTTGTGTATGTCATAGATTTTCCGCTATTCCAACAGGAAGAGCATTATTACAAAGTGCTATTGATGACGCATATTCAAAAACTTCATCTCCTTTACTCTTAGATACCACAATAACAAATAGTAAGATGATTATTTTACCTGTCTTCTATCAAGGAAGCTGGACTGTTGAAGGATGCGGGGAGAGAAAATAAAAAAATAAACATAAAGATCTAACGACCGTTAAAATTTTATACATGGATGTTTCTAAAATCAATCCTAAAAATTATATTTTACTTAAAATCTTAGCAAATAAGTAAAGGTAAAATCATAAGGATCTAACGGTCGTTAGATCTTTATGTTTATTTTTATTTATGGAGAAAAAAATCGTGAA
>CAZHSB010000073.1:0-5788 GCA_964534945.1 uncultured Bdellovibrionales bacterium | reverse complement strand
TGTAAAAAGAGTGTATAAAAAAAATTTTATGCACTCTTTTTTTATTAGCAGTTATCATTTTATAGTTGGAATAGTTTCTTTTGTAAAGTAAACTCTAAAGTGATTTTTTATTTATTAAGGTGATAATATGGGATACGTTTTTGCATTTGATTTGGGAAAAGCAAGCATTGGATATTGTGTAAGAGAGGGATTTAATATAAAAAAATTAGAGTCTATAATCATAGATAAAGATCATGCAGAAACTGTTTCAAATAGAGATCGTCGAAGAGTCTATAGGACTATAGAAGCACATAAGGCAAGAGAAAAATTTTTAGATAATTTATGGATAAATTGTGGATTGGATCCCCTAAAATGTGATGATGAAAAATTTAAAAAAGAATTTGCTAATAAAAAAGATACTGAAATATTTAATTCTACAATATTAAGAATTGCTCTTTTACAGAATTTACCACTAAAAGAGTGGCAAGTTTATAAAGCATTACATTCGGCGATTCAAAGGCGAGGTTATGATGCAAATTTGCCTTGGGCAAGAAATTCAAACGACGAGAATGCTTCCAATGAAGATTGGAAAAATAAAGATGAGGAAGAAAATAAAAAAAGTGCGGATGCTTATACCAAAAACATAGATGGGGAAGAGTTAATTAAAAATAATGAATACAAATATCCTGCTTATTATGATGCTTATCGGTTAAAACTTTGGAATGAAAATAATCCTAAAAATTTCAAACGTTTTATACCTTTAAGGGGAGCCACAAAAGTAAGAGATACGGGAATTGTTGCACCAAGAATTTTAGTTGAAAAAGAGTTAGAAAAATTATTCTTGAATGCTCAAAGCCAATATCCAAGTCTTAAAAAATATTCTGTATCTTATTTTTTATATGGTGATTATCAAGACAGTTATGGATCGTATAAAAAAAATGAATTTAAAAAATTTAGGGGAAGAAAAGAAGATTGGCAGGGAGTTTTAGGTCAAAAAATTCCAAGATTTGATAATAGAATTATAGAAAAATGTAAGCTTTTGCCTAAAAGAAATGTTTGCAAGGCAAATACAATAGAAAATGTTTCTTTCATTCTTTTGATGAAATTGAAAAATTTAAGACTTACGACTTTGAGCGGTGAGAAGAAGGCTCTTACAAGAGAAGAAATAGAAAATATTTATAGAGGCTGGTGCAAAAAAGCTAAAAATGTAGAAATTGATAATGATTATAAACTTGATACCACAATTACTCAAAGAGAAATTGAAAAGATTATTGCTGAGAAAGTACAAGGTAAGATTGAGCCTATGAAGGCAAATCTTTCTGGTCGTTCTAGTTTTTGCAGAAGAGCACTTCAAATAATGATAAAGGTCATTTTACTCGGAGTGTCCCCTACAAGTGTTGATATCTCTGAATTTATAGATGATCCTGCCTCATCTAATCCAATAACAAAAGAGGAAATAAATTCAATGCTTCTAAAAGTTGGAAGCTGGGATAATTTATATATTCCCGATAATAGATATGAGATGATGGAAAAATCTTCTGATAATAGAGAAAAAACTGACAAAGTTATAGGAAGATTAACTAATCCAATAGTTAGAAACCGTCTACAAATTTTTAGAGATTTATTGTTAAAATTAAAGAAAGATTATGGAGAACCTGATAAAGTTATTTTTGAATTTATAAGGGATGGTGCTGATAGTTCATTACTTGGCAAAAAAAAAGTGGATAAGTACATAAAATTAGTAAGGGACAGAGAAAAGGAAAATAATTTTATATCTGAAGATTTAAAAAAGGTAAATGCATTAAAAGGAGATAATTTTTTAAAATTAAAATTGTTAAAAATGCAGGGGGGATATTGTGTTTATTCAAGAAGGGCAATTGGGATTGCAGATCTTGACAAATGTGAAATTGATCATATTTATCCACGTACAATGGGGGGAAATGATGCTCTTTATAATAAAGTTTTATGTTATAGAGAACAAAATCAAGATAAAAAGGGAAGAACTCCATATGAATGGTTACATGGAGATTTGAAAAGATGGAATAGCTATCTAGTACACCTTAAGAATAATATCTCAAAATTAGGAGATAGAAAATTTTCACTGTTAGTTAGTGAACCTCAAGAATGTAAAAAATTAATTGATAGTTGGAATGGCTTGGCAGAAACTGCACAGATTGCAAGGGTATCACAGGAAATCACAGCGTTTGTTTTTGGTTGGGGATTGCAGGTAAAAAATGAAAAAAGAAGAATTTTTGTAAGTAATGGAAGTTCTACTGCTACTATAAGAAGAAGATATGGATTAAATAAGTTTTTAAAAAATGATGATAACAAGAGTGAGGATAAAAAAAATAGGGATAACGATAAACATCATGCTCTTGATGCTATATGTATAAGTTTTTCTCAAGATTTTAAATATGATAAAAATTCTGATGAAGATAAAATTGAAGGATTTACTCCAGAGTTTGTAAAAGAGGCAATTGATAAGCTTGTACCATATCCATATGCTAATAAAAAAACATTAAAAGCAAATATATCTCCTTTAGAAACAGTTTATGGATTAAAGAAATTTAAAGATAAATTGTATATAACAAAACGCATAATTTTAGCAGAGTTAAAAGGAAAAGATTCCTTAATAAAAAATATAATTGATGATGATATTCGTGAAGATTTATTAGAAAAAGTTAAAACACTATCTAAAGATAAATGGGAAAAACTTTTACAAAATTACATTCATCCGGTTAAGAAAACGAAAGTTAAAAAAGTTTTAACAATAGAAAAAGATATATACAACACTGATAAGGATAGTAATGAGAGAACAAGAATTGAAGAATTTGTAGATTTTGGTACTAAGGGTGTCAAAAATCAATTAAAGCGTTCTAAGGGGCATAAAGGGCAAATTCTTTATTATGATGAAAAGGGGAAAATAAGAGTACAGCCAATTTATGCAAATATAAAAATAAAAGATATTGAAGATAAGTTAAAAAATAAAAATTGTAAGCTTTATAAAAATGGTATGATGTTTTATTCAGGGTGTTTAATAAATATTCCGAATAATTTTAAGGCAGGAAAAGAGGATAAACCGAAAGGGATTTATAAGTTACGAAGTATTTTAGCAAATGGTCAAGTATATGTGAAGAACTCTCAAGGAGATGAGGCTTTGACACACATTACTCATCTCATCGCAGCAGACTTTGAAAAGCACATGGAGTAAAAATGTCATATTATATATTACATATTACAACGCCGAATGTTTTTTTATATTGTGAAAAAGGATTTCTTTTTTGTCGTTTTAAGGATGGCAATGAAAATAAAATTCCAATTGATGATTTAAGAGTATTAATCGTTGCTACACATCAAGTTTCTTTTACAAATTCTTGCCTTGCAAGATTAATGGAAAATGATGTTGTGGTTTTGCATTGTAATAATCAATATAAGCCTACTGGGTGGTCTGTTGGGCTAGATAGAGTTGTAAAGCCTAAGGCATTTTTAAATCAAATAAAGCAAGATGTAAAATTATATACGACACTATGGGAGAAAGTTTTATATTCTAAGGTTATGAATCAAGCAGGGAACTTAGATTTACTTGGAGTAAAAGAACATAATTTATTTAATTTAATTAAGCAATCAGCAATTAGTGAGGGGAATATCGCTAAACAATATTGGAAACAATATTTTTGTGCTTTAAATGTTGATATAAAAAGAGAACGAAGAGGAGCTAAAGAATTTGAGAATAGTTGTTTAAATTATGGGTATGCTGTTATATCAACATTGATTTATCGATCATTATTAGTTCATGGTTTATGCCCTAATTTGGGTATTCATCACAAAGAAAAATATGATAGTACACCACTAGTTTATGATTTTGTAGAACCATTCCGGCCGTTTATAGACTTTTATTTTTATCAATTTAAGAAGAATTTTGAGAATAAGTTCATGTTAAAAGATCATAAAATATGGTGTGAATATTTAGCATTTTGTTTAAAGTCATATAGATTAAAAATTAAAACATTAACTTATAAAATTATTGATTATGTCGATATATACATAGAATGTTTGACTAAAAGTTTTTTAATGTTAGATGCAAAAGATCTTATTGTGCCAAATATTAAAGAACAACAGTTAGATTTAAGTGTATAAAAAATAATAATATGAAAAGTAAATATCATATGGGATGGCTTTTTGTTTGTTTTGATCTGCCAGTTGTTGAAAAAGAAGATTTAAGAAAAGCAACAAAATTTAGGCAGAAATTACTTCATTTGGGTTATTTTATGTTACAAAATTCTGTTTATGTTAGAAGTTGTGTGACATATGAAAAAACTGCAAAGTATACAAAATATATTGAAGAAATAGCTCCTTCAACTGGAAGTGTATATGTTTTTTATATTACAGATTCTCAATGGAGCAATTCAAAATGTATTGAAAACGTCGACTATCATCAATCGAAATTTAAAAAGAAAATGGGAGATGACGACGAGATGGAACAAATGAGCTTTTGGTAAAAACATCTTTAACAAAAAAAGAATGAATCTCTACGTGCGAGCAGAGGTAGAGACTATTCTTTATTCAATTCTGACTAAAAATCCACCAATTTCAAGTGTGCTATATAAATGTAACTTGCCGTACATTCTAAGATTTCACCACCAAACTTTGCGTCCTATTGTAACATACTTGAAATTGGTGGCAAGTCAAAACAACTCCACTATATGTTGTGTCATTAAATAATTGTAACATACTTGAAATTGGTGGCAAGTCAAAACAGCATCACAGCAAGAACCTAGCTATACAGAATTGTAACATACTTGAAATTGGTGGCAAGTCAAAACCTACTATACCCTATATATACCCTATACCCTATTGTAACATACTTGAAATTGGTGGCAAGTCAAAACTTATCCGTTAAATCTTTAACAATACTGAATATTGTAACATACTTGAAATTGGTGGCAAGTCAAAACCTAGACGCATTGCTTTCTTGCATTGCTTCCATTGTAACATACTTGAAATTGGTGGCAAGTCAAAACGGATAACACTAAGTGGAGAAAATCTCCGATATTGTAACATACTTGAAATTGGTGGCAAGTCAAAACGACAGCACAACAACAACTGATGTTATCTAATTGTAACATACTTGAAATTGGTGGCAAGTCAAAACGAAGAAGAATAACATAGGGGGGGCGTTTCAATTGTAACATACTTGAAATTGGTGGCAAGTCAAAACGAGGTAAATATGGAAGATAAAAGTTCAAGTATTGTAACATACTTGAAATTGGTGGCAAGTCAAAACTAAGTATTATTATATAGTATTATTATATAATTGTAACATACTTGAAATTGGTGGCAAGTCAAAACAATTCAAAAGCGTATAAGCAATGCATTAAATTGTAACATACTTGAAATTGGTGGCAAGTCAAAACAGTATGAAAAATCATTTGAGCATTGCGATGATTGTAACATACTTGAAATTGGTGGCAAGTCAAAACGCGGTCTTGATTCGGATTGCCTTAAGGAAATTGTAACATACTTGAAATTGGTGGCAAGTCAAAACATTATTAGATAATTTATGTTTATAATATATATTGTAACATACTTGAAATTTGTAGCAAGGTGAAACCATTTTATTGCAATGTTTGTTGTATTTATAGATTAGTAATCTAGATATTATATATAAACATTGCAATAAAATGGTTAAAATTTTTAAAGTATGCGTATTTGGTTTTTTCCGCTTCTTCCCCCAAACTTTACTAATAAATTTTATTTTATCTTTCCTTTGAATGCATGATAGTGTCTTTGTCGTGAAATTCTTCTTCCG
>CAZHSB010000072.1:0-6005 GCA_964534945.1 uncultured Bdellovibrionales bacterium | reverse complement strand
AATCACAAAAAATCAATTTAAAAGTTACACTCCGTTTATAGATTTTAAGGTCTAAGACAAAGAAGTTCTAAAAATTTATGAATCAAACACAGAAAATTTAAAAAAATAATAGTTTAAAGATAAGATTTGAATGAAGCTTAAACAAAAAATCTCTAAAGATATATAAATTTAAAACCTAAAAGGTGTGGATGTCCTAGAATTTACTCTCTTTGATACCATTAGCTTGATAAGGGACTTTGGTAAGCTTACTATCACCAAGCTGTTCATATTTCCATAAGCAAAACAATCCGTTGTCTTTCATGTAGTTTGGTAAGCTGTTGTAATTCATTGTTTTCACCTCCTCCTGAGAGCATAAATTTAATGTTTTCCTCTACAAATCATCCGTCAAAAGAATAAGTAGCAAATCGAAGCCTTGATAAAAACTTTTTTCTTCTCTCATATTCCTATGGACATAAAAGTTAAATTTGGGCGAATAATTTTAAGATTAACTATCCCTCTCATGTCACAGGCGAAAAAATATGCCCCTTTTTTAACCTCTAAGAAGAAAAATTTATAATTCTCACTATACGGACATTTTGATATGGTTTTGGGGACCTGTTTTGCAAAAATAATTTAAAACATTTATCTCTCTGTTTTTGTAAGTTGAGTTTAATGTGCAAATGCTCGAGTACTATTTTGGTATGCGAGATTTGTATTAACATCTTCCTTACAAATTACAGGCAACGAAAAAGTGCTATTTATTAACCTCTACGAAAAAAATATCCCCTGAAGTTAATCAGAGGATAGAAATATAATTATTTTACTGTAATTGTAGAATTTTTCACAGAAATATGATATAATTTATATTATTGTGTAGGAGGTGTCACTATGGCTGTAAGTTATAAGAAATTGCAAATATTAATGATTGAAAAAGATGTTACAAATGCTGAATTGATGAAACAAGCGGAGATATCAGCAAACATTATTTCTAAAATAAAAAACGGCGGCTATATAGCTTTAGACAAAATTGAGAGCATTTGTTATGCAATGAAATGCACACCAAATGACATTTTAGAGTTTGTAAGAGATGAATAAACTATATAAAAAACGAAGAAGGATGGTAATGAATATGGAAGTTTATAATGTAATAAAAGAATTAGCCGATAAATATGCGAATGGTCTTAATCAAAAAGTAATTGATAGAGTTGAAGAAATGCAGGGTGATGACAATTCTCATTATCTTATCTATAGAGTTTTGGGGATTAGCGTAGATGAAGGTAGTATGATTGATATTTATCAAAATAAAGGTCGTTTTCTATACAAATATGCAGGTTCATTTTTGGAGGAAGCCGCTATAATTTGTATGAAATATAAATATGGAGAGATAGCACAAAAAGTAAAAATCGAGAATACTATTGGACAAAGACCAAAAACTTTTGAAATAGACTGTCTTGTTAATAATTTAGCTCATGAAATTAAATGGCGTGATGCTACAACAGATGGTGATCATATTACAAAAGAACATACACGTGTTCAAGTCATAACTAACGCTGGATATACACCAATTAGAGTTATGTTTTATTATCCTAATCGGGGGCAAGCTGTTCGAATCCAGCAAACTCTTGAAACTTTATACCAAGGTATTGGTGGACATTATTATTATGGCGATAATGCGTGGAATTATATAAAAGAATTTACAGATATAGATTTACTGGAAATTTTAAATACAATAGCAGATACAAGGAGCCAATAGAATGTTACTAAATAGAGATTGCTTAGATGCAATGCAAGAAATGGATACAGAATCTATAGATATGGTGTATCTTGATCCACCATTTTTCACTCAAAAAAAACATACTTTAACTGATGTTGAAGGAAAAGAATATTCTTTTGATGACAAATGGGATTCAATGCAAGATTATATAAATTATTTAAAAATCAGACTCATTGAGGCAAAAAGACTTTTAAAGAATACAGGAACATTATTTTTGCATTGTGATAATACAGCCTCACATTATATAAAGATAATGTTAGATGAGGTATTTGGTATTAATAACTTTAGAAGTGAAATTATATGGACTTATAAGAGATGGTCAAATGCTAAAAATGGACTATTAAATGCTCATCAAACCATATTCTTTTATAGTAAAAGTAAAGATTTTCAATTTAATAAAATTTTCACTGATTATTCGGTCACCACAAACATTGATCAAATTTTACAAGATAGAATTAGAAACAACAATGGTAAAACAATTTATAAAAAAGATGACAACGGGGACATAGTATTTACAAATGAAAAAAAAGGAGTACCTCTTTCTGATGTATGGGACATACCTTTTTTGAATCCAAAAGCAAAAGAAAGGGTAGGATATCCAACTCAAAAGCCAATCTTATTACTAGATCGCATAATTGAAATTAGTACAAAAGAAAATGATTTGATTTTAGATCCGTTTTGCGGAAGCGGAACTACATTAGTTTCAGCAATGTTAAAGAGAAGAAACTTTATAGGAATAGATAAAAATAATGAAGCGATTGAATTAGCAAAGAATAGATTAAGCAAGCCGATTAAAACAGATTCTATGTTAATGAAACTTGGCAAAACTCATTATGATGAAAAAACAGATTTTGAAAAAAACATACTAAAGCAATTTGATTGTAATATTGTTCAAAGAAACAAAGGGATAGATGCAATATTAACTAAATTATATAACGGAAAGCCTATTGCAATCAGAATACAAAAGAATAATGAATTGCTATTTGATGCAATAAATCTACTGGATCAAGCATCAAAAAAGCGGAAATGCCTTTTATCTGTTTTAATTAAAACTTCAGAAGATATAGGATTTATAGATGCAAAAGCGCCGGAAAATATGATTATTTTGAATAATTATGTTTTAGATATAGAAACATTTGTAGAATCGTTACAGAAAAAATTTGATGATGTCATGTAATAAGCATCCTATTATAAATCTAATATGAGTATGTTGCTAGTAGGTATATTGTGATTATCGATGAAATCATACCACCTATAGACTTAAATCAAGAAGGTTCCTATTTGGACTTTAATCAAATATATATAAATAACACTACTTTTGTGGAAGATATGTCTGCAAACCAATGGGTTAGCTTGAAAGATGAATTTTAAGGAGGATAAAATGGCAACTACAATTTCTAAAATAAGACTTATCAACTTTAAAAGGTTTCAAAATTATACGGTTATACCTAATTCACAAATAAATATTTTAGTTGGTGATAATGAAGTTGGTAAAAGTTCTATATTGGAAGCAATAGATATTGTTTCATCGGGAAATATAAAAAAAGTTGAAAGCATAGGGATTGATAATTTATTTAACATAGACACAATAACTCAATTTAATGCTGGAAAAAGAAGTTTTAGTGATTTACCACGTATAATTATTGAGTTGTATTTGAATGGTGACTTTGATCATACGATGAATGGTAGGAATAATTTAGATAGCGTAGTATGCGATGGTATAAGAATGATCTGTGCTCCTAATCCAGATTATCAAACTGAAATTGTTGAATCAATGAAAACACAAGATGACTATTTCCCATATGACTACTACTCTATCAGATTTTCAACATTTGCTGATGAAGGATATACGGGATATAAAAAGAAGTTAAAAAGCGTGTTTATTGATAGCGCAAATATGAATTCTGATTATGCTACTAATGATTTTATAAAGCGTATGTACTTTCAGTATACAGAGGATAATCTAAAAGAGCGTGCTACCCATAAAAGTAAATACCGACAGATGAAGAATGCATTTTGTTCTGATAATCTTAGTCAATTAAATAGTAAAGTACCTACTGATAAATATTATACATTTGGACTTAAAAAATTATCTGCCAATGGTATAGAAAATGATTTGATGATTTACGAAAATGAGATTGGTATTGATAACAAAGGAACAGGAAAGCAAGTTTTTATAAAAACAGATTTCGCTTTAGAACGTTCTGGTGATGGTGTTGATGTAATCCTTATAGAAGAACCTGAAAATCATTTGAGCCATGTAAACTTGCGAAAATTAATACAAAGAGTTGCAGATACAAAAAATGGTCAACTTTTTATTACTACGCACAACAGTTTAATTAGCACAAGGTTAGAATTAAATAATTTATTAATAATGCATTCTAATTCAGCTACAGAACCTATGAAATTAAGTAACTTGTCAAATGATACAGCGAAATACTTTATGAAAGCTCCGCCAGCAGGCATTATTGAATTTGCTTTGTCTGAAAGAGTGATATTAGTTGAAGGTCCATCGGAGTATATGCTTCTTGAAAAATTTTATGAAGGAATAACTGGAAATAAGCCCGAATCAGATAACGTTCATATTATTGATATTAGAGGACTTAGTTTTAAAAGGTTTCTTGAAATAGCGTGTTTAATTAATAGCAAGGTTGTTGTTATTACTGATAATGACAAAGATTATCAAACTCATTGTGTTGATAAGTATTCAGACTATATCCAAAAAGATAATGTCAAAATATGTTATTGTAAAGATAATGCACAGCGAACTTTTGAAGTTGTCCTATATAATATAAATACAGCACTATGTGATTCACTGTTTAATAGTAATTCGCTGGAGTATATGTTGAAGAATAAAACTGAAGCTGCATACAAACTTCTTGAAACCTCTGAAAAAATATTGGTTCCTGATTATATCAAGGAGGCCATTGAATGGATAAAAAAATAATGTTTGCAGTGGCTGGAGCTGGTAAAACAACATATATAGTAAATAATCTTAATAATACTAAAAAATCTTTAATTGTTACTTATACCATAGCCAATTACAATAATTTACACATGAAAATAAGTGAAAAATTTAATGGTGAATGGCCTGCAAATGTAACATTGATGACATACTTCTCTTTTATATACAGCTTTTGTTATAAGCCGTTTTTAGCTGATCAATGGAATGCTAAAGGAATTACATATGAGCAAAATCCTAATACACGAATTAAATCAACCCATATAAATTTTTATATGAGTAAAAAAGGATATTTTTACAGCAATAGATTAGCATATTTTTTAGAAATGACAGAAGTGGTTGATGATATAAATTCACGAATTGAAAAATACTTTGACGAATTTATCATTGATGAAATACAAGATATTGGTGGAAGAGACTTCTCTTTTTTAGAAAAATTAATGAATTGTAATGTGAATATGTTATTTGTCGGGGATTTTCATCAGCATACATTTGACACAAGTAGAGATGGCAATAAAAACGGAAATCTATTTACGGATAAAGATAAATATATAAAACGTTTTACAGACAAAGGTATAGTGTGTGATACAAACACACTAGTTAAAAGTTGGCGTTGTAGTCAAAGCATCTGTGATTATATCAAGAATAGTATTGGTATAGAAATATATTCTCCCGACTTCGACACTTTGAGACAAAATATTCTTTAATTACAAGGTGTTAACCTTTTGTGAGGGCACTACAAAATATAAAATTTTAATTTATATCCGAAGGTGTATCAACACGTTTTAATCCAAAACATTGATAGATTTTTTTCTCAATAACAGTTACTTTTGATGGAAGGAGATATCTTTTTTTTGTGTTTATATCGACCAAAACACTTGCTTGTGCAGAAAGTAAAACAGAACGTATTTGCTCAAATGATAGCTTTAACTTTTGTTGAACATTTAGTCTGTACATTGCCTGCTTTGCCACTGTGAATGCAAGGAAACAAATGGCAATATGTGCAACAATACGCTCAGGTGTCCAGTGGTAAATCGGTCTCATCCTTAAATCGTGCTTGTTTAAACGAAAAGCAGCTTCTATTTGCCACAATCCTCTATATTTAGTTAAAATTTCTATAGGCTCTAAATCTCTTATATTTGTAACCACACCATGCAAGCCATCCCATAAAGAATCAAGTTCTATCTTGAATGACTGGAAGGCACCTCCTTGAATGACTGGAAGGCCCCTCCTTTAAATAACAATTTCCCCTTTTGCCATTTTGTACTTTCTAAAACTTAGATCCCATTA
>CAZHSB010000071.1:0-6356 GCA_964534945.1 uncultured Bdellovibrionales bacterium | reverse complement strand
TGTTGGAGTTGGTGTTTGCGCAAAAAGAAGAATTGGAAAAAATAAAGAAAGATATGTAGTTTTTAAAATTTTTGAAAAATTTGAAAATAAGATTACAGGACACGCACTTTTTAAAATTTTTGAAAATTTTGAAAAAATAAAATCTCTTACGAGCCTAGATAACCTATTGTTTTTATAGTGATTTTGCCCCCAAACATGGCTTAATTTTCTATAAATTAATCTTGCAATAAAAAATAAAAACTTTTTCATAATAAACCATAAAAAATAGTTGTTGACAAAAACTCCCCCCCAAAAAAAACGGTCGGACCTATAATATTTGATGCATGATTTAATTTTAAGTTTCAAAAAAATTACAGGACATGCACTTTTTTGGTAGACACCTCCTTTATTTTTAAATTTTTGTCGCAGACTTTCAGTCTGCGGTCGCGGGGTGGCGTTTGTTACCTAGGGTTTGCATTCCCTTCGGGAAAGCCAACCCCAGGCTGGGTTGTGTAGCGTTTTCAACGCAGGTGCATCGGTACACTATATTTCAGTAGCTTGCCCTTTCAGGGCAACGAAAATTTTTGGTTAAAAAAAGAGGCATGGAAATTACAGGACATGCACTTTTTTGGTAGGCACCTCCTTTATTTTTGAATTTTTGGAAAAGCAAGGGAAAGTGAGCCGGCCAAATAATACTATAATATAAAGGCGAACTCTTCCCCTTTTCTTTTAATTATCGCCAAAATCATCACTTAAAATTATCGTTGACCCGTAACAGAAATGACCGTCTTCCAAAGCTCACTATCTTCATTTACTTGCTTCTTCTTTCCAACCATCATTGATAACGGTATATGAACAAAATGCTCATTAATAATTCCTATCGCCATATTTGTTTTTCCAACCATACCTGCATGAACAGCATTCTGTCCCAATACAAGGCAAAATTCAGAATCACTTGGATCTGCAAGCTGACTTCGTATGATATAACTTGGATCTATATATTTTACAGTATGATCTATCTTGTTTTTGCTTAAATAGTCTTTTATCTTTTCTTTTAGCAATAATCCAATATCTCCCATTTTTTGATTTCCAGAAAGATCTTTTCCAATAAGTTTCTGATCAAAAAACTTCTGTCCCGCCCCTTCTGCTACAACAATAACTGCATGATGTTTTTCTAAAAGGCGTTTTCTTAAATGCTCTAAAAGTCCATTTTCTCCATCAATAGAAAAATCAACTTCGGGAATTAAACAAAAATTAACATTGCTTGTTGCAAGCGTAACATGTGTGGCAATAAAACCTGATTCTCGCCCCATTAATTTTACTATTCCTACACCATTATAAGCAGCCCTTGCCTCTGTGTGCGCAGAATTTACTGCTTTTCTCGCCTCACCAACAGCAGTTAAAAAACCAAAACTTTTACTTATCCAGCAAAGATCGTTATCAATAGTTTTCGGAATTCCAATAACTGATATTTTCTCTCTACGTTCTTCTATCCTCTTGCAAAGAGCCATTCCTCCCCTTAATGTACCATCACCACCAATAATAAAAAGTATGTTCACATTATATTTTAAGAGCGTATCTATCATATCATCAACATCCTGAGGGCCTCTTGATGTACCTAAAATAGTTCCCGATAAATCTTGCACGTCCTTTACGATATTTTCCGTAAGCTCCATTGGTTCATATTCCGATGATGAGCTTAACCCTTTGTATCCATAACGAAACCCCAGAACTTTTTTTACACCATAAATCTTTAATGCCGTCATGCTAACTGCTCTAACAACATCATTTAATCCTGGGCATAAACCTCCACAAGTAACGACACCACAAACTGTCTTTTTAGGATCAAAAAAAATCTTTTTTTGTGGCCCTGCTTTTTCAAACATGGGAATTTCCTTTAACTCTCTTAGATGATAGTCAAAGTCAACTTTTCTACTATAAATAATTACCCTTTCATCAGAAGATAAAAAATTTACTCTATCTTCATTTAATGGAGATAAAATACAAGGTTCCCCCAAAACATCTATAGTTGTCTCTTTAACATTATTTATTTTTTCCATATAATATTTATATCGGTTAATTTTAAAAAAAATTTTAAAACAATTTGATTTTTATTAATAGTTTGTTTTTACTATTTATTTTTTCGCTTATTATATAGGATTTTTATGTTCAAACGCTCTTATATTTTTATTTTTTTCTTACTCGTCATATGCTCCTGCTCAAGTTCAGATCTTTCAGAGGCAATATCTGCAGATAAATATGGAAACACTGATAAAGCTGTAAAATATCTTAATAAATATCTAAATGATAAAAATGATGGAGAAATAATTGATACATCAAATGAAGAAATAAATGCACTGCAAGCAAAAAGATTAGTGGCAAACATAAATACCACAATAGAATCTGAAAGTGAATCTCTATCAGCAGATGATTATAGAAAATTATTAAAAAGGATGGAAAATCACAAAAATTGGGATCACGAAGAAGTAATTTTTAGCTTAACAAAAGCCAAAATCGAGGAACGATTAAGTAAAATAGATCTCGAGTGCAAAAGCTTGGAAAATATTTTGAATATATTTTTGCAAAATGGCGAAAAAATAAAAGCTTATAAAACATATAACTTTATAAAGGAAAAAGATTCTGAGTTTGGAATTGCTCCACTAACAGAAATAAAAATTATAGATATTTTTGTAGCAATGAATGAAAAGTATTTTTATAAAAATTTAAGAGAAAAAAACTTTGAGGAAATTGCAAACTTTTTCAATCTAATTGATGAACAATTCTTTTCAAAAGAACATAAAGAAGAATTAAGAAACAATTATTATACTTCATTAGAAAAAATCATTTTGCCAGAAATAAACAAAATGATTGAGAAAAAATATTTTCTAAATGCATTTATAATAAATAATGAAACAATAAATGATGAAAAACTAAGAAAAAAAATCCAAAAAGAATTAAAAACTTATCTTTTGAAAGATAATGACACTATTTCTTATACAGATTTTATAACGCTTGAAGGGTACCTAATTATTTATCCAGATCTTAAAAAATATGTAGAAACAGAATATTATTCTAAAATTGATAGTATAGTACTTCCTCAAACAACTATTGCAATGCAACTAAAAAATTATAAATTAAAAAAAGATCTTTATTCAGATATAAAAACAAATTTAAAAGAAGAACTTGGGCAAATGACTATTCCTATTGTTATAAAACAAACTTCCTCAAAGAATGTAGATTATCAAATTAATGTTGATATATTTGAAATCACAGATAACAAATTAAATTCTAAAATCTCTATTACAAAGCTTCTTCCTAAAAAAGAAAATATTATAAATCAAACCGTATCTTCAAGATTTGATGTTGATATGCAAGAAATAAGCGTCCATAAACTTGTAAAAAAATTAATGCACATTATCAGACAAAATATAAAATTGGATACAGACACAATGCTAAAATCTGCTAGATATTATTTATTAAGAAAAGATTTAAAACATTTTGAAGAAATAACAAAACAATTAATTTTGTTAAATCATCTTGAATCTTTTTCAACAATATCTAAAAATAAACTTATAAAACTTTTATCAGAATACGAAAAATATGGAAAAAATTAATATTCTTTTTTTTGGAACCCCAGAATATTCCGTAAAAACATTAGAAACTCTTTTTAATAAAGAAAATATAAATGTTGTTGCCACAATTACAAAAGAAGATAAAAAACAAGGACGAGGGCAAACCGTTTTGCCATCTCCTGTAAAAATCTTCTGCAATAAATTTGACATCCCTTGTTTTCAGCCTAAATCATTAAAAAAAGAACTTGATGCTTTTTTTAATTTTTTAAAAAATCTTCCTCCAATTGATATCTCAATAGTTATCGCTTATGGTCAAATTTTACCAAAAGAAATTTTAGATTTCCCTAAATATGGTTCAGTAAACTTACATGCTTCGATATTGCCATATTTAAGGGGCGCCGCCCCCATTCAACGAGCAATCATGCAAGGAGATACTCAAACAGGAGTTTCCCTTATGAAAATGGATGAAGGATTAGATACAGGAGATGTTTTTAAAAAAGAATATATTAATATTGATAATGAAACTACTTTTTCAAAACTTCATGACAACTTGTCTTCTTTAAGTGCAAAACTTATTTTTGAAAATATTGATTCTATAGTAAGTGGCACTCTCATAGCAGTTCCACAAGAAAATACTTACACAAGTTACGCAAAAAAGATTGAAAAGGAAGAAGCAAAAATAAATTGGGATAATTCAGCACAAAAAATTTTAAGATTGATTAATGCTATGGATCCTGTTTTAGGTGCTTACTCATTCTTAGATGATAAAAGAATAAAATTTTTCTCTCCTAAAATTGTTAATGATGATTTTCAAAACTTTATTAATGAACAAAATGGGAAAATTATAAAAATAGAAAAAGATGCTATCATAATAAAATGCGAAGATGCTTTTCTAAAAATAAGCGAACTTCAACTTGAAGGGAAAAAACGCTTACACGTCAAAGATTTTTTATCAGGATATAAAATAGACCAAGATACAATATTTTAGACAACTAACATATTGTACTACCAATAAAATTTTTAGCACCAAACCATTAAATTTCTAAAAAAAAATCCGAAATCATTCTTTGTTATTATCTTAAAAAGATAAAGGAGTATTTTTTTATGTGGTTTTTCTTTGCCTTATTCTCGGCTTGTTTCCAATCATCATTAGATATTGTCAATAAAAATTCCTTAAAAATTAAAGGAAATGACGAAAACATTATATGTTTTGGCCTTTTTTCTTTTTCAATGTTAGCACTATTTCCTTTAGCCTTATTTAACATTCCTGACCAGTTAGAAAAGAACTTTTATTTAATTTTACCAATTAGCGTAACTTTAGATTCTCTAGCCACAATTTTTTATTTAAAAGCAATGAAGACTGGAGCTCTCGGAGAAGTTATGCCACTTCAAATGACGACTCCTCTTTTTGCCATGATTTTTGCTCCATTTATTTCAGGTGAATCAGTAACTTTATTTGGATTTTTAGGAATATTATTAATTATATTTGGGGCATATTCATTAAATATAAAGACTTCAAGGCAAAATTTTTTGGCACCAATTTATGCAATAACACACAGTAAAGCAAGCCGATATATGCTACTTGCAGCCTTTTTTTGGGGATTACTAATTTGCTTTAGTAAATTAGGTGTACACACTTCAAATCAATTTTTCTGGGCGTTTTCCACAAAAATTCCGTTAACAATCTTGTTCTCTATTATTCTTCTTAAAAAAAATATCAATCCAATTACTCTTATACAACAAAAATTTAAATATTTTCTCTGTATCGGAACATTAGGCGCAATGGCAACTTGTTTTCTTTTTACTGCTTATACCTTAGGAAATAGCGTTTACGCGATATCAGTTAAAAGAATTAGCGTGCTAATCGGAATTTGCGTTGGACACTTTTTATATCATGAGACTAATTTTAAAGAGCACTTTATCGGAGCCAGTATTATGATCGTTGGCATCTTTATCCTCGCTTTTTAGGTGGTGTTTTTGGCGATAAATCGTATAAAATGGGTAGGTGGCTTCCTAGCTGTACGAATAGTACACCGTCGTCAGCCACCTACCCATTTTCTCCAATTTCTCATCCAAAAACACCACCTAAAAAGTAAACAAACAAAAACAACACAAAAAACCGTTCAGCCATCAGGGACTACATTAGACTACACACCCAGCTAAAAAACAAATCAATAAACAAAGTAATAACAAGAAATCATACAAAAGCCATATGTCTTCCTAGCTGTACGAATAGTACACCGTCGTCAGCCACCTACCCATTTTCTCCAATTTCTCATCCAAAAACACCACCTAAAAAGTAAACAAACAAAAACAACACAAAAAACCGTTCAGCCATCAGGGACTACATTAGACTACACACCCAGCTAAAAAACAAATCAATAAACAAAGTAATAACAAGAAATCATACAAAAGCCATATGTCTTCCTAGCTGTACGAATAGTACACCGTCGTCAGCCACCTACCCATTTTCTCCAATTTCTCATCCAAAAACACCACCTAAAAAGTAAACAAACAAAAACAACACAAAAAACCGTTCAGCCATCAGGGACTACATTAGACTACACACCCAGCTAAAAAACAAATCAATAAACAAAGTAATAACAAGAAATCATATAAAAGCCATATGGCTTCCTAACTGTACAAATAGTACACCGTCGTCAGCCACCTACCCATTTTCTCCAATTTCTCATTCCCACTCAAAAAATGGTTTTCATTATTTTGAAGCTTCGGGCTTTTCTTGCCTAATAGCAATCCAATTATATGAAACAACTTTTGTATTCTTCTTAACATTCATTATTGTAG
>CAZHSB010000070.1:0-6523 GCA_964534945.1 uncultured Bdellovibrionales bacterium | reverse complement strand
AATAAGTGGAATTATTTTTGGAAGGTTAAGCGGTGGGGAAAGAGAGGATAATGAAAAATTTGCTGAAATAGTAAAAAATGTGTTGAATGAATTTTCATGCAATACTTTGCCAGTAATAATTGATATGGATTTTGGTCATACAGATCCAATGTTTGTGATACCGTATGGATGTTTAGCAGAGATAGATCCAGTAAAAGAGACATTTTCTATATTAGAAAGTGCGGTTATTTAAAAGGAATATAAATGGTAAATTTAATTTCTTCTCCAAAATCTTATTTGACCCCTAACAAGCATCTTGTTACTTTATTGTCACATCCTTGGTATGGTGTTTTGAATAGAATATATTCAAATATTTTAAATCTTACAAATTGCTATTATAAACGAGAAAATATTCAGCCTATGCTTTTCCCGATAACAACTCAAGGTATTAGTAGCCCAATGGGGGTTGGATCTGATTCATTACCTGTAAAAGTTAACATTAAAGGAAATGATGTTTACTTAGCTGATTCTATGCAATTTTGTTTAGAAATAGGTTCTCGATTGAATCCTAAAGGAGCTTATTATATTATGCCAACATTTAGGGGGGAGAATGTTGATGCTAGGCATCTAAATGAATTTGTTCATTCAGAAGTTGAAATTAAAGGCACATTAGAAGATGTGATGAAATTGGCAGAGGGATATATAAAATTTTTGGTTTCTGGGTTAATGGAGCTATCGAAAGAAGATATTGTATCAGTTACTGGAACATTAGAGCATTTAATGAGTGCTAATAAAAGTAATTTTTATAAAATTCGTTATAATGATGCAATTGATGAGTTAGAAGGTATTAAAGATGCTTATAAGATAAATGATATTGGAATTAAAAATATAACACCTATTGGAGAAAAATTTTTAATTGATAAATATGGTGATTTTACTTGGGTTACACATTTGCCATGGAAGTTGGTGCCTTTTTATCAAAGTCAAGAAAATTTGAATTCAGACTTTTCGAATACTGCTGATTTGCTAGCAGGAATTGGGGAAATCCTTGGTTCTGGGCAAAGGGTCCTTTCTTTGGAAGATCTAGATAGTTCACTGGCATATCATAAAAATTTAAAAACTGACTACGAATGGTACAGGAACATGAGAAAGTTTTTTCAAATTCAAACGAGTGGATTTGGAATGGGAATAGAAAGATTTATATTATGGTTATTAAAACATGATGATATCCGAGATTGTTCTTTATTGCTTCGGGATCATACCATAATATCTAACCCATAAAAGGATTAAGAAAATGATAAATTTTAAAAATATGAGTTATGTTGAATTTATTTCATTTTTACAGGAAACAAATCGTTGTCCTGGTGGCAAAGATACAATTCATTGGATACTTAAAAATTCCTTTGCTTCAAAAGATTCTACGATTTTAGAGGTTGGTTCAAATACGGGATTTTCATCTTTGGAAGTTGCACGTTTATTAAAATGTAAGATATACGGAATAGATGTGTCACAAGATGCTGTTGATGTCGCAAATAAAGAACTTGAAAAAGATATTTCTAATGTTAAGGAATGTGTTAAATTTAGCAAAGCATCTGCGTATAATATTCCATACCCCAATGAAATGTTTGATTTAATTATAGCAGGTGGTTCGACATCTTTTATGAATGATAAATCTAAAGCTGTTCAAGAAATGAATAGAGTTTTGAAAAATTGGGCATTTTTATCTGTGACAAATTTGTTTTATCATACAGAACCTCCTAAAGATGTAATTGATAATGTTTCCAATATTATTGGTGTTAATATAAAGCCAATGTCTTCAGAAGATTGGCTGGCTCTTTATTTAAAAAATCAATCATTTGAATTGTATAAATTTGAAAAGTTAAAATTACATGAAAGAAGTGAAGAGGAGATTGATAATTATGTAGATTATTTTTTACATAAGAAGCATATTCTTAATTTGTCTAATATGGAAAAAATAGAATTAAAGGAAAAGTGGAAAGATATTTTAATGATTTTTAATGAAAATCATAAGTATTTGGGTTTTATTAAAGCACTTTTCCGTAAAAGATTTATTTCTGAAGAACCAGAATTATTTAAATTATAAAGGAGAATAGAAATGCATTTGTTAATGGATATGGATGATGTATTGATAAAAAGCTCATACATGAGTGAGGAAGGAAAGCTGAATTTTTATTGGTCAGATAATATTGAAGCAGACTTGGGAATAAAAAAAAATACTTTATCAATATTATTTAATGAAGATTGGAATAATGTAATTATAGGAAGGAAGTCAATTTATCAACAGGTGGAAGAATATTTATCCACTATACATTGTTCTTTATCTTCTCATGATTTCATTTCTTATTGGATAAGTAAGGATTCACAATTAAATGAGGAAGTTGCTAATTTTGCAAGGGAAATACATAAGCAAGGTTGCAGTTTATATATTGGTGCTAATCAAGAAAATATACGGGTATGTGCTATTGTCGAAAAATATAAAGAATTTTTTTCAATTTTTAAAAAAATTTATACCTCTGCATCTATAGGCGTAAAAAAGCCTGACAGACGTTTTTTTGAGTATATTTTATCCGACTTGAGATTATTTCCAAATGAGTTGTTTTTTATTGATGATAGTTCAAAAAATATTATATCAGCGACTCAATTGGGTATAGTTGGTTTTGAATATAAAAATGGAAGTCAAATAACAAATATAGCCAATGATATGATATTGAAAAGAGGAATTGAGTTATAAAAGATGAAAACATTATTAGTTTACAGTTCTAAAGGGGGGGTTGGAAAGTCTACAATTTCATGTAATTTATCATTTGCTTTGCAATCATTAGGCTATAAGGTCGGAATTTTTGATACTGATTTTAAAACTCCAAGTCTCCCATTTCTTATTTCAGGCCTTACGTATAAAACGAAACCATATATTCAAAAATTAAGAATTAAGCCTGCAGTTTTAGATTGTGGCATGATTATTCAATCTACGGGGTATTTTAATGATAAAGAGATGCAATTTTGGCCAGAGGATTATCTTGAAGGTGCTGTTTGGCAATTGTTTGATATATGTGATTGGGAAAGTTTGGATTATTTAGTGGTGGATATGCCCCCTTGTATAGATTCTTTACATTCAACAATTTGTTCTTTATTTCCTTCAGCAAAGGTTTTGTTGATTTCAACACATAGTCCACTAAGTGTAGAAGACAGTTTAAAGGGCATTACATTTATGGAGGAATTAGGTTTAAATATATTAGGTTTTGTAATGAATATGGTATATATAAAATGTGCAAATTGCGAAAAAAAAAATTATATTTTTGATAAAAATACGTCACGCATAAATTACCCTGTTTTTGCAAATGTTCCAATATCTAAAACAATTATTGAAAGAACTTTTTTAGGTATTCCAATTTTTATGAATAATTCAAATTCGGAAGAAAAAGGTATTTTTCTTGATTTGGCAATGAAAATTCAGAGGCTTTTATGAAAAAAAAAATTGATTATAATTTTTCTAATTTAAATAAAGATATAATTATTATTTTATTAGATAAGCGAGGGGTTACAGGGGAATTTACAATGCTTCCATTTTTAGGATGTAAAGAAAATATAAAAACAATTAATTTTCAATCTAAAACATCAGAAAAAGCTATTATTAAAATTAAAAATAAATATTTTTTTATAAAAAAAATTCCGTGGTATTGTGCAGATATCAATTTTTTAAATTTTGTGTATACTAATTATTGTAATTTACATGATGATGGTTTTCCTTGTCCTCAAATAATTAGAGAAAAGAATGGAAATGTCATTTCTCAAATTAAAAATGATTTTTTTATTATGTTTGATTTTATAGATGGAAAAGAATTTTCAAATTTATCATTACAAACATTTTCCTTGGGAAAATATCTTGCTATATTACACAAAAAGCATAGTACTAAGATGCTTTATTTTAAACATGAGAATGTTCTTGACTCAGTTTTATCTTTGATGAAAATATCTTCTATAAAGGTGAGCAAAAAAATTGAGAATATTGTTAATGAAAATTTTAAAAAAATGAAATATTATGATTCCTATGTGAGCTTGGTACATGGTGATATAAACCCCAGTAATGTGATTTTTGATAGTGATAATAACTTAAAGGCTTTATTAGATTTTGATAACTTTAAAATTGATAACCCAATTAGAGACATAGCAGAGGCTGTATTGTCTTTTTCAGCGGTCTCATACAATAAAAACACATCAAATTATAGAAATATTTTTAACCCTATTAACGAAAATTTATTTATTTCCCTATTAAATGGGTATAGAATAGAACTTAAGAACGATATTAAGTTTTTTGAATTATTGGAAGACCTTCCTTATGCAATAAATATTATTTCAGCTGAATTTTATATTCTTTCTTTTTTAAAAAAAAATATTTTAGAGGATCCTTTTTTTAACTATGAAAAATTAAATTATCCGAATATTGACTATATTTTAAAAAAACAAATTATATAAATCATTTATATTTTGTTCAGTTCTCGTTATAATGTATTCATTGTTTTTATTTTTAAAACAGACTTGGTGTGGACAATACCCCCAAAAAGTGGAGTATACATCAGTGTATGCTCCTGTATTAGATATACAGATATAGTCGCCAAGGTTTGGTAAGTTTTTTATTTTTGTTTCAAAGATAATATTGTTTGCTGGACTTGTTATTCCGTCCGTGATCCCTACGAGAATTCCCCGTGCTGTAGGATGCGGATATTCCAATGTATAACGTGCATTTGATATAGGAATTAATGTGTTTGTTCCTATATCGGTAATGATCCAATATTTATCATTAACTTTTTTTATATCTAAAACTTTTCCCCATGTGTATCCTGCATAAGCAGATAAATATCTTCCTGGTTCTAAAATAAGTTTTGTGTTTTTAAAGTTTTGATTAAATTTGGTTGAAATTTCTTTAAACATTTTTTTATACTTTTGACGTCTTTTCGGAAAAAAAACTTCAAATCCCCCTCCTATATCAATTCTTTTTGGGGGTAATACGCCTAATGCAGAAATTTTTGATAATAATATTTTTATGTGATCTAAGGCTAGACAATAAATATCGTGAGAGGTTTCATTGATCGCAAAGTGTGTATGTAATACATCCCAAATTACATTATGATTTGTTTTTAATAAATTTAGAAAATTTGAAAAAAAAAACTTGGAATTTTATTTCCTAATTTATGCTCAAAAGAGAAATAATGATTGCTATCTTTGTATTTATTTAACATAAGATTATAACGTATTCCTATGAATATTTTTTTATTTACATATTTTTGTGCTAGAATCTTTATATTCTTGATATCAGTATCGGTATCTAGTATAACACACACGGATTGATGTAAAATTGCATGTTCTAAGAAATCGAAACTTCTTCCCATTCCGTTTAAAATAATTTTTTTGAAATTGGATTTTAGTGCCAACTTAAATTCTAGCTCAGATAATACTTCTGCTCCTATTTTTAATGTAGAGATTGCCTTTAGTAAAGATAAGTTATAGCAACTTTTAATAGCGTAATAAATATCTATATTATTTGCAAGATTATCTCTCATAATATTGTATGAAGCTAACATCCTATTCTCATCAAAAAAAGCAATTGGAGTCTTTATTCTATTAGCAGTAATAAAATTAATGTCTTTTTTTCCCATTTTTGTTTCCTAATACGATTTAAGGTCTATAAGGAGATTAAAGAATACAATTTAGAAATAACATGAAGAATTTATGTTGTCTATAGATAATTATTATTCACTTGAAATAAGGGGAAAAGCATTTTTTTAATATTATTTCAAAATATTTTATGAAAAGTAAGATGGACTAAGGTGGACCCCAATTTTTGGACAGATATGTTTGTTAGTTTTTATTATGAAATAATGATAAAAATTCATCTTTCATTTAAAAGAATGCGAATGTAAAACTAATCACGGCTTAGAGAGCTTCTTTTTCTTAGAAAAAATTTTTAAATAAAGAACTAGTCAAGGCCCATAAATTTATATGAGGAATAGGCGTATGGATTTTCATGTTTTTGATGAATTGCCAAGATCGGTAGGATTTAGATTACAGATTGAAAATAAAAGGAGTCTTAAATTATTATCGATGCTATAAACTTAGGAGATAAAAAAACGGTCGAAGCTGTTTTAGACATACTTCCGTTAGATGAGCTTGATGAACCACTAAAAATTGCTAAAGTAAGTGGTGATGAGGAGATAATAAAGTGTATAGAAAATAAAATAAAGTTTTCTAGTTCTTAAGTAAGAGAAAATGGAAGACTCAATTTTTGAAGTTTTAGTGAAGATTTTTTAAAATCTCAAAAAAGAATATTCAGCTTTTTACCGAAATCAATTATGGGACTAGCGTCTTAAGGTATAAAAATTTCCGGTTGGATATTCTAGAAATTTATATTTTGAAAGAGAACACCATCAAAAATGGTGCTCTCATCTGTTTTATCTAGCTTTTATAATTTTGAACATTATAGCGAAGCTAACTTCTTATAATATTCAAACCTAGCAGTAACATTTTC
>CAZHSB010000069.1:0-6549 GCA_964534945.1 uncultured Bdellovibrionales bacterium | reverse complement strand
AAAGTTAACACACTGTAATTAAAGAATGTTTTGCCTCAAAGTGTCGAAGTCGGGACAAACAAAGAAGGTCCAAAAAAAAGCAAATGCGTGTGTATCCCTGGACCAAGGATTAAAATTTTTATTTTTTTACGTCTCTTTTTTGAATTTTTTTCGATTCCTATATAAGAGATAAGTTTAAAACGTTTTTTATGGAGGAGAAAATGGCATCTGTAGATAAGGTAACAGAGACTTTTAATTATGATAATTTTGATGATTCTGGATTAACAAGATACACTCCTGTTCCAGAAACAGAGAGTAGTATCGACTTTTCGGGAATACTTGAAACAGTTGCTGATGTTGCAGGATCTGCTGTTGGAATTCAATCAGATTTTCAAGATATGATTTCAATGCAAATATATTGGCAACAACAAATGCAAAAAGTTTCATTGCTTTCGAATATTATAAAATCAGAGCATGAAACGAAAATGTCTGCGATAAGAAACGTTCGTACAGCTTAAAAGTTTTTTTAGGAGCATACTTGTGAAAACCCTTCTACTTCCTTTATGTGTTCTTGCGATTTTTGCGAGCATGCTCCTACCTTTACCACCATTTTTATTAGACATACTTCTTGTCTCAAATTTAATTCTATCATTATTACTTGTTGTTAGTGCTTTATATATTACAAAGCCATTAAAACTTAGTGCACTTCCTACAATGCTTTTATTGGCAACTCTTTTTAGATTGGCACTTAATGTTTCGACAACAAGAATGATTTTAGGCTCTGGAGAAATTAGTAGAACGATTGAAGCTTTTGGAAAAGTCGTTATCCAAGGGAATTTAGTTGTTGGAATAGTTGTTTTTTTAGTTATTACCCTTGTTCAATTTATCGTTATTGCAAAAGGATCTGAAAGAGTAGCGGAGGTTTCTGCAAGATTTACATTAGATGCATTACCAGGAAAACAAATGTCGATCGATGCAGATGTTCGTGCAGGACTTATCGATTTTAAAACTGCAAAGGAAAAAAGAGAGGAGTTGCAGGCAGAGTCAAGATTTTATGGTGCATTAGATGGTGCTATGAAGTTCGTAAAAGGTGATGCTATAGCAGGTCTTATAATAACTGCGATAAATATTTTGGGAGGGTTTGCGGTAGGAATATTTATAGAGCACATGGATTTTTCGGGAGCTATTTCAAAATATACACTTCTTACAATAGGTGATGGGCTTTTGTCTCAAATCCCCGCGTTTTTAAATTCATTAGCAGCAGGTATGATAATTACAAGAGTATCAGATGGAAAATCATCTCTAGCTTCTCAAATCCCAGAACAATTAGGGCAATTAAAAGAAGCTAAAATCATAATTACATTATTATCATTTATTTTGTCATTACTTCCAGGAATGCCTGCGATTCCATTTTTAATTATAGGAAGCATTTTTTTTATTAATTGTGTTTTGAATATTCAAAAAAGCCAAGTTACGTTGGCTAAACAAGAGCCAATAAATTTTATCCCTAAGATAGAGCCAGTTTTGACGATAACATTGAATCCTGCTTTCTTAAAAGGTATGGAAAATGTTAATTTGTTTAGAACAAGAATCGAAGAGTTTAGAAAATTTTGTTTTGAGACTTGGGGAATTTTTTTATCTCCACCAAATGTTTTATCAAGTAATAATGTAGAAAGGTTTAGTGTAAAAATAAAAGGATTGAAGGTTAATACGGATAAAAATATTGATTTTAATGATGGAGGAATTTTATTTATAGACGAATTAAAATCAATGTTTAAACAAAATATTTTAGAATTTATAGATGATACAGAAACAAAGAAACTTTTAGATTTTTATGAAAGTAGTTATCAAGATTTAGTAAATAGGGTAGTTCCCGATATTATAAGTGTTACAAAATTAACGGTGCTTTTGAAAAAATTATTAGCAGAAGATGTTAGTATTAAGTATTTTGATACGATATTACAGGCAATAGCAGAAGTTGAAAAAGATAAATCAGATGAAAAAACATTGCTTGCTAATATTAGAGTTCATTTAAAAAGAGTTATAGGATTAAATCTTGCAAAAGATTTTTCTTTGAAAGTGTTTTTGTTAGATCCAAGTATTGATTTAGAATTTATGAAAGCCTCTAAAGATATAGATATTGTTTCAGATGAAAGCTTAAATAGTATAATTAATTTTTTTAGAGAAAAAGACACAGATGGAAAAGTTTTATTAACATCTAAAGAGTCTCGCTATGGTGTTTTTGATTTTTTAAATTTGCAGGGAATTCATATTCCAGTGCTAGCGCATGAAGAAATAACAAACGATATTAAATTTGATATGCAAGGAACAATAACAAGATCTTTTTTAAGTGAGGTTGCATGAAAAATTTAAAAAAATTTTTACTTATCTTTTTATTTTTTGAGATATCTTGTATTCCTGCGGTTAAGCAAGAAAATATAGATTTGGCTAAAAAGTATGCGGACAAAGCAACGATTGATATGATAAAAGGAGACTTTAATCAGGCGAGAGCTGGGTTCAATCTTTCGCTTGAAATGGCAATAATTCCAGAAGGTTATGATGGACTTGGTTGCATAGCTTTTTATAGTAAAAATTACAAAGAAGCCGAGTATTTTTTTATTCGTGCATATGAGCAGGATAAAAGTTATATTAGAGCACTTTCAAATTTAGCGTTACTTTATGATTCGTTAGGATTGAAAGAAGATGCAAGGAGGGTTTTCCATTTTGCGCTTCAAAGAATTCCAGAAGATCATCGCTTAAGAAACAACTTTGCAGGCTTTTTGTTCGATAATAAAGATAAGGAAAGTAAAGAGATGGCAATAGAAGAATTAAGAAAAGCTTTTGCCATGAAAAAAGATGTTTTAATAAAAAAGAATATAGATAAAATAGAAGCAAATAAATTGATTCCTAAATTAAAAAATAAAAAAGAGCAAAAAGTTGCCTCAAAAGATGAAGAAATTAGTATAGATAATTTTAAGTTTTAAAGGAGATAAAAATGAAAAGTAATTTAAAAGAAAAAATAAAAGATAGACGAAAAAAATCAAAGGTGATAACTAAAGTTAACTTTAATAAAGAAAAAACAGAAATTGCATCTCAAATGATATCTGATGCTTGGAAAGATGAAATTAAAAATTTTAAATCACAAGAATTTTCTTCTGTGGAAGATGTTAAAAATTATATTATAGGTGTAATTCTAGAAAAGCAAAATATGGTTGGAAATAAAGAAGCAGAAGAATTTTTACAAGTAATTTTAGATTCTGATATTGAAGTTGAAACTGTTTTAAATGATTATGTTAAGAAATAAAGGATTAAAATATCATTTCTCTTTCTATTATCTCTTGAGAATTTGAATTTTGAGAATTACCTTGCCCTCTTTTTATGATACTTCTTATGATAGAAGTTGAGTTTCCAATTGATACTTTGCCAATTAGTTCCCAATAATCACTTGAGACTTTGAAAAAATTGGCAGGAAATACAGTGTTTACAGCAATTCCCATATCATTAAAAGTTGTGATGATATCATTATTGCTTCTAAAAATCCCATTATCCTCAGTTTGTTGCATGGTTAAAATTTGCTCAATATCGATTCCACCATCTGCGAAATCGTTAAGAACACTCAAAACTTCTGGGGTCGCATAATTTAGGTTTATATTCATGTTGCCCGAAGTAGTTTTATCTCCTTTATTAAATAAACACATATATGGTGCAAGAGCGTTTACTTTATTCATATTGAATTTTGGAAGATTATATAACGTTCCAAGATTATAAATTTTCCCACCGTCCCAAAGTTTTTGAATATTTTTATCTGTGATTTTACTTTCAATTCCCTGTTGACCAAGACCATTATAATCTTCATTTCCACTATCTAAGTAATCAACAATATTTGTAACAAGATTTACGTTTTCTCCTCTGGTATTTGATAGTAATTCTGTTGTGTCGTCTCCCTCAAGATTTTCAAGATCTAAGTAATCAAACAAAGCAAGGATAATCTGCTGTCTTTTAATATCCTGCTCTAAGCCATCGAAACTAAAATAAGCGTTGCATGGTACAAGTTGCATTGTAACTGATATATTTTCTAATTCTGGTGGCAAACTTATTAGTTGAGAAACATCTTGTCCTTTAGCAAAAAACGCTTGAGGATCATTTAATTCGCTAAGATCTGGGATTTGTGCATCATAATTTTTATTTAAATCATTGTTTAACAAAACGATAGCTAAAGACTCTAAGGATTTTAAAAGATATTCTCCTTGTGTGGCACGTTGTAAATTTGTATTTTGTTGAGAAGTTAGCATCGTAGAGTAGCTAAGCTGCACTATTATAATAGTAGCCAAAGCCATGACAAAAGTGACCATTAAAAGGGCTACGCCTGCTTGTGAGCTTTTATCTTTAACAGTATTGTTCTTTTGAATATTCTTCTCTTTCACTTACTAATGAATCTGATATTAAAATTTCCCTTGTGTCATTTCTTAACATACAGGAAAGGCCGTTTATTAAGGAAACAATTCTTGAAACTGAATCCCATTCTTTTGATTCAATTTTCTCACATAAAGTCTCTGCTAATTGTCGTTGTTTATTTAAAATCTCATCGTATGAATCTAATCTCTCTAATAACATTGGAGAAGTTTGCCCCTTTGATAAAAGAGTTTCTCTAGCTGCTGATATTGCATGTTCTAGTTCAACAAAAGAAGAATATAGTCTATCAATAGTAGCAGAATCAATATGTTGCATAAATGTGTCCTCCGATTAAGAATAACAACTTTAAAAAATTATATAAGAAAAACGTAAAAAGTGAAATATTAAAAATGTTTCTTTGAAATGAACATAATTTAGAACCGATATTTAAAACAGCTGTGTATTTTATTTAAGTAAGCCATGTTACGCAAATATTTTTTTCTTTATTATATTGGCGAATATTTATAAAAAAGTTACTATATTTGCGTGGTTATAAAGGATAAAAGCATAGAAAAAATAATTAAAGGCAATCTTTGTCAAAGTTGTGGGGCATGTATTATAAGTTGTCATAAAAATGCGATCTCTAAAAGTAATGATAATATTCCTTTTGTAAATGATGATTGTATAAATTGTGGAATGTGTAAAAGAGTATGCGCAGGAGGTGAATTTGATTTTTTTAAGTTCTATAAAAATTTTCATGGAACAGAGCCAACAGTAAATTCTTTTTTGGGAGATTATAAAGAATCTTTTTTAAGTTATGCGAAAGATCAAACTATTAGAGAAAAAGGAACTAGCGGAGGATTTATAAAAGCTTTTTTAATTTCTCTTTTAGAAAATAAAAAGATTAATGGAGTTGTTTTTGTTTCTGGAGATGAGAACGAGGTTTGGAAAGGCAAGGGAACGATCGCAAGGACCAAAGAAGAGATATTAAATTCTGGCAAGTCTAGGTATTCGACATCATGTATGTTATCTATTTTGAAAAGTTTAGAAAACGAAGTAGGAAAATTTATAGTTGTAGCACTTCCTTGTCAAATTCATTCTTTGTGGAAAATAAGGACTCTTAATAAAAAAATAGATGAAAAAATTTTACTAACGATTGGACTTTTTTGCCATTCTCAGCTTCATGTTGCGGCAGATAGATTGGCTTTTGAATCATTTGGTTTTAAAAATGAAAATGTAAAAGAATATATTTCAAGATATGGAAAACACCCCGGAACACCGTATGTAAAATTAAAAGATGGGTCAATGAGCCCGCTTTATTTTCCAAACAAAAAATTTTACCGTCCGACTTCTCACGAGATTTTAAATATTATGTATTATCTTTTTACCCCAAGAAGATGTATGTTTTGTTTTGATGGAGCATCGGAATTAGCCGATATTTCTGTTGGTGATCCTTGGATAAGAAATTTTAATAAAGTAAATTTAAAAGATGGATTTAGTTTTGTTCTTGTTAGGTCAGATAAAGGCAAAGAGTTTGTAAATTTTGTACTAGATAAAGAAGATATTTCAAAGGAAGATTTGTCTAAAAGTGATACACTTTTATGCAATCAAAAAATGTTAAAGGCAAAAAAAAGACGTGCATTTTATTTTATAAAAAAATTTCATAAAGTTAATTTTGGAGAATTTGAAAATTTAATTCCCGCATTGTCTATTAAAGATAAATGTACTCAAAAATTTTCTAATATACTTCATTTTTTTTGTTTTTATCCAAAGGGAAGAAAGGTTATCACAAAAATGTTATTTAGTAATGTTGGTTATGTATTTTTATATATAAATAATTTAAGAAGAAAGATTTTAAAAAAATAAAAATTTTAGGAAAAAGATGGAAGAAAAAAACGCGTGGGCGATAAAAATATTTAACAAGTCGCCATTAAAGAAAAGAAAATTTAATGTATTAAAAAATTTATTGCCAGATATAAATGGTAAGATGTGCCTTGATATTGGCTCTGATAATGGAGTTATTAGTTATTATTTAAGAGCGTTGGGGGGAACGTGGTATAGTGCAGATTTAATTCCAATGACAGTAGAGCTTATAAAAAACTTAGTTAAAGAAAATGTAGTTCAAGTAGATGATAAAAATAAATTTCCATTTAGTGATAATTTTTTTGATGTTATTTT
>CAZHSB010000068.1:0-6558 GCA_964534945.1 uncultured Bdellovibrionales bacterium | reverse complement strand
TTTAGGTTGTTAAGAAAAAAAGATTGGACACCAGAAAAAAAGATTGGACACCCACCAATTTTTATAGATTCATTTAAAAAAAGTGCGTGTCCCCTAAATTGTCCTGTCCCCTAAATTGTCCATTACAATTTTTAAAATATTTAGATGAAAAAAATGGATTAATGCCAAGTGAATTACGTCTAGTTGATATATCTGAAGGGATGTTAAGAGAATGTGGGGAGAAGTTAAGTGATTATGTTGATAAGGAGAAAATAAATGTTGGTTATATTCATTCTCAATTATGCGATTTGAAGGGGCTTAGCTCTACGATTGTTTCTCCTAAAATGGATTTTGTTTTGGGAGTTTATAATATTGATTATTTAGAAGAATCACTTGGAATTTATGATAGAGAACAATCTATTGTCGGAAATCAGTTTTTTTGTTTTCCAATATATTTAAAAGAAGGTGCATTATTTGCAGGAGATTCGATTAACTTTAATATCGGGGAGTATGAAAAATATTCTAATGGCTTGTTGAGATTAAGAGATAAGGACGATTTTTTTGCTCTTTCAATTGCGACAGAGAAAAATTTTATAACTCATTATTATTCAGAAAATGGTTTAAAGGAAGTTTTAAATAGTATCTTTTATAAAAGTGATTTTGATGTTAATGTCTGCAATGATTCTGGGAGATATTTAATGTATAGGATTGGAGCTCAAGAAGGAGATACTCCATATTTAGTAACTTGTATAAATAATATATTGGGAAATATTAGATATGAGGATCAAATAAAATCTCTTGAGAAAGTAATGGAAATTTTTCGAAGTGAAAAAAAGTAAAGCGTTTGATGCTATAAAAAAATTATTAGATGAGAAAAATATTGTTTATGTAATACATCAACATGACAAGGTTTATACTGTTGATGATGTAAAAAGGAAGGTTGATTATGATTACACTTGTGGCTTTAAAACGTTGGCGTTTGTCGTAAACGCCGATTATTATTTTGTAGTTATAAATGCTTTAGATAAAGTAGATTATAAAAAGCTTGCAAGTGCGATGGGGGTAAAACGGAAGGCTATAAGGTTAGCAAAACTTGATGAGTTAGCATCAAAGTTTGCTTATGACTTAGGAGGGCTTTCACCAATACCATTGGATTCAACCATAAAAGTTTTGTTTGATAAAAAAATATCACAAATTTCTCGTGTTTATTGTGGAGTGGGGGATAATGATAAATCCTTAGAAATATCTAATGAAGATTTAATAAAAATATCTTCTGGAATTGTTTGTGATATTTGTTAAAAAATATTGAATTTCATTTGTAAGTTTTTCATTGTCTATTCTTTAAATAAAAAATACGTAGTTTCTGAATATAGTCACTAAATTTACTATTTTTTATCCCATATTTTACTATAGGGAAAGAATTAGTAGGGCTATATCTGGAAAAATTTTAGTTTTAGTAAAGGAAAAATATGAGAGATTTTAAAAATTATATAAATGAATTTCCGAATAAAGATGGGTTTTTTGGAACTTATGGTGGAAGTTATTTGCCAGAAAAATTAAAAGTAGTTTTTGATAATATTGCAAAAGGATATGAAGAAATTAGAAAAATGCCAAGTTTTATAAATGAACTTCGCTATGTAAGAAAGCATTATCAGGGAAGGCCGACTCCAATATATTATTGCAAAAATTTATCTGAAAAGCTTGGAGGAAATTGTCAAATATATTTAAAAAGAGAAGACTTGAATCATACAGGATCACACAAAATAAATCATTGTATGGGGGAAGGAATGTTGGCGAAATATTTAGGCAAAAAAAAATTAATTGCTGAAACGGGAGCAGGATCACATGGTGTGGCGTTAGCAACAGTCGCTACTTACTTAGGGCTTGAGTGTGAAATTCATATGGGGGAAGTTGATATTGAAAAACAAGCTAGTAATGTCACTAAAATGAAAATTTTAGGTGCAAAGATTATTTGTGTGAAAGATGGATTAAGAACTTTAAAGGAAGCAGTAGATTCTGCATTTAATGCATATCTTAAAGATTATGAGAATTCATTATATTGTATAGGTTCTGCTCTTGGACCTCATCCATTTCCGATGATGGTGAGAGATTTTCAAAAAGTTGTTGGAGAAGAAGCAAGAGAACAATTTTTAGATATGACAGGCGAATTGCCTGATTTGTTGTGTGCTTGCGTAGGGGGAGGATCTAACTCAATTGGATTGTTTTTTCCTTTCTTAGCAGATAATGTCCAACTTATTGGTGTTGAGCCATTGGGAAAAGGTGAAAAAAATGGAGAAAATGCGGCATCTCTGATTTATGGTAAGGAAGGAATTTTGCATGGGTTTAAAAGTTATCTTATTCAGTCTCAAAATGGTGAACCTGCTCCTGTATATTCAGTTGCAAGCGGGCTTGATTATCCTAGTGTTGGTCCAGAACATGCTTATTTGCATGATATAGGAAGAGTAAAATATGTTGGTTGTAGCGATAAAGAAGCAGTAGAAGCATTTTTTATGTTAAGCAAATATGAAGGAATTATTCCTGCTTTAGAAAGCTCTCATGCATTAGCATTTGCAATAAAATTAGCAAGAGAAAAACAAAAAAAATCTATACTTGTTAATTTATCTGGAAGAGGGGATAAAGATGTAGATTACATTATGTCTTTTAGCCAGAAAGATGAAGATTATTTTAATCAATGCATATAATGGAAAATAAGATATAAAAACTTTTGGAACGGTATTAAGAGAGAGTAAAAATTTTTACACAAAGTTTTTTATTCTCTCCTCTCTCATATTTAAATATTTGTGTGTGTCTCAGTTTTTGATGATATGACTTTTGGTGAAAATAAGCGTTGTGGAGCTGGAAGTTCTTTTGCTATGATAAGTAGTGGAGGAAGAATGCGTCCGTACCCTAATTCTAATGTGGAATATGCTTCAGTATTAGAAGAAGGGATTAAAGCTGTTTGGGGTCGGATGATCGATTGGAGATCAGATGAGCGTGTTTCAGGTGATTCAAAGGCAGGTGATCCTTTGATGAACTTCAAAGCTTCATCAAAAGTTGCAGTTTTTTTAGTAAGGATTCTCAAAACATAGAGGCAAAGAAATTGCCACTTAAAGGGAAACTTAAACTTCTGATTAGAAAAATTAGGAGTGAGGAATTCGGAGGACTTATTACAATTCAAATTGATACAAAACAATTGCGAGTGCTTCTCTTGTAATTGTTATTGCGATTTAAGTAAATGCGATCCCTGCATGGATTGATGTTTTTAATGATACTTTAACTTTCTAAAAGTTAAGGTTTTAACCAGTGAAGGAGGAATCTTTGTTTTTCTCCTTCACATTATTTCTATTAGGAGTCTTATGTTCTATACCATTTCTGCATTAGACCAATGCGAATACCAAGAAGAAATCGAAAAAACATTAAAAGAATATGATGATTTTTTTGAGGTTAATTACAAAGATGAAAAATTATCTTTCTTCATCGTTCCAAATCAAGAAATGTATCGTCAAATATCAGGTTTTAAAGAAGATTATGTTGTTGCAAATGCTATTTCATATTGTGGAATGATTATAGCAATAGAACAAGACAAGATAAAAGAAATATATAATAAAAGAAAATATTTAAAGATTTTAAAACATGAGCTAGCTCATATTTACTTTAATCATTTTGTTAATTTTAGAAGTTGTATTCCTAAGTGGTTAAGTGAAGGAATTGCAGTATTTTTAGCAAAACAAATTGGAAATACTTGTGATAATATAAATACATTGTTTGATAAAAATGCTAATAGCTATCTTTGGTATATGGGTGGGGGAATATTTATTGAATATATTTTTGACAAATATAGAAAAGAAAAATTAATAAATTTTTTTATAAGTTTAAGAAATATAAAATCAGAAAAAGAAATATATGAAAATTTTAATAATATATACGGGAAAACTCCAAATGAAATCCTAGAAGAAATGTGTGAAGAAAATCAAATTTCAAATGAAAAGTTTTCAGAACTATCTTTTAAAAAAGAATTAAAAGAAAAAATAGAAAAATACAAAAAAGAATATGAAGAATTTTCTAATGATGAGTTTCAAAATATAGAAATTGAATTAGACTGTATAAGTGATAATCAAAAATATGAAAATGATAATAACACTAAAGGTGTCGTGATTCCTACATATGCTAATATAGAAAATAATAAAATAACTTTATTAGTGTATGACTGTTCAATAAATTTTATTAAAAAAGATTATTACTTAAAAACTATTAAAAAGGCAGTTGGAGAAATAATTTTATACAATTTTCTAAACAAAAATAAAAATATTCCTTATTGGTTTATAAATGGATTTGCAACATATGTTTCGGATAATTTTATTTTTAAAGATTTAGATGATAAAAACGTTGAAATGCTTTTTAATAAAAATATTCCAGAAACGAAATCAAGAACATTAGCAGGACTATTTATAAAGTATTTAATAGAAAATTATAAGAAAGAAAAATTTTTAAAGTTAGTAAATTTATTAAAAGATATAAAAAGCGAAGATGAAGTAAATGATTGCTTTATAAAAATTTATGAAAAATCATTAAAAGAGATGGTAGAACTTTCATATTAAAAGATTTTTGTGTTGAATTTTAGATTGTTAAAAATATTTTTTAAACATAAGAAATGTTTTTTTAGTTTTAAGGTTTCTTTTTATAAAGGAGAATCATTATGAATGATGAGCCTCTCAAAAAAGATTGGATACCCACCGATTTTTATAGATTCATTTAAAAAAAGTGCGTGTCCCTTAATTTGTTCGTTGATTTAGGTTGCAAAAAAAAAATATATATGCAATAAACATTGTAGGGTAGATTGCTTACAAGTTAAGGTTTTTTTTTAGGTAGAAGGGTATGTAATTATACTATGTGTAAAGATCAACAATTTTGTTATGAATTAACCGCACCCAATTTAATTCAAATTGAAGTAACAGGAAATTGCAACATTAGATGCCGGCATTGTTATAATGGTTGTTCTAAAGAGAATCATCGTTATGCAATTATGGATATCACGTGTGCAAAAAGGGTAATTGAGCAGTGTGTAAAATATGGTATTGCTGATATTGTATTAACTGGAGGTGAGCCGTTTCTTAATTATAGAGTGGTAAAATACCTAGTTAAGGTTGCTCATGATTGTAATATTAGAGTTTCTATTAACTCTAATTTAACCTTGATTACCAACGAAATTTTGGATGATCTATTTGAGTTTAGAGTTCGTGGTATTTTGGCATCAATTATGAGTTTTAGTTCAGAAACGCATGACAAAATAGCACAAACAGTTGGTGCACATGCACGTACCGTTGATGGAATTAAATTATGTTTACAAAGAGGATTTACTGTCGCTACAAATACGGTGGTATCAACTATTAACTTTCCAGAGCTTGTGGAAACTTTTAAGTTTTTGCATAAACTTGGTGTTAGAGAGATGTCCGCTGCATCAGCAGAATGTCCATCGGCAGATTTAGATTTTTCTGAATTACAACTAACCAGAGAACAAATTGTATCTTTATGTAAAGATATAATTTATACGTCTAAACTGTTGAAAAAAGAGATCAAGGTATCTATGCCTTTACCACATTGTATTATTCCAGAAATTGGGGATGATGCTTTATTCTTTGCAAAGAAAAATTGTGGTGCTGGCGTTACCATGGCTGTGATAGATCCTGCTGGTAATGTTAGAGCGTGTCCTAGTTTTCATGAAAACTTTGGATCTATTGTTGATTCTGAGCTTTCAGATATTTGGAAAAAAATGAATTCTTGGAGATGCTATTCAAGGGTATCTGTTAAGTGTCAGTCTTGTAAAATATTTGGACATTGTTTCGGTGGTTGTCGATATCGCGCGTTACAAAATTCCAATAAGGAAGATTTTCTCATGAATTTGAATGCTGTTGATGATTATGAGAAAGTCTTTAGAAAAAGGTCTGAAGATTTTACACCTACAATCTTAGTTGGAAACTTTGTTGTAAAATCACATATTTCGAGAGAAGAAAATGGGTGTTGTTCAATTTTGACAGATGATGGAATATTCCAAGTTATTGACAAAGAGATGCACGCATTTTTGAACTCACTATATGTAGGAATGTCTTATAATGCAGAGACTTTTTATTCCTTAGGTGTTGAATATAAAGACATGTTAAATGCTTTGTTTATTGCTGGGATTATTACGTCTAAATAGTATTGATGTGGAGAATATGGTGGATAATGGTTTTCTCACCATATATTTTTCAAATTTCTAGAAAGAGGTATATTATTATGAGACACATTTTATCACTTGCAATTGGTGTCACGCATGATGCTAGTAGTTTGGCATTCGTGTCTAGTGTTGATTACGGATGTAACGTCGTTTGCACAGAATGTTGGAACTAGCGTATTGCTTACCATTGTTGTAGTATGCTTTTTTGATTTCTGTAAATTTTTTTACAAGTAAAAATTTTTACTAATTAAGAAGGCATTTACTGTTTTATTTTTTTTGATCTGGCAGAAAGAATGTTTCGTTCTTTCCGCCAGCTTGTGTAAGCTTTCTATCTTTTTCACTGTATAAAAGGCTATTATTGTTTA
>CAZHSB010000067.1:0-6698 GCA_964534945.1 uncultured Bdellovibrionales bacterium | reverse complement strand
AATTCTGATAGACACTTCATTTTATGTGGACATTATTTAGGACGTGACAGAAATATTACTTCACAATTATGATTTTGTAATGTCATATGTAAGATCATTATCGCAAAATTCTCTTGGACTTAATCACAAAATTGCTATGTTTTCACGAAAAACACTTCGCCAGAATATTTATGAGTATTTATTACAACAATCAATCGCTCAACATTCGCAAACAGTGTATTTGCCTTTTAGTAAAAAAGAATTTGCCGATTATCTCGGAGTACAGCGTCCTTCGCTTTTTAGAGAAATTAAAAAAATGCAACTTGACGGCATTATCAGCATTGATAACCGAAAAATAACAATATTAAAGCATATATAAAATCATCTTAATCTTTAAGCACAAACTTATAAAGAGAATATTGATTATAGCAAAAAATAATAATATTTGTTGCATTTGCAACATATTTTTGCAAAGGTTAACAGTATAATAAATGTATATTGATTTGTAGTATTAAATTCTAAATATATTGAAATAATAATTGGGTTGGAGGTGTTAAATATTGATTGAACAAATATTTGAACTGGCTAGAGGCAATGAAAAAGCTGTTGAGAAAGTTGTATTTGACGAAAATGTACATTATCTTCACATGATTTTCAATAAAGATGAAGGGCTTCCTGAACATTTTTCTAATTCAAACGTTTATATGACAGTTATTAGAGGAAAGCTTTCAATAGGACTTAATGATCAGGATATCCATGAGTATGAGGCAGGTACTTTATTAAAAATACCGTTTCAAACGAAGATGAATGTGAAAAATATGCATCATGAAACATTGGAGCTTATTGTTGTAAAAGCACCAGCTCCCAAAATGTAAAAATATGAAAGGGTGAATGAGATGAAAGCAGAAATTGATAGAGAAGGTTGTATTTCCTGTGGGCTTTGTGTGTCTATGTGTCCAGAAGTATTTCGTATGGGTGATGATGGTCCGGCTGAAGTTTATGTTGATCCTATACCATCAGATGCAGAGAATTCAGCATTAGAAGCAAGAGACGGTTGCCCTGTATCTGTAATAACAATTGAATATCAATGTAATAGTTAATATGTATTGCCTCATCATAAAATTCATTGATGGGGTTATATTTATAATGAGAGTAAATAATATTTAGATGTATTAGAGATATACAGGCTTTAAAAGCAATTCAGAAAATTTTATGTAAAAAAGGATTATTATCCTAATAAAAACTGAACTCCGCAGCATTTTTGCGGAGTTTTGATATTTTATAATATATTTTATTCATTCTGGAAATAATATAACTATCCCAAAATACTAGGAGGTTTATTATGGAAAATTCAATGTTCTGTTATCAATGTGAGCAAACATTAGGTGCTAAAGGCTGTGTAAAATCAGGTGTATGTGGTAAAAATCCTACGGTTGCTAATTTACAAGATGTACTTATCCATGAATTGAAAGGGATTGGTTTTTATGGTCAAAAAAATTTGGAGAAAGGGTTAAAAATTAGGAGTGAAATCAATAAGTTTGTGGTAGATACTATGTTTTCTACTCTTACTAATGTTAATTTTGATCCGACTAGATTTGTAGAGTATATTAAAAAAGCCGAAGAAATAAAAGAAGAACTTAAAAATGCAGTTGGTGAAATTGAAAATGTACCTAAAGCGGCAAATTACAGAGCACCAAACACTATGGAAGAAATGGTGGCAGATGCTAAGAATATAGGGATTATGTCTGATGAAAAATTAGATATGGATATACGTTCTTTAAGAGAATTGTTAATATACGCATTTAAAGGAATGGCTGCATATGCGCATCATGCTTATATACTCGGCAAATTTGAGGATGAAGTCAATAATTTCTTTTACAAAGGCTTAGCGGGTACGATTGATGAGAGTTTAACGGTTGAAGATTTATTTAATTTAAACATGGAACTTGGTAAAACCAACTTTAAATGTATGGAAGTATTAGATTCTGCTGTTACTAGTCCTTTTGGTGATCCTGAGCCAACAGAAGTATTAATTACAAAGAAAAAAGGTCCATTTATTATAGTTTCAGGACATGATTACAAGGATTTAAAGGAACTTTTAGAACAAACAGAAGGTAAAGGCATTAATATTTATACTCACTGTGAAATGCTTCCTGCAAATGCATATCCAGAATTGAAAAAGCATAAGAATTTAATTGGTAACTTTGGAGGTGCATGGCAGAAACAGCAAGAGGAGTTTGACGGAATTCCTGGATGTATACTAATGACTACTAACTGTGTACAAAAACCAAGAGACAGCTATAAAGATAGATTATTTACAACAAGTATAGTTGGGATGCCTGAATGTCCACATATTGAAGAAGTTAATGGTAAAAAAAATTTTACTTCTATTATTCAAAAAGCATTAGAATTAGGTGGATGGCAAGAAGATGAGCCTGAAAAGAGAATTACCATTGGCTTTGCCCATAATGCTATTTTAAGTCATGCTAATGAAATCGTAGAGGCGGTTAAAGGCGGCAAAATTAAACACTTCTTTTTGATAGGAGGGTGTGACGGAGCAAAACCAGGTAGAAATTACTATACAAAATTTGCAGAAAAAACTCCAAAGGATACTATTATTTTAACTTTAGCCTGTGGTAAATACCGTTTTAATAAACTTGATTTAGGAACAGTAGCAGGTTTCCCAAGAGTGCTTGATTGTGGTCAATGTAGTGATTCATATTCAGCTATTAAGGTTGCTCTTACACTCGCAGAAGCGTTTAACTGTGGAGTAAATGAGTTACCACTTTCATTAGTTCTTTCTTGGTATGAACAAAAAGCAGTGGGTATACTTCTTACGTTATTATCTTTAGGGATTAAAGATATTCGTCTTGGACCAACACTACCTGCATTTATTACACCAAATATATTACAAGTATTAGTTGACAAATTTGGTTTAAAACCTATTTCAACACCTGAAGAAGATTTAAAAGCAATTTTAGGTCAATAATATTAATGGTTCAAGACTAGATTAGAGAGGGTTTTAAATTGATAATGAAGAGATAACCTATTAAAAAATTGGAATAATCTAGTGAAAAATAAGTATGTAAAAAGATCGCATATTTCTGAAGTTAAATTTAAGCAAATAGTTCAACTATTTTGTCTTGATTTGGAAGCAATTCAGATTTCAAAAATTACAAAATTAAATCGATCTGTAACGGACTTTTCATAAAATAAACTCCTAAAAATTGTTTTCTCTAAACGCAAACTAAACATTGCAAAATATAGCATATAATTTGAAAGATTGGGAGGAAAAAAGTTTGACGAAAGGGAAAAAAGGAGAAAGCTAAAGTTAAAAAATAGCAATATAAGAATTTAAGGGGGAATATTTGTTTTTAGTAGCAATGTTTATAATTAAAATTGTGATGGACAAATAATTTTTGAGACGTTATGTTAATGTGAGTTTTTTTTGGCACATTTTTATGGACAAACAATCAAAATATTTAGCAAGAGATAATGAGTTTTTGTGTGATCATTTGAAGAATGTGGCTTCTCTTTCTAAAGCTTTTCTGGAAGAATTTGATGCAGGAAATATTGGCTTTTTGGTCGGAATTTTGCATGATTTTGGAAAATATACAAATGCCTTTCAAGATTATTTACGAAGAAGTTTAAATGGTGAAAAAGGAATAAGGGGTGAACAAATACATGCTTTTCAAGGGGCAAAATTTCTTTTAGAAAATATTGATGAATCCTCTTGTGTCTTTATAATATTAAGAGAACTTTTGGCTAATGTTATTGAGGCACATCATAGTGGTTTATTTGATGGAATTGACACGCACGAAAAACCTGTTTTAGAAAAAATAAAACGTGATAATTTGCACTATGAAGAAGCAAAGAATGGGTTCTTGGAGGAATTAGGAGATAAAATACAAAGTAATTTTAAGGAATTTTGCTATGAAGAATTTGTAAGGATATCATCAAAGTTTCGTGATAGTGGCGAAAAGTGTTTTATGCTTCATTTATTAACAAAATTTATTTATTCATCGCTTGTCGATGCAGATAGGTTTGATGCGGCAGGGTTAGATGTAAATAATGAAATAAAAAGAATACAAAATAAAGATGTTTTTAAATGGGATTTGTGTTTAGAAAAATTAAATAAACATATTAGTTATTTTTCTTTATATTTTTCGATAAATAAAGCACGTAAAAATATTTCAGATCAATGCAAAAAAGCAGGAATAGTGCGAGAGCAAGGGGTTTTTTCATTATCAGTTCCAACTGGAGCAGGAAAAACTTTGTCAAGTTTAAGGTTTGCTTTAGAACATGCAAAGAAATATCAATTATCCCATGTTATATATGTTATTCCCTACTTATCGATAATTGACCAAACTGCAAAGACAATAAAAGAAGTGTTTGGATATGATGAAAAAAATGATGATTATATATTAGAACATCATTCAAATATTGAAATTTCAGATAATGAAGAAGATGAAAATAAATATAAATTATTAACTTCGCGGTGGGATAGTCCAATAATTTTGACGACAATGGTCCAATTTTTAGAAACTATTTATTCAAATAAGCCAAGTAAACTTAGAAAATTTCATAACATGTCAAATAGTGTAATTATTTTTGATGAGGTTCAAGCATTACCAATAAAATGTATTAGCCTTTTTAATATGGCAGTAAATTTTTTAAATACTTTTGCTAAAACTACAGTTTTACTGTGCACTGCTACAAAGCCTCATTTTGACGAGGTAAAACATAGAATTTCGTTATCTAAGGATCATGAACTTGTTAAATTAAGTGATGAGGATAAGAAACTTTTTAAAAGAGTAAATATTGTAGATAAATTAAGAAAAGAAAATGAAGCGTATACTAATGATGATTTAGTTGAGCTTATAAAAAAACAAATAGAAGCAAAAAAAAGTACTTTGGTTGTCCTTAATACAAAGAAAACTGCAAGTAGTTTGTTCAATGATTGTAAAAATGCAGATTTAAATTGTGATAAATTCTTTTTATCTACTAATCTTTGTCCTGTACATCGTCTAGATGTTATAGAAAAAATTAAAAATAAATTAAATAAAAAAAATAGTTTTCCTACTTTGTGTATCAGTACACAACTTATAGAAGCTGGTGTGGATATTTCTTTTGATTGTGTTATTAGAGCGTGTTGTGGCTTTGATAGTATTATACAAACAGCTGGAAGATGTAATAGAAATGGGGAGAGTAAAGATTTACAAGATGTTTTTGTAGTGAATATAAAAGATGAAAATATTTCAAGGTTAGATGAAATAAAAGAAGGAAAAAAAATTTCTGAACGTATTATTAGAGAAAATAAAGGTAGAGACTTTTTTAGCGATGAAATTTTGGATTGTTATTATAAATATTTTTATTATGAACAAATAAATAAGATGGACTATGAACTCTCTAATTTTCCAGAAACTATGTATAATCTACTTGGTATAAATCAACAGGGAAGAAAAACATATCAAAATGGTAATAATATACAGTATGTTGGCCTTTCTTGTGCATTTAAAACTGCTGCAGAAGAATTTTTTGTGATTGATAAGCAAGGAACTGTAGGTGTGGTTATACCATTTAATGATGAAGCCAAAGAGCTAATTAAATCATATGATGAAAAAAAATCATTTGAAGTTAGAGAAAAAACAGTTATAATGCGAAAGCTTCAAAGATATTCTGTTTCTGTTTATCAGTGGGGGATCGAGGAATTAAGCAAAAATCATGCATTAAGCGTAGCGGAGGATAAGCAGTTTTATTATTTAAGCAATGAAGTCTATTATGATAAAGACTTAGGGCTTAAATTTGAGGCGAAACTTGAATTTATGGAACTTTAACTTTTTTGTGAATCTTTAAAGGAGTTGTAATTTTGATAGTTAATATTGAAAAAAAGCGTAATTCTGTAGAGTTTAAAGTTTATGGGCGATATGCCCTATTTTCAGATCCAATCACAAGAGTTGGCGGAGAAAAATTCTCTTATCAAGTGCCTACTTATCAAGCCTTAAAAGGAATAATTGAAAGTGTTTATTGGAAGCCAACGCTTATATGGTATATTGATGCTGTCCGTATTATGAAAAAAATTCAAACAGAATCAAAAGGTATTCGTCCGATTTGTATGAATAATGGAAGCAATGATTTATCATATTATACTTATTTAAGTGATGTTGAATATCAAGTCCTAGCTCATTTTGAATGGAATATGCAACGTGAAAATTTATCACATGACAGAAATGAAAATAAACATCACAATATTGCAAAGCGTTGTATAGAGAAGGGGGGACGTCGTGATATCTTTTTAGGAACAAGAGAATGTCAAGGTTATGTTGAAAGTTGTACGTTCGGAGAAGGAAACGGATTTTATGATGATTATGGTGATTTAGATTTTGGAGTTGAATTCCACGGCTTTGATTATCCTGATGAGACTGGAAAAGACGAATTAGCGGTTAGGTTGTGGAAAGCAAAAATGAATAATGGAATTATGAAATTTCCAATGCCAAATGAGTGCGAATTAAGACGTACAATAAGAGAAATGAAAATGAAAAGTTTTGAAGATAAAACTAATTTTGTTACGCTTGATTTTGACTCTAGTCTTAAAGATTTATTAAAGGAGGCATTATAATGGGGTTTTGGCAAGGATTAGTCGAAAGTTATGATGCTAATTTTGAAGCACTTCAAGAAGAATATCCTCTTTCAACAACAACGATATCGAATAATGCTGA
>CAZHSB010000066.1:0-6884 GCA_964534945.1 uncultured Bdellovibrionales bacterium | reverse complement strand
CACGCTCATTTCTCCTGCCCCTGGGGTATGCGCTCCTTTCAGGATCGCTAACCCCTGGGCTGGGTTGTATAGCGTTTTCAACGCAGGAACATTTAGCACGCATAAATTTTTAGGTTCGCCCTTTCAGGGCAACAAAGATTTTCGAGAAGGATAAAAAAGGAAATACATTCATTTTAGAAAAACGCAGGTGCATTTAATACACCCCGACTATCGGCATACCCCTTCGGGGTATGTAAAATTTTTAGTTTCACACAAAATTATTTATAAAAAAGGTACCCTCCCAATAAAAAATTACAGGACATGCACTTTTTTTAATTTTTTTATGATTAATCTTTCTTAAAAAATCTTATGCTGTCTTTTCTGCACCTTTTTGATATTCAGAAAGAATTGCGGGAATTTTTTCTGGAGTTAGTGGTCCAAAAACCTTTCCATCAATCATCATTACGGGTGCCAATCCACAACAACCAATACATCTAGCAACTTCTAAAGTAAAAACTCCATCTCCTGTTGTTTCTCCAACTTCAATTCCTAAATAATCTTGAATTGCTTTCAAAACAAGCTCTGCACCTTTCACATAACAAGCCGTCCCAAGACAAATATTTATCATGTGCTTGCCTCGTGGCGTCATTCTAAAATAATGATAAAATGTTGCAACACCAGAAACTTTTGAAGAAGGCACACCTAAAAGTTGCGATACTGCATCAATATGTTGCTCGCCAACATACCCATAATGATTTTGTACCATATGCAAAACCGCTATAAGTTGACTATCTGGAAATTCTTCATTTGCTTTAGCATCATTTATTTTATTTACTATCTCTTCTGTCAAATTTGCCTTTGCAGATGCCAAGACACTATCTATATTATCTGTACAACCACAGCAACATTTTCCTTTACAAGCCATTTAATACTCCTTTAACTCTATACTCTTTTACAAATAAACATCACTTCTAATGCTTACTATCTTACTTAACTCCCCTTGGAAGTTTTGCACTATAACTAGTATGCAACAAATGATGAGCCTTTTCACATCCAGGCTCTCCTAAATATTCTTTATACAATTTTTTGATAGATTCATTTTCATGAGACTTTCTTAATTTCTTATTACTATCTATCGTATATAAAGCGCCTGCTCTTGCAGCCCTTAATTTTTGATCTAATACTTTCCAACCCTTTGGTGGATGTGGCTGACCACCACCGCAAACACAACCTCCAGGACAAGCCATAATCTCAATTACATGAAATTGTTCTTCTCCCTTTTTAACTTTTTCTAAAATTGTCTTTGCATTATTAAGACCATTTGCTACAGCAACTCTAATTTTAGTCCCATCAATATCTATCTCTTTTTCTCTTAACCCTTCAACTGCCCTAACAGATTCAAACTCAACATGATCTAAATTCTTTCCTGTTAACACTTCATAAGCTGTTCTTAACGCAGCTTCCATAACACCACCTGTCGAACCAAAAATATCAGCAGCACCAGAACTTTCTCCTAATGGATTATCGAACTCTCCGTCTGGAAGCGAATTAAAGTCTATTCCATAACATTTAATCATGTACACAAGCTCTCTTGTAGTAAGAACTGCATCCGTAAATGGAACTCCCTCTTTTAAGAAATGCTCAGGTCTTGAAGCTTCATACTTCTTAGCAACACACGGCATGACTGCTACCACAAAAATATCTTCAGGCTTTACTCCTATTTTCTCCGCATAATATGTCTTTAAAAGCGTTGACATCATTCCCATTGGAGATTTGCAAGTCGAAGTATTTGGTATCATTTCTGGATAAAATTTTTCTAAAAAATTAATCCACCCAGGCGAACAACTCGTTAGTAATGGAAGGACTCCGCCATTTTTTATTCTATGCAAAAGCTCAGTAGCCTCTTCCATAATCGTTAAGTCAGCCGTGAAGTTAGTATCAAAAACTTTTGCAAAACCTAATCTTCTTAAAGCTGTTACCATTTTTGCAGTTTGATTTGTTCCAGGTTCATGGCCAAACCCCTCTCCGATTGCAGCACGAATTGAAGGAGCCGTATGAACAACAACATGTTTTGTTGGATCCGCCAAAGCTTTCCAAACAGCTTCCGTCCCGTCTTGCTCTCTTAAAGCCGCAGTTGGACAAACATTTATACATTGTCCACATTGAATACAAACAGAATCATCCATTTTCCTTAAAGAGCACGGTCCAACTTCTGTATTCATTCCTCGTTTTTGTTGACTTAAATTATTTACGCCTTGTACTTGCGCGCAAACTCGAACACAACGATTACATAAAATACATTTATTTGGTTCTCTTACTATTGATTTACTTGAATTGTCTATTGGAAAATTCTTTTTAGCACCTGCAAATAATCTCTTATCAATTCCATACGCATAAGCTAAATCTTGAAGCTCACAAGTTCCACTTCTTTTACAAGTTTGGCAATCTTGTGGGTGATTATCTAATATTAACTCAATAATATCTCGTCTTGCTTGTCTTATTTGTGGACTATTTGTTTTTACTTTCATCCCCTCAGTAACTTGCGTAGAACAAGAAGTCATATAAAAAGGAACTCCCTCAACTTCCACAATACAAACTCTACAAGATCCTTCCAAACTAAAATCAGGATGATAACAAAGTCTAGGAATATGTATTCCTATTTTTTCTGCCGCGTCCATAATCGTAGTTCCCTCAGGAACAGAAATATTTTCTCCATCGATTACTAAATTTATTATTTTTTCATCACTCATATTCTTACATCTTTAAAAAAGTTAAAAACTAAAAATCTTAAAAATTAAATTTTAATTCTTATTAACCGCTCCAAACTTACAAACATCAAAACAACGTCCACATTTGATACATACTTTTGGATCAATTGTATGCTGACCTTTAGGTGTGCCAGAAATTGCATTTACAGGACATTGCCTTGCACAAGCTGTACAACCTTTACATTTATCAGAAATCGAATATGTAATTAATTTCTTACATTTTCCTGCAGGACATTTTTTATCACGAACATGCGCTAAATATTCATCTTTAAAATGTTTCAATGTACTTAAAACTGGATTTGGAGCAGCTTTTCCAAGCCCACAAACAGACGCTTTTTGAACTAAATGAGCCAATCTTTCAAGCTTTTCTAAATCTTCCTCAGTACCTCTTCCGTCAGTAATTTTTTCTAAAATTTCTAACATTCTTTTTGTGCCCTCTCTACAAGGCGTGCACTTTCCACAAGATTCATCTTGTATAAAAGTTAAAAAGAATTTTGCGATATCAACCATACAATCTGTTTCGTCCATTACAATCATTCCACCAGATCCCATAATAGAACCAAGCTTCATAAGAGAATCATAATCAACAGGAGTATCAATTAAATCAATCGGAATACAACCACCTGCAGGACCTCCAGTTTGAATTGCTTTTAATTTTTTACCATTAGGAATTCCACCACCGATACCGTAAACAATATCTCTTAATGTTGTTCCCATTGGAACTTCAACAAGGCCTGTATGGTTTACCTTTCCAGCCAAAGCAAAAACTTTAGTACCACCTGATTTTTCAATTCCAATATTTGCAAACCAAGTTGGGCCAAATTGCAATATTGCAGGAATATTCGCCCAAGTCTCTACATTATTGATAACTGTTGGTCTTCCCCAAAGCCCTTTATTCGCAGGAAATGGAGGACGAAGACGAGGTTGCCCTCTTTTTCCCTCGATTGAATTTATAAGAGCAGTTTCCTCACCACAAACAAATGCTCCCGCTCCCAATCTAATTTCTAGATCAAAATCAAAACCAGAATTTAAAATATTCTTTCCAAGAAGTCCTGCTTCCCTACATTTTTTAATTGCGTTATCAATTCTATCAATAGCCATTGGATATTCTGCACGAATATAAAGGAACCCTTTATTTGCGCCCATACAATATCCACCGATAATCATTCCTTCGACTATTGAAAAAGGATCACTTTCTAGCATTGATCGATCCATAAAAGCCCCTGGATCTCCCTCATCTGCATTGCAAATTATATATTTAATGTCACCCTTTGCATCTTTTCCAAACTGCCATTTTCTACCTGTAGGAAATCCACCGCCTCCACGACCACGAAGTTTTGACTCTGTTATTTTATCAATAACTGCTTGTGGGTCTGCGCCATCTAAAACTTTTGCAAGAGATGAAAAACCATTAAACTCCACATATTCATCTAAAGATTCAGGATCTACTATTCCTGCATTTCTTAATGCAATACGACTTTGTTTACTAAAGAACTCTAAGTCTCCATAAAGCTCTAAAAATTTATAATCTATTGGATCTCTTTTTATCTCTAGCGACTCAACAACTTTTCCACCTTGAATTTGTTCCTTTATTAAAAGATCAATGTCTTCTTTGCTAGAAACTGAATAAGCAACATTTGATGGACGAACCAACACGCTTACTCGACCTTTTCTATCATTTACTGTGCATGCGCCGAAACAATGCGTCTTTAAAACTTCAACTTTTTTATCAGTTAATGCATTAACTTTTTCTTGGCAATAATCAAAAAGAGCTGATGCTTCCTTACAAGCTCCACAATTTCTTCCTTGGCAGAAAAATATTTGATAATTTTTAGCCAACGATTCTCCACTTCCTAAAAGACAATCCTGAACAATATTTCCATTTAAAACATGTTCAATAAAAATCTTATGAACTTTTTCTGCATCAACTAATTCGTATTTTACAGCCATTTTATTAGGAGATATAACTCCGACAATTGGCTCTCTACTACAACGTCCTGTGCAACCGACATGTTTTAAGATGATATCATTTCTTCCAGAGCTTTCTATGTGTTTTTCAAATTCTCTGTAAACATCTTGTGCACCTGCTGCGTTTTCGCATGTAGCAGAACCGACTTGAATTATTGTCTTTTCAGAATATTTTTTTTCGTTTTTCTTATCATTAATGGTTTTAACCATTTCTTCATATTTTTTTATCACTTCTTGCATAATTATAACCAATCAATATTAATGTAAAACTCACCCTCTCCTAAAAAAGAAAAAACTTTTTTAAGATTTTTGGCGATAACGCCTACTAAAAGATACAGTTGCTTTTATACCATAATTTTTAAAATATAAAAATATAGAAACTTTGGTAAATTGGATTTAAGGATTTCATCTTTTTATATAACTGTTACAGTAGTAGCAAAAAATAACTTCTTTGTTCATCTATTATAAAAAGCCTACCCTAAAATTATTTCCATTCTTCCATAATCTTAATCATGTTATTTAGCAGATTTTTTGCATCTTGTTCCTTTTGTGCCTCAACATAGCATCTAAACTCAGGTGCATTTCCTGACGGTCTTAAATGAACAATTTCTCCACTATCAAAATATATTCTTAGCCCATCAGTTGTGTCTACTTTTTGAATCGATGATTTTAAAAAATCACATTTTTCTTTTAATACCGAAACATCTGCTATAAAAGTTTTTAAAATATTACTACTTTTTTTTGTGTCAAAATTTTTTACTCTATCACTTATGGCACATCTTGCATTTAAAGATGACACGACCTTTGAAAGCGGAATATTTTTAGATAACGACAGTGAAGCTAATTGTACAATTACTGCATCTCTTGTTGGTAATGCCTTTAAAATTTTTCCACTTATCTCAACATTGCTTCCCTGTAAAAATCCTCCGTTTGCCTCATAACCAACGACATTTAAGATTCCACTATTTTCCAATTCTTGCATTGCTTTTATTACATAAGGAGAACCAATCTTTGTTCTTTTTATTGTTTGAAAAATTTGAGATGTTTCCAAAACACTATTTACAGAAACGGGTGCGCATACTCCCGTTGCTCCTAAAAATTTTGACGTCAAAACTCCTAAAATATCCCCAGGAATCCATTTTCCATTTTCATCAAAAACAAGTGGTCTATCGCTATCTCCGTCAGTGCTAACAATAATATCAGGTTTAAATTTTTTTGATAATTCTACAGCAAGAGCCATGTCTTCGCCTCTTACGGCCTCTGTATCTACAGGGATAAATTTTTCTGATCTTTTAACTTTAAAAACTTTTGCTCCTAATTTTTCATATATAAATGGGATTATATCTCTACCAACTGCAGATTGTTCATAAAACACGATTGTCCTTCCCTCTAAAAAATTTGAAGGAAACGTTTTTAAAAATCTATCAATATATAAATTTTTAAAAGCATCATTTGGATTTAATAATTTTTCGTCTTTATTTCTTAATTCGTTATTTAAAAATAATTCTTCGTCATAAGAAACTTCTTGGCTTTTGATACCGATTTCATCTTCTTTTAATATTTCTCCTGTTGGAATATTATATTTTATCCCATTTCGATCGTCTGGAATATGACTTCCCGTTACCATTATCGCAGGAATTTTATTTTCTATTCCATATAGCGCCACGCAAGGAGATGGAACAAACTCTCCGCCAATTGGTGTCCAACCACAATCTTTAACTGCTTTTGCAACTGCATGCATAATACGGGGAGTACTTGGACGTAAATCTCCTGCTATTGCCACATTGCCTTTTCTTATATTTATATTTTCCAAATATTGCAAAAAACCTTTTGTATAAATACATGCCACTCTATCTGTTATATTTTCTGCCAACCCTCTTGCGCCGCTTGTGCCAAACTTTACTTGGCTTTCTTCCATAAGATCTGATATTAAAATTTTTTGCATTTTGTTAAATCTCCGTATCTTTGTATTAATTTTTTAAAATTTTACCAATTATTTTATCTTTTTAAAATACGGCTTTTGATTGTTTTTAATGATAGTAAATTTTTTGATATGCTAATATTCGTTTTTTTATTTCATATTACTGAAAGAAAAATTACAGAAAATTACAGAGAAAATTACAGGACATGCACTTTTTTGGTAGGCACCTCCTTTATTTTTGAATTTTT
>CAZHSB010000065.1:0-7157 GCA_964534945.1 uncultured Bdellovibrionales bacterium | reverse complement strand
AAAGTGTGAAGACCGGTAAGATAATGCAATAAAAAAGTGGATGTCCTATAAATTCATTGTCGCAGACTTTCAGGGGGGGCGTTTTGTTACCTAGGGTTTGCATTCCCTTCTGGAAAGCCAACCCTAGGCTAGGTTGTGTAGCGTTTTCAAAAAAATTACAGAAAAAATTACAGGACATGCACTTTTTTTAATTTGAATTTTTGCCATTAAAGATTCACTCTTATTACATAACAAACACAAATAAAAAATCTTAAAGAAAAAAAACAAATCACGTTTTATAAAAGCACTTGGCTTTCTTCACAAAAGATCTGACATTAAGAATTTTTTACATTTTACAAATTTAACCAATTATTTTATCTTCTTAAAATAAGGCTTTTACTTATTCTTAATGCTAACAATTCCCCTAATTTATTGATATCAACTTATAAATTTTATATCATACGACTTATTAATTTATCTTTTATCTAAAACTTTATGAAAAAGCCTGAGTGGTTTAAAACAGCAAAAATTGGGTCTAGTAATTTTATTGAATTAAAAAATATAATCTCAAGACGTCATCTTTGTACTGTCTGCCAAGAAGCAAAATGCCCAAATATTGCTGAATGTTGGCAAAATAAAACTGCAACTTTTATGATCTTAGGAGATACTTGCACAAGAAATTGCGCTTTTTGTGCAATAAAAAAAACAAAAGATTTTTCTTCTCTCTTGCCACCACAAAAAGAAGAAATAGATAATATTGCAAAGACAATTTTTGAATTAAAGTTACACCACGCCGTGATAACTACCGTAACACGAGATGATTTAGAAGATGGTGGGGCAAGACATTTCTATGATTTAAGCATGAAAATTCATGAAATTTCCCCGACCTGTTCGATTGAATTATTAATTTCTGATCTAAAAGGAGATATTGAAGCTTTAAAAGTTATTTTAAAACCTCCTATAAAAGTACTAAACCATAACATAGAAACCGTTCCGTCTCTTTATAGTAAAATAAGACAAATGGCAAATTACGAACGTTCTTTAAAAATTTTAAGTGAATCAAAAAAAATTGCACCAAATATAAAAACAAAATCAGGCATGATGTTAGGACTTGGCGAAAGCGAAGAAGAGCTTTTAAAAACTATGGACGATTTAAGATCAATCAATGTCGACATGCTTACATTAGGTCAATATTTACAACCAAGTAAAAATCAAGTTCCCATAAAAGAATTTATTACACCACAAAAATTTGACGAGTATAAAAAAATCGCCCTAGAAAAAGGCTTCACATTTGTAGAATCTGGACCAATGGTAAGAAGTTCTTATCATGCAGTATTGGGGGTAAAGTAAAAAATTTATTTCTTACAACTTTAAAATTTTTCCATCTTCACATGCAACTAAAATATTTGTCGCAAAGCGTGTAAAAATTCCATTTTCGATAACTCCAGGAATTAAATTTATTTTATCCTCTAACGAATCTACAATTTTGTTAAAATAAACATCTAAAATTAAATTTCCAGATTCCGTTATTATTTCTCCATATTTTTTTTCTGCCATGCGAAGTGATAAACTTTTTATATCAAAATTTTCTTTTAATGTTTTTAAAACTGTATTTATTGCAAGAGGGTGAACTTCAATTGGAACAAAAGATTTTTGCGCAATATTTTTTACATATTTTGATTCATCTACGATAAGATAATATTCCTTTGCACTACTTGCCAATATCTTTTCTCTTAACATCGCACCGCCTCGCCCCTTTATGGCACGTTTTTTATTATCAACAGCATCAGCGCCGTCAAAAGCAAAATCAATTTTTGCAGGAACTATGTCTGATAAAACTTTAAAACCCAAAGAATCACAAAGACGCGTTGTAGAAAGAGATGTAGAAACAACTTCAATTTTCAATTTTTCTTTTTTCATTTTTTTAGAAAGTTCTCTTATCGCACACTCAACAGTACTTCCTGTTCCAATACCTATAATGCAATTTTTATTTATCTTTTTTGCGATCTCTTTTCCTAAAAGCTCTTTTAAATTCATAAAATTTCCTTTAAATATAAAATTTCTTTATTTATCAGTTTGAAAATCAAAAATTGATTTTCCATTAATCCAATCTTCTTTAAATTGCTTCCTTATTTGCAACGCTCTTTTAAAAAGAATAAAAAACTCTTTTAATCCTTTGATCGAAGATCTTTCCCTTAGCAACACAGCCAAAACAACTATTAAATTTCTAATAATTATTCCAGAAAAAATTACCTTATAATCTCTTAAAAAAGAAAAATTATTAACTTGTAATAAGAACCTATTTTTAACACCAAGTAAATTTATAAAACCTCCTAGCTCTTTTCTTTTTTGCGGAGTTACTCGTCTTTTGTGATATCCAACACAAGTAGAATCAAAAAATATTTTATATCCTAAAAGATACGCTCTCCATGACATGTCCGCATCTTCTCTATAAGCAAAAAAAGCTTCATCAAAAAATTGAAATCTTTCATCTCTGTTATCTTTTAATTGTGGATACACCTTATATAAATCTTTGTCATAATCTGTATTTTTGATTTCCATCTTTTTTACAAAATCTTTTTTCATAAAAAGGCATGCGCCTGTTGCCCCTGCAACAAGCCTATTATCCACATTGCATTTTTCTAATTCTTTTCCATTGGATCTATCAAAGTGACGAATTGATTTTGTAAAAACAATTCCTGAAGAATCAATTTTTTTAGGAGTTATTGGTAATAAATTATCATCTGCCTGATATAAAAGAGGCGTTATCACATCTACATTATTTTTTTTAATACTTGTCATAAAATTTAATAATGTATCTTTTTCTAAAAATAAATCTGGGTTTAGTAACAAAACATAATCACAATCACTTTTTAAAAAATATGACAATCCAAGATTATTTCCGCCACAAAATCCAATATTTTGAGAAAGTTTTTTATAAAAAATCAAATTTTTATATTTTTCAATCTTTTCTTTTACGTCATTATTTGATGCATTATCAATAATGCAAATAAACAAATTTTCATTAATATGAAATTCTTTTTGATCTAATAAAGAATCAATTACCTTCTCAATATATAAGGCATCATTATATAAAACTATAATGACAAAAATTTTTTTCATAGTTTATTAATGATTTGAAAGAATATAATTAAAAATTTCTTCCATTGTTTGTGTATTTTTGTTTTTTAGTTGTTTTCCATTAACAAAGACAAAAGGTGTTCCAGGAATATTTAATTTCTTTGCTTCCTCAATATCGCTTAAGATTTTATTGTTATATCTTTTTGATTCTAAGCATTCATTAAACGCCACCCTATCAAGCCCTAAATTATCAATTATTTCTCTAAATTCTTTTTGAACAATTGAATCTTTCTTATTTTCTTCCAGAGACGGCATCGTATAAATATAATCCATAGCGTCCCAATATTTCCCCTGTTCTCCTGCACAAAGGCTAAATAACGATGCAAAACAAGCATATTGATGATAATCTTTTTTTATCATTGAATTACATTGACCATCTAAAGGAAAATGTTTATATACGAATAAAATTTTCCCGTCATATTTTTTTATAAATTCTTTTGAAGCGCTATAATAAGATCGACATGCAGGACATTGTAAATCTGCGTATTCAACAATTTTTATCGGCGCATCTTTATTCCCCTCATAATATACACCATCTAAATGATTCGTAGCTTCAAGGGCAATTTTTTGGACAGGTTCATTTATCCAAGAATAAAATCCTTGATTATGATTTTTAAGTCGACTTTGATTTTGCAAATAAACTTTCTTTATATGTGGAAGCAACACAGCACTAGGCATATTTATTATTAATACTGCAACACAAATTGCCAATGCACTAGCAATACTTGCTTCCTTTCTTAAAGGATGTTTATCATGACCACTTGACCAAAGAGCAATAAAAGGAAAGCTTGTGAGCGCCAATGCTCCATTTTCTAATCTTAATAAAAATTTTGTTTTTCTATCTAGCCACAAAGACGCAAGCCATTGAATTATGTTTGCAATATACATTGCAATACAATTTAAACATAATGTTCCGATTATAAACTCAGAGACATAAAAAAGGTATGCTGAATAAATCATCGCGCCTGTAGAAAAAACTAGCGATACATTAGCAAAAGTTTCGTTTTTTATTTTTTTTGAAAATAAAAAATATAAAGACCATACAAGCATTATCAAATAATAAAAAACACCGTACGATGCAATCGGGACACCTAAAAATGTTGCATATTCACTTTCATTTACCTTATCACAATTAAAAGACTCGCTTATATTACAAAAAGACGGCGATATCTTTAATTCATTTACAAGCTCCACATGTTGATAAAGAGAAATGCCTGCAAATGCAACGCCAATTAAAGAACCTATAATAAGGAATATGATTAATTTTTTATTTTTCATGATTATTCCGCTATTTTTATTTTACAATTTTAAATAACACAAACTTTCGATCTTCAAACATCTTTTTTATTATACTAAAAGATTTTACATTATTATACATCTTATCTTTATCTTTTTTCCCGACAAGGAGATATTCTGCATTTACATTATGAGCATATTTTTTAAAAGTTTTTATATTATCAAAAGCTCCAAAGAAATTTTTATATGCTTTTTCTCCTAAGAGCGTATTTCTATCGTCCATTACAGGCTTTGTATCTCTCATATTCCAAATTATAAATCCACCATAGTTTGGAGATGCTATAATATTTCCAGATATTTTTCTCAAATTTACATATTTTGCAATTTTATATGGGAATTTCTGTTTTGATGGTCCAACAAAAAATTGAGTATATACTTTATATTGAGCAACCACAAAAAATGTAGCAACTACAATTATAAAAATTTTTAATGAAAATATTTCTTTCAACTTATCATTAATTTCGGGAAGAACTCGAAGTATATAAATTTTCTTTATAATTTCCATTGAAATAATTTCTGATATACATGGCACCAATGTAATTCCTAAGACCAAAGAAAAATAAGTCATACCTCTTATATGAGACATCGCATATACATAAAAAATACAAATTGATAAAAGATATGTTATTCCAATCTTCTGCCTTACTTTTCTACTAAAAATAAAAAACAAAACTATTAGAGCAACTCCTGCGGTTGCGATGACACCGTTCATAGACGAAAATTCAACACTTTTCCATTCCTCATTTAAATTCATAAAATATTTATTTGTCCCCAAAAATAAAATACTTTCATGAAGAAATATAAAATATGGATTAATTAAAGTTGCCCCACCTATTAAAAATGACGTAATAAAATATTTTTTATATTCAAAATGTTTATAGGTTGTGAAGAATTTTTCTAAACAAAAAATTCCCCAAATTAAAAATCCAAAAACAAATGATGGGTGAATGTTCGCCCAAAATAGGAATAAGAGGAAAAAACCAATATTAATCTTTGTGTATGATTCTTTTTCTTTTTTAAATTGCTCAAAAAGATATAGAAAAACGACAAATAGACAGATACTAAAAAATACAGGACGAAATACAAAGTGCATTGTGCAAAAGGCAAATGGAATAATGCTAACAAGCAGTGACGATGAAAAATCATCATATTTCTTTTTTAAAAGAATGCTATAAAGGACAATTAAAAATGATAAATATAGAAAATGAAAAAATAAAAAAATTAATTTAAAACCACCAAGATCATAAATAACATAACAAACTATATCCGAAAACCATTGATCTGATATCCAACTTCTTTTTACTGATAAAAATGTATCTTCATATGGAATTTGCAAATTTGCGACGATATTTTCACCATCTCTTAAATGCCAGCCGACTCCAGGATCGTTAAAAAACTCATCTCTTTTTGCCAAAAGCGATAAAATAAACACAAATAAGGCTAAGAACATTGCTAAAAATAAGATAACATTTATGTTTTTTGCAAAATTATTAATTTTCACCATTTCACTATTAGATGAAGCTTTAACCCATTAAGATTCTTAATATTTTAGGAAAATATCTTAAAAAAAATAAGCTTTTAGACAACATAAAAAAAGTATATATTCTATGGCATGAAAAAACTAGTAATCCTTTTATTATTACTGTTACTCCTTTCTTCTTGCAGTTTAAAAGTAGATCCAGCTCCAGATTCAGGTTTTTTATCAGATTATTCAAAGCTACAGATGGACACGGAAAAAGTTTTTTTTAGAAGAAGTTTTTTTAAAGAAAAAGATATTGTTTTAAATCTAGTTAAAGAATCAAAAGAAAAAAAGAAAATTTATATTAGTACTGTTGATATCTCACATCTTACAGATGATCAAAAAAGTGATTTACCAGAAAGTAGATATGAAGATTTAGCAAAATTTTTTAAAGAAACGCTAGAAGAAAAATTTAAGGAGAATAAAGATGCAAATGTAATACTTATTGATGAGCCACAAGACAATTGCTTTATAATAGAGCTTTCATTAACAGAAGCAAAAAAAACTATTGCCACAGCCAATTTTCTAAAAATGATTTCAGGATTAAAATTTTTAGGACTTCTTTCTTCTATTAAAAAAGGAAGTGTGGCAGTAGAAGGGCGCATTATAGATTTTAACACAAAAGAAATTCTTGAAAGTTTTGCAGATAGACGAAAAGACAAGACTGTTTGGATATTTTCTTTTAAAGAATATATGTGGTTTGGTCATGCAGAGGAAAATATTGAAACATGGTGTGAAGAAATTGTAAAACTTTTTATAGGTGACCCAAAGAAAAATAAAGATGAAAATAATGATGACGGAAAGCATAAAGAAGAAAACAAAGATCAAGGGACAGGCAAAAACAAGGACAAAAAAGAAGCATAAACTTCATGAACAACTCTTTAAAATAAAAAAGCTCATTGAAAAAAATTTTTCAATGAGCTTATGAAAAAAATCAATGATTCAAAAATTAATTTAAAGCCATTTCTTTTAATTTCTTTAAAGCTGTTACTTTGATACGAGTAGAAGCTGGGCGAGCAGGAATATCCATAAGTTCACCTGGCTTAAAAGGATTTGGAACTCCCTTTTGAGCTTTACGAGCAGCTACTTTTTTAGTAGAAATCTTTAACAACCCAGGAAGCGTAAAAGAGCCAATTGCGCTCTTTTTAACGTGACGCTCAATTTGAATTCCAAGTTCATCAAGAACTGATGAAACTTGTTTCTTATTTAAACCTGTAGTTGT
>CAZHSB010000064.1:0-7224 GCA_964534945.1 uncultured Bdellovibrionales bacterium | reverse complement strand
TTTGATTCTGATTTAGGAATTTCTTTTTTCATAAGCAGAAAATATAACAAAAAAAATAGATGGAACAAGCTTAAAAAATAAGCTTATTCCATATGACGACAAACCTTTATAAAAGGCAAAATCACTTCCAACAATCTTTCGGCCAAGTACAATCTGAAGGATATGACAAACATTGGCAATCATCCCCCAAAGCCACAAAGTCCTGCCCCTCAGCAAACGACAAAATTGCCGGAGCTTCGGCAACATCATTCTTGTCAAGTGCACTAAATTCTTCGTACATAGCAAACCTCTTCTTTCTGTCTTTTAGACAAAAAATGCAAACCCAGTTAAAACCAAACTCTTCAAAAACTCTTCATCGTTTCCACAATATGACAAAATTTCTTTTGTAACATATTCTTTGGAAGGGACAACACGGGACAACAGAAAACATGCTTTTTCATTCAAAAGTATTTTCCTGTATCCTCTCCACAAAACTCCACCAAAATCCTCCTCTCTAATTCCAAATGGATAAAAAATAATTTTTTCACCCAAAGAAATATCCAAAGCTTTGCTCTTATGATTGTTAAAACGATCCACAAACATCTCACAGCTTTTTTCTCTGTTTTCTTCGATCATTAAAGGATCTTTTGAATCCTTACAACCACTATTCATCTGCCGTGCTAAATGTCTACAACCGCCTCCACAATGCAATAATACTCCACAATCTCGGCATTTCTCAGGAACTAATTCATCTGTTCGCCATTCCTCCATTTTCATCCACGCATCATGTAAATGTCCATCGATGATACTGCCATAAACATCTGCTCCATGTGCACATGCTCTAACTTCTCCATTTGTGCCAATAACGCAAAATGAAGTTCCTGCTCCACACGCACTAGATCTAAGATCTAAAACAAGATCCGATGATGCTAAAAAGCATAATGGAACTCTAATCAAATCACCAGTACTAATTTTCAATATCTTTTGTGCCCATAAAAGTTCACTAAAGACATCTAAAATCTTACTAGGATTATGATAAAGAGAGTTAGAGTCTAATTCACACGAATTAGGAACTGCAGGTGAACAATAAAATGAATCACAACCAAGCTTCTTTACCAATCTTGCAACATCTTTAACTTCAGAAACATTATCTTCTGTAACAACCATATTGGCAGAAACACCAATATTTTCCAAAACACATAATGAAATATTATTAACTAATCTCTCAAAGGAACCTTCAAGATTTGTAATACCATCATGAGTTTTTGAAGATGCTCCCAAAATTGATACCAACAATCCAGAGACATTTTCATTTTTTAAGAGTGAAATAATCTCAGAATTTAAAAGTGTAAGATTCGTATTAATTGAAACTTGAATCTTTGCTTTCTTAAATTCTTCAATAAAAAACTTCAACACTTTAAAATTTAAAAAAGGTTCTCCACCAGTTAAAGTAACACTAAAAACTTCAGAATGAACTAATTCATCAAGTACTCTATGTGCGATATTCATATCCATGCTTTTTGCATCTTTATTCATCGCAACTATACTTAATGACGAATCACCACAATAAGCATTATTACTCTTTTGTTTCCAAAAATTGTAACAATGTTCACACGCTTGATTACATTTTTGCGTAATCTCGACTTGAACGTGTAGTGGATTACGTAATCTCCTAAACAATTGTCTTCTACCCATGATTTTACCTTTCTATCTTTAAGATAAATAACCTTTCAAAAAATTGATTATAGCCTATATATATATATATATTCATTGTCAAGTATTATTTTTACAGGGAAAATTAGAAAAAAGTATATTAAATAATTATGCTAGATTGGTAAAAAATTCCTAAAAATAGCTTTCTTAATGATAAATTTATTTTGAAAGTTTTATTTTATTTATAAAATAAACCATACCATGCCTTTGTCGGAATTTTAAGAATAGATTAATGCTCCTCTTTATATGATACATTAAAGAATTCATCATATCCTGTTAATGCTTTTTCAATTTCATATTGAAATTCGGAAGAATTCGAAAAAAAATATTGTAAAGCATTACTCCCCCCTAAGCCTTTTTTCTACTTTTCCTCATCACAAATCAAATTTGCAATATCATTTGAAAAAACACTTAGGGCTTCACTCATTGAATAAACTATTTGTTCATATGAATTATCTTGTAAATCATTTTCTATCTTTTCTACCTTTGTAGCTATTAACTTACCGTTTAATGATGTGCTTACATTGGCATCGAAAATCACCTTATTAAGTTCCCTATTATATTCAAAAGCATTAATAAGCACTGTGACACGTAACTTTTCTTTATTTTCTACAGAACATGGATATTCACAAAACTCAATAGATTCCTCGTTATTAATTACATTACTTAGATTTGCTTTCAATATGCTCTTTATCTGGCTATTTATACTTGATATCCAAAGATTTGTGTCAGAAATTGAAACCTTATTTTGTGTTTCTCTAACAATAATTTGATCTCTTTTTAAATAATCTAAAACTTCAACGGGGCCAACCTCAATATAAAAATTTTCTGGCAAATTACATGATATTTTTTTTGAATCATTGCTCGTGTTAAACACATAATAATTTGTAGGTGTCGAAAAACAAGCCGTAAAAAATAACAACATCAAAACTACAAAATATTTTTTCATATTATTTTTTCCCATATATAATAGCCTCTGGATTACGTGTTAAATAATCGGATAAAGTCGACAAAGATTTTGAAGCTCTATCTATAGACTCGATCGTCTCTTCTAATTTATATCTAAACTTTGAATCGTCCCCTACCATGCCATTTAGACCATTTGTAAATTCTTGCAATTCCTCAAATGTTTTACTTGCATTTTCTGTCATCATTTTTACATCGTCCATTATAGGAGATATTTTTCCATTCATTTTTTCGAAAACACTTCCTATCTGTTTTGTTGTTTTTTGCAACTCAACGACTGCAACATTTAAATTTTCTATAGTCTTTCCAAGTGTTCCCTTAGATGTAAACTGGTCTACATTATCCAATATCTGCGTTAATTTCGATATTGCTTGATCAAATTTAATTTTATCAAGCGTTTGAGTTATTTGAGAAAGTCCCGATGGCTTTGTAGGAATTTCTATAAAATCCTCATTTTTACCTGACAGTTTTATCGGAATGCTCTTATCAAAATCAAGATTTATCATCAAAACTCCCGTAACGATACTCTCTGTTTGAAGTTGCGCTCTTAATCCTTTTTTTATTAATAAGTTCGTAATCTTTTTTGCACTCATTCCAAAATCAAACATATTATCACTATTAGTTTTTAACCTATTCTTATCAATAGTTACGATTACTTGGTTTTTTGCTAAAAAAGTTTGCGAATCTAATATTACATTAACCTCAGAAACTTCACCAACAGAAACCCCCTTAAAAGCTACTTTCGCTCCTTTTCTTAATCCCTTTGCTGATTCATTAAAATACATTACATAAGTTATGTTATTTGAAAATATAAGCCCAGATCCCAATATCCATATTAAAGCCACAAAAATGGCAACCGCCCCAACAATGAATATTCCTATTAAGAGTGATTTTTTATTTGTTTCCATTTTTAATCTTCACCTCTTTTTAAAAATTTTCTAACCTTCGCCTGTCCGCTTATTAGCAATGCTTTTGGATCTCCATAATCAATCATGGTTTTTGTATCCGCATCTAAAAAAACGCTATTAGTTCCAATCCTAAAAATACTATCTAACTCATGCGTAATAATTACAACCGTTACATTATTTTCTTTATTTAATTTAATAATTAAATCATCTAAGTTTTTTGAAGATATCGGATCTAGCCCCGCAGATGGCTCATCTAAAAATAAAATTTGAGGATCAAGAGCCATAGCACGCGCAATGCCTGCCCTTTTCCTCATTCCACCACTTATTTCAAAAGGATAATAATCTTCAAACCCTTTTAATCCGACAAGTGATAATTTCTTAGAAGCTATTTCTTTTATCTCCTCCTTAGAATATTTTGTATACTCTTCTAATGCAAGAGAAACATTTTCTAAAAGTGTCATTGATGTCCACAAAGCGCCACTTTGGAAACTAACTCCAAACTCTTTTAACATATCATGACGCCCGTCTTCTGTCATTTTCCAAAAGCTTTTTTCGTTTATAATAACTTCTCCCTTATACGGACTTTTAAGCCCTATCAAATGACGAAGCAATGTACTTTTTCCGCAACCACTTCCCCCCATTATTATAAAAATATCTTTTTTATAAATGGGAAAAGTTAAATTCTCCTGAATCAATTTATTGCCATATTTCATTGTTAAGTCTTTTACTTGAATAACAATCTCTTTCATTTTTAAAGTCCTAACACATTAGTTAATATAGCAAAAATAGCATCACATACAATGATTAGCACAATAGAAACCACAACCGAAGATGTAGTAGCTTTTCCTACCCCCTCCGCAGTCCTCGCGCTTTTCATACCAAAATAACAAGCAGACATCGAAACAATAATTCCAAAGAAAACGCTCTTTACTACGCCAATAAACAAATCATCTAGTCCTACTCTAAGAATTGTTTGTTCCCAATATCTAGTAATGCTAATATCAAAACAGAATATTCCAACTATAGCACCACCTATAACGCCAACTAAATCAGAGCAGATACAAAGAAGTGGAAACATAAAGATAAAAGTCACGACTCTTGGAAGTACTAAAAAATCTATCGGAGAAATACCCGTTGTCTTTAAAGCATCAATCTCTTCATTAGTTTCCATTGTCGCAATTTGTGCTGCAAATGCAGCCCCTGTTCTTCCTGCCATTATTATACTTGACATGATTGCACCCATTTCTCTAAACATAGCAAGCCCTACAAGATCTGCTATATAAATTGTGGCACCAAATTGTTCAAGTTGAATTGATCCAATATAAGCTAAAATTAATCCTACTAATAAACTAATAAGACAAACTATACCAAGAGATGCAGGACCTGACTCATAAAAGACTAAAACAACGTCCTTTTTCCTAAATTGAGCCTTACCTTTTAGAAGATGTACAAAAGATATAACTGTTATACCTATAAACTCTAAAACAGCTATAGCTTTTTCTAATAAATTTTGTGATATATTTTTTAAAATATAAAAAGACACAATGTTAACGTAAATGCTTTTTTAATTTTTAACAAGATTTAATTTAACTTTTCAAAGATTTCTATAAAATCCATATTGGATAATAATAACTAAACATTTTTTCATTCTTCTCCGCAAATTTTTGAAATAAAAAACAAAATCTATTCAAAAGAAATCTTTCCTTTTGATCTAACAATCCTTCTTGATTCTGGTAAATTTACAGCCACTCTTTTATTAAAAAACAAATCTATTATCTCCAATGATGTTTTTTTCCCAATATTAAAATGAAGTTCTTCTTTGATAATAAGCTCTGCAATTCTCCAATTTATAGATTCTGATAGGGTAAGCATTAAAGTTTTTAAATTTTTAAGCCATATTTTTGAATATTTTTCAAAGCTTGAAAGCTTATTAAGTTCATTTTGTGCTACTTCATATAAGGCTTTAAAATCATCTTCTAAAGAAGCTCCTCGATAACTCAAAAAATTTTCTATGTTTTCGTTAAAATTTTCTTTCAAAAAAGGAATTAAAGTATGACGAACTTTATTCCTTAAATATTTTGTATCTACGTTAGTTGGATCATCAACAAATTTTAAATTATGTTCTTTAACGTAATTATCAATATCTTCTCTTAATATTGTAAGAATTGGACGCATCAAATGGCGTTTTTTATCAATTTTATAAATTCCCCGTAGTTCCTTATTAGAAACTAACCTCATTAAAAGAGTTTCTGCCATATCAGATCCAGTATGAGCAGTAAAAATATAATCTGCTTTTTCGGCTTCTAATATTTCTTTTAAAAATTCATATCTTTTAGACCTCGCCCAAGATTCTGTGTTTTCGGAGCAAGGAAGTGTTGCCGCTTTTTTTGTATAAAATTTAAGAGAATATTGCTTTGATAATTCTTCTACAAATTTTGCATCATCTTTGCTTGAATCTCTCAAATTATGATCAAAATGAGCAACGGCCAACTCAATATTAAATTCTTCTTTTAAAGAAAAACAAACATCAAGCAAGACCACACTATCTCTACCGCCAGAAACTGCCAATAATATTTTCGAATTTTTTAAATTATATTCTGATAGGAAATTTTTTACTTCCTTTTTAATATCAATTTTCACAAAAAAATCTATCTATCCTTTTCTAAACGAATCAATGCTAAAAAATCCAGCCCCTGTATACATTAAAGAAACACAAGCGGCGAGCACCATAACATCACGATTAAATGGTGCATATTCATTTGGAGACATTCCAAAACCATAAATACCAAAACCAAAGACTGCACAAGCAAACATTGCTGCCAACGTTGTCCACATACCGATTATCAAGAAAAATCCCGTGAACATACAAACATAAGGAAAAGTCGAACCAATCATCATACAAATATGCTCAGAAAAACCATACATCTTCTGTATTCCGACAACAAAACCAGGAATATCATCAAGTGGTGCTAATCCTACTATAAACAAATATGCACCTACTACAATTCTTATAATAAATGGACCATACGCACTATCGCCAATTGGTTTTCTGATATCCATAACGACACTCCTAAATATCAATACAACAAAAAAATTATACTATGAGAATATTATATTTAATATAATGTTTTGCCAATATAGAATTTGTTTTAATTTTAGAATTCTCTCACTCTCTAAACCTTAACAATACAAAATAGGAGGTATCAAAAATACCTCCTAAAAAATGAAAAATAAAAACAAAACAAAATTTATTAATTCATTAGATCTATAACCTTTTTACAATATTCATTTGGATTTTCTATTTTTTCACCTTGGCTTATAAGTGCCTGATTATATAAAATCCAAGCCCATGATTTTTGAGTTTCAGAATCTTTTGATTTCATTTTATCAAAAATTGGGTGATCTAAATTACACTCTAAACACAATTTTTGCTTTGGAACGGCCTGTCCCATTTGCTTATATATGTATTCCATTTGCTTAAAATCAGGCCCTTCCTTTATCAAGCAAACGGGCGAATCGCTTAATCTTGTAGAAAGTTTAACATCTTCAACATAATTTTTTAATTCTTCTTTTATATTGGAAAGTAGTGAAGAAAAACTTTCTGTTTTTTCTTTTATCTTTTCTTCATTTTCTTTCTTTTCTTCTTCAGTATCAATAT
>CAZHSB010000063.1:5053-7285 GCA_964534945.1 uncultured Bdellovibrionales bacterium | reverse complement strand
GTTTTTTCTTTTATCTTTTCTTCATTTTCTTTCTTTTCTTCTTCAGTATCAATATCAAGTTTATCTGATGTAATACATTCAAACTTTTTATCCTTATAAGTTCCCAATGCATTTACAACAAATGGATCTACAGGATCTAACATAAATAATACGTCATATCCTTTTTCTTTTAATCTCTCCATAAAAGGTGTATTTTGTGCCTCTGTCATATTTTCAGCAGTAATATAATAAATTGCAGGCTGTCCTTCTTTCATGTTAGAAACATATTCATCAACGCTAATAAATTTATCTTGATTATTGTTTGATTTAAATAATGAAAGACCAATAATTTTTTCTTTTCTTTCAGGATCTCTAACAAGTCCTTCTTTTAATGTAGCACCAAAATTTTTCCAAAAATCTTCATATTTTGCCCTATCTTTTTCCATTAAGTCAGCAAATGTTTTTAAAATTTTTGAAACTATTGATTTGCTAATTTGTTTTAACTGTCTATCTTGTTGCAAAATTTCTCTTGATACATTTAAAGATAAGTCTGCACTATCAACTAGTCCTTTTACAAACCTTAAATATGGAGGAAGAAGCTCTTCACAATCATTCATAATAAGAACTCTTTTTACATATAGCGAAAGTCCATAAGCTGTATTCTCATAATCATAATTAAATGGTTTTTTACTTGGAATAAAAAGAAGTGAAGTAAACTCAGAAACGCCTTCTGCTTTAAAATGGATATTAAAAGCAGGTGTTTCATAATCATACCAAGTTGTTTTATAAAAATCATTATACTGTTCTTCTGTCACTTCTGAAGGAGTTTTAAGCCATAAAGCCTTCATAGAATTTAATACTACTATTTCAGTTTCATGTTCTTCTTCTTTTCCTTCTTTCTTATCCTCTTCAGATTGAGGAATTGTTTTTTCAACCTCCATTTTTATAGGATAAGCTATAAAGTCAGAATGTTTTTTAACAAGTTCTTTTATTTTCCACGCAGCAGAAAAATCCTCTAAGGCACTATTTTCTTCTTTAGATCTATCTTTTAAATACAAAGTTATTGTTGTTCCAATATCATTTTTTTCTATCTCTTCTATTGTATAATCATTTTTTCCATCTGACTCCCAACGTGTAGCTTTTTCTTCTCCAGCTTTTCTAGTTTCAAGCACAACCTTGTCTGCCACAATAAATGATGAATAAAATCCTACACCAAACTGTCCAATAAGATCTGGATTTTCTTTTAGGCTTTTTCTCATTTCCATGAATTTTTTTGTTCCAGAATGAGCGATTGTTCCTATATTTTCTCTTACTTCATCCATACTCATTCCGATTCCATTATCCTTAATCGATAATGTATTTTCTTTAGGATCTACTGATATAAAAATTTCTGGAGAATAACCACTTGGCATTAATTTTTGATTAGTAGCACTTTCAAGCTTTAATTTATCAAGAGCATCTGATGCATTTGAAATCAATTCTCTTAAAAATATTTCTGGATTTGAATATAAAGAATTTATGATTAAATTTAAAAGTTCACTAACTTCTGTTTGAAATTGACAAGTATCCTTCTTTGACATTTTTTAACTCCATTTAATGTTTATAAACTACAACCAATTCTTTGATATAAGCATCATTTTGCGAGAATTCAAGAATTTTTACTTAAAATAATAAAGAAGATACCAAATTCCCTACTCCATTGGTCTTATCATCGACTCAATAAAATCAATTTCATCTTGATTTAATTTATATTTTTTATAGAGTTTTTCATCAGTCCAAGGCTCATTAAAATCTTGAAGAGGAACAAATTGGTAAAAAGAGGATGATGTATGTTGAGTATTTTTTTTAATACCTAATAAAAAATGAAAAAATTTTGTTTCTATATAAGACACTGCATTTTTAGCTTCTGTCTTAGAACTATATGGTCCATTCATTATATATGTTTCAGTAGAAATAGAGTTCGGTTCTCCCAAAATTGGTTTAACAATATCCGTCTGCATATTCCCAGAGCCAATAGCCTCAGGAATAAATACCTTCCATTTCTTTATAAATTCTTGTCCTTTTAAAATTTTTTCAATGTTCAAGTATCCTACAGATCTGTTTGCATATACTTTTACATTGTTTATTTGGCTTTTTTCTTTATGAAAATCCTTAAAAAAAGTTCTGAAACCAAACGTCATTGCAGGATGAGTTACAGAGGCAAAAGATTCTTCTTTAAAAGATAAAATTTTATTAAGTATTGAAATACCCTCA
>CAZHSB010000063.1:0-4953 GCA_964534945.1 uncultured Bdellovibrionales bacterium | reverse complement strand
AAATTGTTCTGATTTATTTTTCATCGTATTTACTAGATCCTCAAAATAATGTGCATTTATTTTTACATTATTAAAACCTACCAAAGTTCGTTTTGTAATACTTTTTGCCATCGGTGTTTTACAAACAACAAAAACATTATTTGAAACGGTATCATTCCAAATTTTTTTCTGTTCTTCAAATGTCATTTTTTCAATATTAGCACATGTAGCACGAAAAATACTATATGTAACATATAAAGGATAAAGTCCTGTTTTTGAATTTATTTCTAATATCTTAACACAATTATTTTTAAACGTATCAGTTGTAACTTCTCCCTGATTTACAAAACGAGGATCATCTTCAAGTAATTCATCGTGCTTCTCATTATAAAAATCATAACCTCCAAGGCAATCGCTCATATGCATATTTACTACTTTCCATGGGGTCAAGACAGTTTCTTTATCGGGATTTTTAAAACATTTAAATAATTTTGCTATTTCTTTTACACGGTCAGTAGGAAAAAGCGTATCGGCATATCTAACAGTTTTCCTAATTTTTTCACCTGCAGCATTAAAAACATCTTCGTCATAATACTTAATTAGGCTTTTAAATATTTTCTTATCTACACCATTTGGCATAAATTCTTCCCAAGAAGCATCATCAACAATATCTTTATTTAATAGATCTTTTATGGTCACTACTTCTTTATCTATATCTGCACCATATATCAATAACGGTATTCTTATTGAAATAGCTCTAAGAATAGAAATCGCTTTTTGACGCTGATCCTGTTTTTCTCTTGCTTCCTTTAATCTTGCCTCTTCTTCGGGAGTTCTTTCTTTCTTTGGTTTTTCCCTTATTCGTTCAATTTCTTCATATTCTTCTTCTGTAAATCCTTGCTTATTTATGTCAATGTCCTGCATTTTAGTAGAAGATTTACTTGCCCCGACAATCTTTTTTAAGTTCTCAAATTGTTGAAGTTCAATATCCGTTAATTTCAACAATTCATCATTGTACAAGTTCGGATAATCAAAACCATTTTCTACTGCTTTTTCCGCATAAACTTTCTTTAACTGTTGCAAAAGTTTGTTTTCATCATAAAGTATCATTCTTGTACCGCTATAAGAAATAACAGGACAAAAATTTAAAAATTCTCCTAATATTGCTCGATCTGTTTTTTTTGTTTTTCCTGCCTTTGTTGATAGCTGTACAGAATCTGCAACCATTTTAAGCGTTCTATCAGGGGCAAAATCAAAAACATAACAATACTCCTTAGTCATACCATTAACATTAGCGGGAGATTGAACTCTAAAAATAGTTTGTAAATAATTTTGAGCAGATGTCGAATATGAACCAGACAACATCATTACAGCCGTCCATTCAGGAATAGTTACCCCCGTTGTTAACCTTCCACAAGAAAGAGTTATCGTATAAGTATCATTTTTTAATGCCTCTTTAATTGCATCTTTAACTTTTTTTAATGCTTCTCCAGCATTCTCTTCTTCATCTCCTTCACCAGCAACGTTAACAATTTTAAATAACCCACAACCAAAAACTTTATGACTTTGCAACATTTTGCTTAAAGCTCTTGCCTCCTTTACTCCTGGAACCATCCATAAGGAATGTTTAAAAAAGTTTCTATATTTTTCATTTGAATATGGATAATTACTTTTTTCATCCCCCATTGAAATTAGATTTAAAAAACTTTCAATATCTTTTTTATGAACAAAGTCATTAACTTTAGCACTTGTTGAAATAGATATATTTGTTGATTTAAGATCCTCTTCTTTCCAAACCCTAAAAAATTCTTTAAAATTAAAAGCTTTTTCTCCTAACTCATTATACTTATCAATACCTAAACTCTCACCCAAATCATAAGTAAAAATTTTCATTTGTGGTAAATCATTATATGGGTTTGAATCTCCAAAATTTTCTATATTCCATCGTTGTTTTGCACTTTGCTCCATCATATAATCCCAAGTATAAACTTCATCTCGTTCATAATCTCCTAGAATATTAAATGGTGTTCCTGAAAGTTCTAGATACTTCGTATTTTCTTTAATTAAATGCTTTCTAACTTCACTTCCAAGTTTAGTAGTTGTTCCTTCATGAGCCTCATCAATAATAACAAAATCCCAATCCACCTTGAATATTTCATCATTTTTATAAAAATTTCCCCCAACCGCTTTAGACCCTCTTAAATCTTGTATGGACATAAAATAAATAAATTTATTTTGCTCTTTTATTTTTTCTTTTATATTAAATTTTGTTCCTCTTGAAATATATTCATATTCATCTTCACGTTTAAAAACTTTATAAAAATCATCTTGCCAGCCAAAATCGACAACAGGTCTATGAGATATGATTATTGTTTTTGAAAATCCTATTTTTCTTACGACTTCCAAGGCACAAATAGTTTTCCCAAAACGCATTTTTGCGTTCCACAACATTTTGTTACTAATCTTTAGGTGTTTTATCGTCTGATTTATGGCATCTTTCTGTTCGGGTCTAAAAGAAATTGGATTATTATCATTAGTAATTTGCATTGGCTTTAAAGATAATTGTTTGTTTTTTATTGCAGCTATTGCATTTTTGGCAGTTGCTAAATCAATTTTATACCATTCATTACCCATAGTGTCTCCAATCCTTGTATTTTTAATACCTGAATTTTTTAGTACTTCTTTTACCCTATAATCTCCAAAAGCCTTTTCTAGAATTCCATCTAAAAAGATTGCCAATTCTGTATATAATAATTCATATTCTACTCCCGCAGTTGATGTGTATTGCTTAATTCTTGTATGCGCAAGCTTATTTAACTCAGAACAATTTGGATTTAGCTTTTCGTTAGGAGTATCCGATTTAACAGAAGCTTCACCAATTTTTAAGTAACCTCTATGAGGCTTATCATTTATTCTGAAAACATATATAAGTTTTCTCTCAAAAGGCTGGTCAAACTGTGTCATTTTATCTCCTTATCAAGTCTACAAATCTTAAAATCTCACCTGTATTCCAATTTACGATATTACAATAAACACCATTATGAAGCAGGACATCATTTTTTACACACCCTTCACAGGGCTCTGTCTCGTTATCGCCAAAAATTGACACTTGTTCTTTAGCCATTTCCTTACAACTATTAGGAACTACACCTTTTACTCCATCCATTTGCCAAATATTCCACGAGATAATTTCAGCTATGGTCAATAATATTTTTTGGCTGATATTTTTATTAAATTTATCTTCAAAAAATTCAATTATTGTAAACAATGCATTTTCCCGGGCAAGAAGAACATTATCCCCCTGCCAGTCGTATCCATAAATATTTTGAATAGCGATTAATGAAGATTCAAGCCAGCTTTCTTCATCATTAACGTTTTCTCCTATAACACGAAGTTTTCTATCCAATAATCCTATTCTGTTTTTTGGCTCTATATATTCGCCCGTAACTGCATCATATCGACTTACTAAGTATGGAGCTTCTCCGCAAGCCATTTCAAATCTTGTTTGCCCAATATATTCCTGCCAAGATTTTTTCTTAAAAGCTATTTTCTTTCTATTTGTAACCCAACTATTTTTTTCTTCTTTATTAAAAACTCCTTCACGACCAAACCACTCATTATCTATTAAATTATTTTGGGCATTACATATCCATGTAGGAGTGAATACCTCAGCTTTTTGCCTAATTCGTTCAAACTGTTCTTCTTTTGTTTTTTCAGTGCGTGGTTTAATAATATCACCATTCTCCCCAGTGATAAGATCAATTTGAATTTGTGATTTTTCAGAATATTTATCACCATATTTTTGGTAATCATTTGTTGCCCATAATAGATTTTCTTTTGTAGTTTTATCAGACAATAGGATGGAAAGTAACTTTTCGTTCAACTTAATTAAATAATTTTCTTTTATATCGATATTTTCTCTAAGCGAAATTACGGCCTGCATATGATCTCCTAATAAAGTTTATTTTACCATGAACATCAATTTGCTTTCAATATTCATAAAAGTAATAACATCATAGAATATCGAAAACTTAAAAAATAATGTGTCTTATTTACATAACTTTTCTAGTCAATAACCTCAAGCTTCTTCTCGGCCCCCTCTAAAAGAGAACTTATTTTTGCTAAAATTTTATTTCCTCTTTCATAAGCGACAATGGCTGTTTCAAGTGGAAGCTCTCCTGCCTCAACTTGCTTTATTAAAGATTCTAATACTTCTATTCCCTCTTCAAATTTTAAATCAGAAAAAAGATTTTCATCAAAATTATCAGAAAGTAAATCTTTCACTTTTATCTTCATAACTAATTACTCCTTTTTAAAAACTTTTACCGCAAGGTTACCCTTATACAACTTAACCTCTAATGAATCATTAATAGATACACTATTACTTGAAGTTATAACTTTATTGTTACACGTTAAAACAGAGAAACCTCTTTTCAGAGTCTGCTTATAATCTAATAAAGAAAGCAATGCCCTTTGTCTCTCAAGCGTTTCTCTTTTTTTTGAATACAACAATTTAAATACTTTTAAAAAATTTTCTTTAAGTTTTTCTTTGGTATCCTTATATCTTTTTATCATCTTTTGGGGAGATGCTTGTTCTAAGCGAATTGTTAACGAATCAACTTTTTCTCTTTTTATTTTTACTTGATGTTTGGGGGTTAATTTTTGAAAAGATAACTTCACTTTTTCAAAAGACAAACGAAACTCCAAAAATTTATTCTTAAAAACATTTCTAAAGCGTTCTTCTAAAAAAGAAACATTTTGAAAATAAGGAAGTAAAAATTTATCAAAATCTTTAAAACGTTCTTCATAAAAAGAAACAGTCTTTGAAAGATCTGACATTAAAGGAACTGCTATTTCCGCGGCTCCTGTTGGAGTTGGAGCTCTAACATCTGCTACCAAATCAGATAAACTTATATCACTTTCGTGCCCTACTGCAGAAATAACTGGAATTTTTGATGCAAAAATAGCACGTGC
>CAZHSB010000062.1:0-7569 GCA_964534945.1 uncultured Bdellovibrionales bacterium | reverse complement strand
ATTTTTTTATATGAATTAAAGGGGAATTTTATGGGGCCTGTAATATCAAAAAATGGAAATGAAAATCTTTCAACATCTTTTTTTGGAAAGAAAGAGAGCGTAAATTATATTAATCAAGGGGTGCAAGCTACTGAACTGCATGGAAGATTTTACTCTGAAAAAGAAATTCATCAGTTTGTGGATAAAGTAGTTACAGATTTAGTTCAACGTGGTTGGGATGATCGTGAAAGATTTCAAATTGAGCTTTCAATGATAGAATCAATTCACAATGCTCTCGAACATGGTAACAACAATGATCCTCAAAGGCCAGTGGAAGTTTTTGGAATGCTTACTGATAAGATGTTTTTTTTGCAAGTTCACGATGATGGAGAAGGATTTGATCCAAGAGATATTTTAGATACGAGAAAAGAAGAAAACATTACTTCTTCTCACGGTAGAGGGATTATAATAATGGAATCAACTATGAATGAAGTTGCTTTTAATAGGACAGGAAATACAATCATGCTTTCTTATATGAGAGAGGATGAAAAGTAATAAAAAAAGGATAATAAAAAAAGGACACTCACTTTTTGTCGTTATGAGAAGGAAGAGCTTTTTTTAAGAAAGAACAAAAGTAGTAAACAATAGCAGTAACGAATATACCATTAATTGCGGGGAGCCCTTTTGATAAAAGTTCGCTATGAAGAAACGGAATCTTTTGTAATCCAATTAATGCAACTAATGATCCTGTAACCCATGCAAAAACAGCAGGTATGTTGATAGCATCGAAAATTTTTTGAGAAAGTTGCGGATATTTTGCATGGTTAATAACGAAGTAATCGATTATTAAAATTGAGCCAATTGGGGGAATGACTGTATTAAGAATATTTAACCAGTCGCAGAAATTATTGTATAGCCATATTGATAATATTGTTCCTAAAAATCCTGCAAAAATTAACAAATAGCGTTGTGGAAGTTTGGTCAAATTTGAAAGCCCTAAACCCGAAGTATATAGGGCGTTATTATTAGTTGTCCAAATATTTAATCCCAAAACAAGAATCGCAGGCAATAATAATCCTTGTAAGTTTAAAACAAGACTTATATCAGATTGTTTGTAAATCATTGCGCCTGTTGCACCAAAAATAAACATTAATGAATTTCCAAGGAAAAAAGCAAGCGCTGTTGTACTGACAGCGATTTTTGAGTTTCGCGCAAAACGAGTAAAGTCTGGCGTGCATGTTCCGCCAGCAATAAAACTTCCAATGGTGATAGTAATAGCACTTGCTAATGATAATTTATCTCCAATAACTGGTTGATAAGTTTTTATAAATTCAAAACCTGTTTTGAAGCCATCAACGTGATCAAAAAATAAAGCTTGAACGGCAGAATATGAGCCTAAAATTACAATTGCTGGCACTGCCACCATGCTGATTATCGCTAATGCACGAATCCCCCAGTATATAGTGGAGGTCATTAAGAGTCCCGAAATCGCGATTAATATATATAATAAGTGCGTAGGAATTTGAACAGCATCGGCATTAATTGAAATAATGCTTCCTTCTAAAAGCCAAGAACCATTTAACACTGGAAGGTTTATTAATGCTAAGCTTGTTGGTATGGCAAACATTGCTACTCCAACACCAAACCAACCGATTTGCGTTAATACCAATATAAAAGATGGTAAAAAAGATCCTTTTTCTCCAAACGAATAACGAGAGAGAAGATGTATAGACAAGCCACTTCGAGCGGCAATTAACGCTAGAAATGCAGTATAAATTCCGAGAATAAAATTTCCAACAAAAATCGATATGGCAAAATCATGTAAAGAAAGTCCCACCCCAAGGGTTCCGCCAGCCCACATGCTAGCTGAAAAAAATGTAAAACCAAGCATTATTGTAAACATCTGCCAAAATCCTCGTTTTTGTTTATCATTTACACATTCTAATGAAAAATCTTCGTCAATTTGTTTTTGCTTGGTTACCATAATAGACATGTCCCCTTATAAAAAAGTATCTTACTGTTTCTTTGCAATTTTGTGAAGCATAAAAAAGGACATGCACTTTTTACTTTTAATCAAAATAGGAAACTTTAAATATTAAATATTCGAAGATAGAAATTGTAGAGAAGCATAAAAAAGGACATGCACTTTTTACTTTTAATCAAAATAGGAAACTTTAAATATTAAATATTCGAAGATAGAAATTGTAGAGAAATTATTTTTTTTAATAATATTTAGGAGACATATGACAAAAGCCAGAAAAAATATTGTGATAGAGGGAGAAGACAATATGTATCACTGTATCTCAAGATGTGTTAGAAAATGTTTTTTGTGCGGGAAAGATTTTAAAGATAATAAAGATTATGAACATAGGAAAAAATGGGTTCAGGATAGATTAAAAAAATTATCAGAAATATTTTGCATAGATATTCTTGGCTTTGCAATAATGAGTAATCATTTGCATATATTATTAAAGGTTAATCATAAAAAAATAAAATTATTAGATGATGAAGACATCGTCACAAGATGGCGAAAATTGTATCCTAAAAGTGCTGTAATAGAAGAAATGGAGAATGAATTATTGTTACAGGACAAAGAAAAGTTAAGGAAGATAAAAATGAGGCTTGTAAATATTAGTTGGTTTATGAAATCAATAAGCGAGTATATCGCTAAAAAAGCAAATAAAGAAGATGGGTGTAAGGGAAGATTTTGGGAGGGAAGATTTGTGTGTAAAAGAATATATGATGAGGCGAGTGCATTGCAATGTGCTTTATATATAGATTTAAATCCGATTCGGGCGAAGGTTTCAAATCTTCCAGAAAAAAGTATTTTTACAAGTGCATATGAAAGAATAAAGGCAAAAAATGCAAAAGAAAAATTAAAAAAAGTTAACAATAGTTTTAATAGGCAATGTTTAGAGAAAGAAAGTAAAAGAGATTCGTGGTTATTAAATATAGATAAAAAAGATGGAGGATTTTTACCGATTAGTTTGAGTGAGTATTTGGTAATATTAGATATTGCGGGAAGAGAATTGAAAAAAGATAAAAGAGGAAATATTCCTCAAACAATAATTCCAATATTAAAAAGATTAAAAATAAATAGTGATAATTGGATAGAAAATTTGGAAAAAACAAATGGTGCATTTTCAAGATTTATGGGAAGCAAGGAGTCGATGCGAAAAGAAGCTTTTAAAATTGGTCAAAAATGGTTTAGAGGGATAAGCTTGGCGTCTAAAATTTTTATTAAGTAAAAAAAGAGAGTGATAATTTTAAAAACCTTTTTAAAAAGAATCACACTCTCAGCATTAACGAAGAGACCGAACAATTTCTTGAAAGACTTGTTTTGGCTCTCCCCAAATTCCAGCAATCCCGTAGGGGCCTTGTAACTTTCGAGCCTCCAAGCAACCAGTGTCATTATCATCTTCTGGTGGCAAGAACCTGCATTCGTAAACAGCCTCCTGATTTTTTTGACAACAACGAGAAAATAACTTTCGTTTCTTTATAGAAACGATAGCCCCATCATCATTGTTCAACGTAAAATCCGTTAAAAACTCATTCTTTTTAGGAAGTGCTTTTTTAAGCGCTTCAATGTGTTTTTTGGACATAATAGTCATTTTTTTGCCCTTTCTTTAAAAAAAAAACCTTTAAAAATTATCACTTGTAGCAGTGTAAGTTATCTAGGATTTTAGTCAAAAATATGGATATCAAATATCAAAAACAAGACATATCAAAAACAGGACATATCAAAAACAGGACATATCAAAAACAGGACATGCACTTTTTGGGGTAATATAATTAAAAAAGTGCGTGTCCTATAACTTAAAAGCTTTTCTTTTAAAAGCTTGCTTGCTACAATATAAAGACGGTGAAGAATGTGCGAGGAATGGTCGCGGACTTGGTCAGGTTCGGAAGAAAGCAGCCACAGCGATTTTTTTCCTGTGATACATTTTTTGCCGTTTAAAACGATTTTTATGCCTTAAAGCGTATTTTGTTATATTTTTGCTATGTCATACCTTGTTTTTGCTAGAAAATATCGTCCACAAACTTTTGCTTCTGTTACAGGTCAGGAACATATAACAAGAAGTTTGGTAAATGCAATTAAAAGAGATAAAATTGCCCATGCTTTTTTGTTTTCTGGTCCCCGAGGCGTAGGGAAAACTTCAATAGCGAGAATTTTTGCAAAATCTTTAAATTGTATACACGGCCCAACACCGACACCATGCCTTGAATGCGTAAATTGTAAAGAAATCACTGCAGGAACAAGCCTAGCCGTAAGAGAAATGGATGGCGCATCAAACAACAGCGTCGATGATATAAGAGAGCTTATAGAATCATTTAGAACACTTCCTCCGCCAAATTCAAAATATAAAATTTATATTATAGATGAAGTTCATATGCTTAGTATTTCCGCTTTTAATGCTTTGTTAAAAAGTTTAGAAGAGCCACCTGCGAATACCATTTTTATTTTAGCGACGACGGAGCTTCATAAAATTCCAGAAACTGTTATTTCAAGATGTCAACGTCATGACTTTAGATCGTTATCTTTTGATGAAATAAGGGAAAGATTAAAAGAAATTTTAGATGAGGAAAAGATAAAAATAGATGCAGAAGCATTAAGAATGATATCAAAACTTTCTGATGGTTCTATGCGAGATGCTCAATCTTTGCTAGATAGAGTGGTATCTTTTTGCGAAGATAAAAAAATTACCACAAAAGAAACAAGCAACATCTTAGGTATGGTTCAAAGAGCTGTTATTGTTGAGTTGTCATCTGCAATAATAAAAAGAAATGCAATATTAGCAATCTCAATTTTGCAAAACATTTTTACATCTGCATCAAATATATCTTTATTTCTAGATGAATTCTTATCTTATTTTAGAGATTTATTACTTGCAAGATTAAATGGATTAGATCTTCTTTCATCTTCTGGTTTAGATGATGAAGAAATAAAAATTTTAATACAAGAATCCAACGATTTGAGCTTACAAGATATTCAAGATCTTTTTGGCATACTAAGGCAAGGGGTAGATAAAATTATTAAAAGTTCTTATCCAAAATATTCTTTGGAGGCACTCGTTGTTAGAATGGCAACAAGAGAACCTGTTAAAGATATTGCATGGTTAATATCTGCATTTAAAAATAAAATTCAAACGATTTCTTCTAATAATATAAGCTCGATAAATATTGATGAAAAAAAAATAGAAAATAAAGAAGGACAAAATTCTTCTTCGAGCGCGACAAGTTTAAGTGGACAGTTAGAACAAAAGCTTCAAAAAAAAAATAGTGGAAAGCAAGTAAAAAAAGATAACCATGAAGATAAGTCAGTGGATTTAAGCGCAGCAGTGCCAAAAGAAAAAAGGTCATTTGTCGCAGAGGAATTTATAAAATTTATAGAAAAGGTAGGAACGAAAGTCTTAGAGTCTTATTTAAAAAGGGTCGAATTTGTATTAAATGAGAAATCAATAAAGGTAAAAGGAGCAACTTCCATAATTCATTATTTTAAAACTAGTGAAAATAAAGAGTTGCTTTTAAGGCGAATAGAAGAATTTACAGGAAGCAAGGATTGGTATTTACAATTTGAAGAAATTTCGCCAAAAGATTTTGATTCTTTACATACTGTAGTCGGAAAGGAAAAGGAAGAAGAAAAGAAAGAAAAAGAAAACGAGAAAAAAACAGTTTATGAAGATTCTAATTTTAAAGAGTTAAAGGATATTTTTCCTGGAACAGATATAGAAAAAATAATATAAAAATAGGAGAGTAATTATGGGAAAAGGATTCGGCGGTATGCCTGGAAATATGCAACAGATAATGAAGCAAGCACAAAAAATGCAACAAGAAATGCAAAAGGTACAACAAGAAACAGAACAAGTTGTTATGGATGCATCTTCTGGGGGAGGTATGGTAAATGTTTCTGTTAATGGGAAAAATGAGATTGTTTCTTTAAAAATTGATAAGAGTGTAGTTAGTCCAAATGATGTTGATATGCTTCAAGATTTAATTATAGCCGCAACAAATGAGGCAATAAGAAAAGTAAAATCAGAGAGTGAAAAAAGATATTCTTCTGTTACAGGCGGGATGTCAATTCCTGGGCTATTTTAACTTTTGAGACAGGATTTTTGTCATGCAATTATTTCCTGAATCAATGAAAAAATTGGTACGAGAGCTTTCAAAGCTTCCTTCAATCGGAGAAAAAACAGCAACAAGGTTAGCATATCATATTGTAAATAACGACCGAGAAATTGCTGAAAGTTTAAGTAAAGCTTTGATCGATGCAGTTAATAATACATGCTTTTGTGAAACATGTTTTAATCTTTCCGAATCAAAAATTTGTAAAATTTGTTCTGATTCTTCACGAGATTCTTCATTGTTGTGTATCGTTGAAAAGCCAATGGATGTAATCGCGTTTGAAAGGATGGGAGAGTTTAATGGAATTTACCATGTGCTCCATGGCCTTTGGGCACCGTTAAAAGGATTGGGACCTGAGTCAATGAAGTTAAAAGAACTTTTTAAAAGGCTTGAAGCTGGAACTATCAAAGAAGTCATTTTGGCGACATCTTCTACAGTCGAAGGCGATGCCACCTCTCTTCTTATAGCAGATAGATTAAAGAGTATGAATATTAAAGTTTCTCGTCTTGCACAAGGAATGTCGAAAGGGTCGGAACTTGAATATGCAGATGATGTAACATTATCTAGGGCATTAAGTGGAAGAAATGTAATTTAAAAAAGTGACCGAACTCAAAAAAGAAAGAAGCAAAATAATGTTAAAATTTTTTCAAAATATAAGTCAAAAACTTTCATCTCATACATCTGCATTTGTTATTATTATTTCTATTATTGCTTTTTTTTATCCAAATTTTTTTGTTTGGGTAAAAGGCGATATGCAAACAGTAATCCTTGGCATGGTTATGCTTACAATGGGTATGACGTTATCGACAGATGATTTTAAGATTTTATTAAAAAGGCCTTTAGACATCGGGATTGGTACTTTGGCACAATATACATTTATGCCTTTAATTGCCTTTTCTATTGTTCATATTTTTAATTTACCTAAAGGAATAGCATTAGGATTGATATTGGTTGGTTGTTGTCCTGGTGGTGTATCTTCAAACATTATGTCTTTTTTATGTAAAGGTGATGTTGCTTTTTCTGTAGGAATGACGACTGTTTCAACCTTGTTAGCTCCAGTTATGACTCCTTTTTTAGTTTATTTTTTGGCCAATGAATCTGTGAATGTTGATGTTATAGGGATGTTTAAGTCTGTTTTAATTGTCACAATTTTTCCTGTAATCATTGGATTATCATTTAATTGTTTATTCGCAAAAAAGAAAATATATCCTGATATTTGTAAGATAATGCCTGGAATTTCTGTTATTGGTCTTGCATGTATTGTATGGGGAGTAGTCGCTCATTTTGGAGATGTACTCCTTAAATCTGGATTTATGATTTTTTTAGTTGCTTTTTTACATAATTTAATTGGATATATTGCTGGTTGGTTTTGTGGCACATTTATGAAGATGAATGAGGCAAAAAGGCGAACAATTTCTATTGAGGTAGGTATGCAAAATGCTGGATTGGCGACAGTCCTTGCAACAA
>CAZHSB010000061.1:0-7641 GCA_964534945.1 uncultured Bdellovibrionales bacterium | reverse complement strand
TCCTTTTCTTATTATTATTTCATAAGAAAACTAACAAATATACCTGTCCAGAAATTGGGGTCCACTATACCTATCTTTTCTTCGTTCCCTTCGTTTATTATCTTTTGTAGCTTTTTTGTCCCTATCCTCGGTTGCTCTCGGCGAACCTCTCGAACTCGATCTAAAAACTTAAACTCTTCATTTTCAGCCTTTTCTTTTCTCATCCCATACTTATAATACGCACTCCGTGAATATCCCATTACAGTGCATACTTTTTTAACACTTCCCCCGTTTCTTTCTTTATAAGCTCTAATTCCTTTGAGTTTATGTTTTTTTTTAACGTAAATCCATAATCCTTGCCAGCTTCTTCCATCATGCACTCGTATACTCCTAATTTTATACACATATCTGCTAATTTCTCCTTCAATGCCTTTATCTCATCTTTTTGATCTTTCATTATTACCTCCACAAATTGTTTCTTTATCACTCCATATTTATCAACCCACCCTGATATCGTTTGACGTGGAATGTTATATTCCTTGCTCGCTTCTGCTTGATTCAGTATGCCTGATTCAATTTCTAATACAACATGCTTCTTAAAACTCTCCGCATATTGCTTTATCACTCTCACCTTCTCTTTGCATTTTCCCATCTCCTGTCTCCATCAAAATGTGTGGACTTATTTCAGGACGTGACAAGTAAAAAAAACTTTTTATAACAATCACCGTCATTACACATGAAGATGGTGGCTGACTAATTTTATGAGTTCTTCACTTTTTGATTTTAACGTATATTGAGCTTCAAATTCACCATTTGCAACCTCTTTTTCTTTCTGCATTAAATCAAAATCATTCAATAATTTTGATAAACAACTATACCAGTCATCTCGCACTAGGTGCCCATTTTCACCATCGCGGATAACAGCTTGATACGAATCAATATCAGAAGCAACAGTAACAAGACCTAATGCAGAATAATCTAAAAACTTTATATAACTTTTTGATCTATTAAAGGTATTTTTAACAAGTGGTGCTAAGCCTATGTCAAAAATATTATTGGCACGAATCCAATTAACAAAAGCTGGATAATTTAATGCTATTTCGTTTGATGGACACAAGAACTCAAACCAATCTTCCGTTTTTCGTTCAGTTGTCACACCAATAACAAAAATTTTTACTTTATCTTGAAAATCACTCTTTAATTTCCGCAGTGCTGGTTTGATCATGTCAAAATCAGCATTATGTGAACACGTCCCCATATAAAGTAAATTTAAACTTTTGTTGTTTGTTTTCAACTCTGGCTTACCCCAAATCGTCTCGTCTAATAAGTTAGGAACCAAAACGACATTATTATTTAACAATGATAATTTTTCTTTCAATAATGCCGTTGTCGTCCTAACTTGATGAGCTTCTGATATAATTTCCCTTATTGGTTCCATCATTTTAACATACAATTCATGTTCAGGATGTTCAAGAGGTAAATCAAATAAATCATCATCAAGATCATAAATCAATTTTGCACGATGCTTTCTACAGTACTTAAGTAATTTATCTATCTGTTGCGAAGTTGAAACGCTAGTTCTATTACAAACAACAATATCTGCCTCAAAATATGTATAAGAGTCTAAAGGAAGAATCTGTGGTGTTAACAAACTCTGCATAGATGGATGTGAAAATGGCAAGATACACCTGATATAACCACTAGCATCGGGGGCTGTCGTTGCTGGACCACTTGGAAGTAACGTTATTTTATATCTTGCAACATTATCTTCTCTTTTTATAAAATTTTTCGAAACCCCTTCTTTATTAAATATGGACTTCAAATCATCTATAAAGATAATTTTTTTTGCAATATCCTTTTTTATTTTTATTAAATATTTACAAGCTTCTTTATCTTTTAAAATAATGTTTTCTGCTTCTTCTGTAAGCCAACGATTTAAAAGTTTAAATAATATTATATCATTATATTTAGCATTTCCACCTTCTTCCAGACAACGATTACAAATCAAGTTGGATTCGGTATTACTTTCAAAATTTTTCTTACAACACTCTAAATTTAATGGACATAAAAAGCTTAATTTTTCAAAATAGACATCAAATGGTATATTTATGGATTTTATAAAAAAAGATAACAACTCAACATTTTGAGAAATATTAGCAACAAAACTTCTTGTAAAGTTACAAGCCAGCAAGATATCCCTTATTAACTCACTATTTAATGAACCTACATTAAAAGTCACGGGCTTTTCAAAAAATTTTGATTCATATTTTATAGAAATGGATTTTTCATCATCATAAATAAAAGAAACTATTTTTGCATTTGAACTTAAAACATTATTTTTCAATTCAGAATAAATTTTTAAATTTTCTAATTGCGCCATATCTTTTTGTAGAACAAACAACAAAAACTTTGGTTGAGAAGTTGCCTCCATTTCTTTTATCATTGAGGAAATCCGAAATGGAAAAATCGAATCTACCGAAAAAAATGAAGCTATTTTCCTATCGTACAAAGGATAACGTTTAATTAAAATTGCATGAGAATTTAGCTTTCTTATATTTGATGATTCTTTAAAACTTTTTTCCCCTTCATGATAAACAAAAACATCTACTGCCAAAAAATGCTTCCATCCTCTTGATAAAGCACGTTCACAAAAATCATTTTCTTCTCCATATCCTTTACCAAAGGCTTTTACATCAAACAATCCCACATCATTTAAGCATTCCCTTTTTATAAACATACAAAAACCAACAGATGTTGGAATGCACACAGCACGTCCTTTATTGGATTCAAAAAGGTGATCACTGATATCAGATACTGTTTGTTTACTATTAAAATTAGTAAACCCCTCAAATGTTGGATAATTACAAATTGTTGAATTATTTGAAAAAGGTGCTATTGTTCCAACATTCTCTTCAAGCTCAACATGACTGACTATTCTATCCAACCAAAAATTAGAAACTTCAGTATCGCTATTTAAAAGTAATACGTCATTATTTTTAGATTGAGACATTCCCAAATTTACAGAAGCTACAAATCCTAGATTTTCTTTGTTTGTAATTACTAATAAATTTTCTGATACTTTCAATGAATTTAAATATAATGTTACTTCATTTTCCGGCGACTTATCATTTATGATTATTAACCTCATACAAGTATTGTTTTTCGCCCCTAACACACTTTCAATACATTTTTTCGTAGCACTTAAATCCCTATATACTGGTATAATAATATCAACCATTTTCGCATATTTGTTTTTTAAACTTAATAAGCTTGGAAAGTAATCCTCATTTTTAACCGAAACGTTATACAAAACATCAGGACAAAAAACATTTATCTTTTCCAAGATACCATTTTTAGATAAATCCTTAATTGTAAAATCTTTATTAATTTTAAAATCATTATATATTCCAATTGATAAATAATGAGATATCGGCGGCAAATCACTCGCTTCTCCAATTTGATAATTTTTGCGATAGAATGATACATCAAATAATGGGTGTGGATTATTGTTTAAATTTTTCAAATAATGAATAAGAGGGGGCTCAAATTTAACTTCATATGCCTCCTTATAAAATCTTGAATCAAATAACGGATGAGGATTTAATTTATCTTTCGCTCCATATAAGATATAATGAGAAATTGGATCTAAATTTTTTTTTAAAGTTTTATGCAGTTGGCTTAAATAATAATTTGTAATAAAAAGAGGACTCGGATCACGACCTTCCTTCCAACCATACAAAATATAATGAAGCTTAGGATTCATCCGAGAAATCGCTACATCATTATTTTTTTTCAAATAAAACTCTTCATCAAAAATAAGATCAAAACCTTCATTGCATGATTTCAAAAAAAACTTTCTGTAAATAAAAACAACTCCTACTTTTTTTAAAAAAGACCTAACATATTTTTCAACAATTTTTAAACACATGCTTTTCCTTAATTATTTTAATTCATTACTATCAATGCCATAATAATCTTTAAAAAAACTATTAGAGAAAACGAATCCCTCTTTAACGAGTAATGGCATTTGGAGAATTTTCACATTTAACAAAAATTTTGCAATTTTTTCAGGAGACAGCATATGTTTAACCGGAATTAACCCTCCCCAATTATGCTCTTTTATCCTTTGCGATATCGCTCCCAAATTAAAAGCAACTGGATAAATTGAAGTCATAAACGCAACAGAAAGTGTATAACTATATGTTTCTGGACACACAGCTGGATACCATATAATATCAGGATTATATTTCGATAAAAGACTTATTTCTTCACCCTTTTTGTATTTCCCAGTTATTTCGACCCCTAAAGACCTAAAAATATCATCTCTATCCGAATAACCAACTATAACAAACTTAAGTGACAAATTATTCTCTTTAGCATACTCTACAGTTGCTTGAAAAACCGAAGCCCCCTTATGTTCTGTGATCACCCCAAGTAAAGCTACCACACGTACTGATGTCGGATCAATTTGCTGGGTCCCTTTTATAAAATTTTTTTCTAAAGTTATTTCTGGATGAATGCGAACTAAAAATTTATTTTGAGGGAAGTATCGCTCCATTCTTTCCTTCACATCTTGATTCGGAACAAATAAACGTCTTGCGCTATCAAATAATTTAGAAAAACGCTCTCTCCACTCTAAGATCGAAGGTTTTCCAAATGGAGATCCCAAACGCTGAATGCACGATTCACAGTAAGATACACCATGTTCTCCACAAAAAATTCCAAAATTACTGACCATATTTATTCTGGGACAAACAGTCATATAATCGTGAATTGTAATATCATATTGAAGTTTTAAATTTTTCGCTGCAGACATAAACAAATTTATAGCTTCGATGCCATATCCCATTAAATGATGAATATGAATATGTTTAATATTTAAACAAGTCAAAATTTCTTCAAACTTTTCATTGTTTTTAATATTTAAATCATACGAAAAAGAATTAAAAGATTTTGTCCTAAAAGATAAAATTTTTATCCAATCAGGGCCATTAATACTTGGTTTACAAATAAATGATGATATATCTTCTTTTAATAACAAATCAGCCATATCACACACATGACTCTCTGTGCCCCCACCTTCGGCGTGTAAAACAAACAAGATTGATTTTTCAGTATTTTTATTTTCAAAATTTATCATTTCTGTTTTATCTTTTAGAATTTTTTCCTCAGAAGCCAACTCCATACTTTTTAATTTTCTTTCTTTTAAATAGCGTATTCTTCCTAACAACTTATGAGGTGTTAGGAACCAATAAAAAAGTTTTAATAAACATCGCATTATTCGATAAACACTAGGAGGGATTTTATTTTTTAATAAGCTATAAACCCTCCACACAACACCTGTTTTAATTAAATTTAACTCCTGTGCTAATTTGGCTATATTGTTATTAAGTTCCTCTATTAACTCGCCATCTTTTTTTATCATTTCTTTATAAAGACAAATTTCTTTTTCAAAATTTGTCTTTATCCCTTGTTTTGCCGAAATTACTCTTTCTTTCTGACTAATTACATCTTGTGCATAAATTAATTGTTGTGCTTGCTCCATAAAAGAGCTAATAACTTTCAAACAATCATCATACAACAATTCTACAATTGGTTTTTGCTGTAACCAATCATATAATAAATACTCGCCACCAAAGACCTCCCTCACTAATTCTTCTTCAATTTTAGAAGCATAAACAAAATCACTTTCTACTACGTTCAATTCAAGATTTTTTAAAATTTCTGTAATAATTTCTTTATAACTTTTTTCACATTCTAAACTTTTTGCGACTACAGGAACACGACAAAAACAATTTTTCATTCCTCTAATAACAACTTGATTTAATGTAATTTTTTTGTTTGAATGCCATTCTAAATCAAAAACCTCTATTTTCCCCGAACTATCTATTATAATATTGCCTGGATAACAATCGAAAAATTTTGCATCCATTACTCTTACATTTAAAATTGGATCAAACTTTGAATTTTTAATTAGATAATCAATCCATTTTTTTGCCCAAGAAGAGATTTCTCGAATCGTCCAATCCTTTACAGATACAATTTTTTTAAACTCCCCAAAATATGATGTTCCAACAAAATATTCTTCATCTTTAACAAATTGCTTTACTAAAGCATCACCTAAAGGCTTCTTAGTTGACATATGATTACGTTTTACAATTAATGAATTTGATTCATCCACAATTCTTGTTTCAATCGCGTAACATCCTCTTCTCATTGTTGAGTAGTAGTTTGACAATACAAAATTTTTAGTAAATTTTTTTTCAGGACTTGCTACAATTAAAAAAGAATTTGAGAGTTTTCTCCATTTATCACTTTTCACAATTTTATTCAATTCTTCATTAAAAAAAAACGACTTGAAATATTTTAGATTTTCTTGCGCACCAGAAGCACAAATTAAAGAAGAAACATCAATTTGCGGAAAATTAACAACATTTGAAGATAATATTAAATTTGCATAAACGTAATCCGGAAATGGATAATATAAGTCAAAATTTTTAAAACCATTTTCTTCTAATTTAAAAATCACCTGATTTTTATTAAAGCTAAATATATTATTCTCTTTAAGCTCCAACAACTTCTTTAAACCAATATCATTATTAAAAGCGAAAATAAAAATACCATCATCCTTAAGAATTGATCTACAATAATTAATACATTCATCAAGTTTTTTAATTTCTCCCCCAAAGGTATTTGAAAAATCAAAAGTTCCAACCATAACAACAAAATCAAGTTTTTGAGAAAAATTCGGCAATGATTTATCATAAATGAAATCAACATTTATAAGATCATTACATCTTAATGATGCAATACAAGATTTTTTTAAATCTCTATCAAAAGAAAAAAGATGATCGCAATTTTCACTTAAAAAATAAGATAAACATCCATATTCAGAACCAATTTCTAAACCAATGCCATGAAGGTTATTTATCACAGGTCTTAAAATATTTGTTCTTACATCGGAAAAAGCAAATTTAGAATTATCATCTTTTACAAAAAATCGTAGCTCATCTGAAAAAATCCCCTTATCTTTTGAATTTAGAATTGAATCATATAAATATTTTTCATCTTCAAAAAAAGACACATCCACATCTTCATCAAACTTATCAGACATCCAAACACTATATTTTTCATTAAACTCATATTTTGTTTTTATATAATCACATAAAAATTTTTTCATCTAAGATTAATAACCTCTCAAACAATCCTTAACTTTATAATTATCCTCTTAGCTATTTACATTTTTAATTTTTGATTTGTTAGCAAAAATTAAAAATGAATTTGACAAATCTTCGATCAATTCATTCTTTAACAATATTAACCATGTAGAAGACATTAAAAAATCCGGTTCATATTGTTTACCATTAAAAACATCATCACATCCATTCAATTTTTCAAAAATACTAGAATCTCCATAAAAATCTTTTTTTGAAAAAATAAATTTAGGCAACTTATAATCAGGAAATGGATAATAAAACTTTATATCTTCACACCCCGCTTTTTTAATCCTGTCTGTGAGCTCTTTTTTCCCAAAAGTTATAGGAGTTTTATCTGCATATAGCCCTTGAATCCCAAAAAATTTCTTCCCTACATGATCCTCAGGATATCCTGCAAAATATTTTAATCCCAACTGATTTTCTATCGCAATTATTAACGTTCCAT
>CAZHSB010000060.1:0-8168 GCA_964534945.1 uncultured Bdellovibrionales bacterium | reverse complement strand
ATAAGAATAAGAAAACGATTGAAGGCTATGGAAGAAAAACTATTACTTGTGAATACGGTTGCCAAGCTGGAAAGTGTAAACCTCAATGTGAAGCTGATTCAGATTGCGGAACTAATCAAAAATGTGAAAGCAACATTTGCGTTGATTCTTTAAAAGCTATTACGCCAATTTTAGAATGTGTAATGGACAATGAAGATGACACATATACAGCATATTTTGGTTATGAAAATGTAAATGCAGAGGACGTTACTATTCTAACATGTAATACTACAGGTAATACTGTAAATGTTATCACTGGACTTGAAAGTGATTATTGCAATCAAACAAGCATATTCACTACAGGAAGAGTAAAAGGTGCATTTAGCGTATCATTTGCTTCTGATAAAGAAATCACATGGAGTTTAAAAACAAATAGTGATGACGCTAAAACTGTGACGGCTAATAATAGCTCAACAAAATGTGCTAAAGTTGAACCTGTTGCTAAATGTATTAGCGTAAACGCTGATTCTTCTATTCAAGCTTATTTTGGATATAAGAATAACAACGCATTTGAAGTATCAATTCCTGTTGGTTCAAAAAATGCTGTAAATCCAGATCCTGAAGATCGTGGACAACCTACGATGTTTATATCAGGAAGCGTTGACAATGCATTTAATACGACATTAGATTCTGTATCAACTTCTTGGTATTTAGATGGCGAATCTGTTATTGCAAACAAGACATTGGTTACATGTTCAACAAACAACCCTCCTGCTTGTGAAGGAGATGCTCATACTTATGAAGCTGATTGCCAAGGAAGCATAACAACTATTCAGTTAGATGGAACTAGCTGTACAGAACCTGATGGAACTGCATTGTTATATAGTTGGACTACAGATTGTACAGGTGCAACTTTGACAAATGAAAAAACAGTAACCCCAACATTATCATTAACAATACCATCTTTGGGAGAAGCACAAGAATGTACAGTAACATTGACTGTATCCGATGGATTGGCAGAAACAACTATGACACAAAATGTTGCAGTTACTGCTTGTTCTATAGATTGTCTTGGAGTCGCTGGAGGAGATGCAAAACTTGACATATGTGGTGTTTGTGACGGAGACGGAACATCTTGTTTAGATTGTGCAGGAGAACCTAACGGCTCTGCTGTTCTTGACCAATGTGGTGTTTGTAATGGTAACAACAAGTGCGTAGACTGCGCAGGGGTTGTTGATGGATCTGCTATTGTAGATAGGTGTGGAGTTTGTAATGGTGATGGATCTTCTTGCTTAGAATGTACAGAAACAAGCATTAAAGGAGAGAAGGCAGGATTAACTGGAGATGAATTTGTAACGTTAATTACCAAACAAACTGCATTGTTGTTAAAAGAGCCTGCTCCATATCCACCAATTAGAGATATGGAATCATCTGCACAAAGAAGGGTTAATAGGAGCGAATATTGGAATGGCAAAATAAAAGTATTGTTGGCTAACCTTTCAGATGTAATTACTGCATGCACAAACACTATTTATTGTACACAGTATGATAACTATCCGACTCTTTCTCAGATTGAAATATATCAAAGAAAACTTCGTCGTATGGTTGGAAGAACTATTAGACAAAGGAATATTGATTCAGCAACAACTATAAAATTGCTAAACAAGAATACTCAAATACTTACTGGTAAGTTAGAAATCTTGAATGAAATTCCTAGATTCTATAGCAAATGTGATTAATAAATAAAAAAGGATAAAACCTTTTAGAAAGCGAAGTTCAAAACATTTTGAGCTTCGCTTTTTTTATTTTATGTTCGGGAAAAGAGAGATTAAATTGTTTGCGATAACATATTTTTATTAGGATATTTAGAATTTAGCCATTGCGAGATTAATAAAAATAAAACAGAATCAAACTGTTATATATAAAAAATTTTTAACGGAAGAAAATAATGCAAAAAGTGTGATGTAATATTAAATATGGCAAAGGAGGGAAAATGAAATTATTTTTGTTATGTGGATTGCTTCTTTCGCTCGCATGTTCAAAGACGGATGATAATATTTTTAATGGTTATATTGAAGGGGAATATGTTTATATATCACCTTATACAAGTGGTATTTTAGATAAAATAAATATCATTAAAGGACAAAAAATTAACTCTGGTGAACAATTATTTACAGTGGATAGTGAAATTTGGAAAGCAAACATCATTCAAGCAAAAAATAAACTTGATAAATCATATGCTAATTATGCTAATTTAAGCAAAGGAGAAAGAAAACAAGAATTAGAGGTTTTTATTAGGCAAAAAGCACAAGCAATGGCAGTGTTAGAAAATACAAATAAAGAATACCAAAGGGCTCAAAAATTGCTTAAAAGAAAAATAGTAAGTCAGGAAAATTTTGATCAAAAACTTGCTGCCTATAAAAGTGCAAAAGCAAAAGTTGCTGAGCTTGAGGCCTCATTAAGATCGGCCATGCTTTCTGCTCGTGAAGATGAATTAAAAATGGCTCAAAATGAAATTGAAATTGCTCAACAGGATTTATTAAAAATAACAAAACAAGCTGATAACAATAACGTAAAAAGCAAAGTATCAGGAATGATAGAAGATGTTTATTTTCGACTTGGCGAATATGTGGCAAAAGGAACACCTGTAGTTTCAATACTTCCACCAGAAAATGTTAAGATAAGGTTTTTCGTGCCAGAAAAGATACTTGCTAGTCTAAAATATCAAATGCCAATTAAAGTAATATGTGATGGATGTCAGGCAGAAATTCCCGCAAAAATTTCTTTTATATCAAGTAAGGCTGAATTTACTCCTCCTGTTATTTATAGTATAGAAAGTCGAGATAAAATGGTATTTATGGTGGAGGCAACGTTCAATAATCAAGCTCAAAATTTACACCCCGGATTACCAATTTCAGTAAGGATTAAATAATATGACCGACTTTGCCATAGATGTTTCTCACCTAACTAAAAAATTTGGAAATAAAGAAGTGGTTAAAGATATTAATATTTCTGTTTCTAAAGGAAAAATTTATGGTTTTTTAGGCCCAAATGGTAGTGGAAAAACTACAACTATTCGTATGCTATGTGGGCTGTTGACTCCAAATTCTGGACAAGGTACTTGTTTGGGGTATGATATTATAACTCAAACAGAATTAATTCGTAAAAAAATTGGCTATATGACACAAAAATTTAGTTTTTGGGAAGATTTAACAATTAAAGAAAATCTTGCTTTTGTAGCTAATATATATGGATTAAGCAATATCGAAGATAAAGTTAACAAATCCTTAATTAAGCTAGGTTTGCAGAATAGGGCCAATCAATTAGCAGGTAGCCTCTCTGGTGGCTGGAAACAAAGATTAGCATTAGCCGCGTGTATTTTACATGAGCCACAAATTTTGTTGTTAGATGAGCCAACCGCAGGAGTCGATCCTAAAGCAAGACGTGAATTTTGGGACGAGATTAGCCACTTGTCTGAACAAGGAATGACTGTTTTGGTCACTACGCACTATATGGACGAAGCTGAGAGATGTCATGAAATTATATATATTGCTTATGGTAATATTATGGTCAGGGGAACTTTAGACTATGTTATTAAAAGTACTGGCCTTACAACTTTTGAAATCTCTGGAGACAAGGTATCTAAATTAAGGCAAGCATTAGATGGCAACATGGATATTGTCACCATGGCTTTGTTCGGAGAAAAGTTACATATTTGTGGTAAAGATAAGGGTAAATTACAAGATATATTACAGGCACAACTGTCAAAATATTTAATTATTTATCAACAAACTGAAACATCTTTGGAAGATGCTTTTATTTATTATCTAAAAAAAGCCAAGGAGAATTAGAATGCTTAATTTTTCTTTGCAACGAATAAAAGCTCTTATAAGAAAAGAATTTATTCAGTTAAAAAGAGATAGACCAACACTAGTGATGATTGTAATGCTACCAATAATGCAATTATTGTTATTTGGATATGCAATAAATACAGAACCTAGGCAATTACCAACAGCAATGCTTTCTAGAGATAATACTTTTTTGACTAGAAGTATTGTTAAGTCATTACAAAATTCTGATTATTTTAAAATGATTAAAAATATATCTACAGACGAAGATGGAAATAAGCTTTTACAACGAGGTCAAGTTTTATTTGTCATTACTATTCCTGATAATTTTACACAAGATGTGATACGTGGTAAAAAGCCAAATATTTTACTCGAGGCTGATGCATCAGATCCATCTTCTGTTGGCGGTGCAATCTCCTCTCTTAATGGTATTGTTAATACAGTCGTAGCACAAGAATTTAAAGGAAGTCTTGGTATACTAGAAAACAAATCAACATCTTTTAACATTGATGTACATAAGTCTTATAATCCAGAGGGTTTCACAAGATATAATATTGTACCTGCTTTAATTGGTATGGTATTAATTTTTACTGGCGTGATGATGACAGCATTAGCTCTTACAAGAGAAAGAGAACGAGGCACCATGGAGAATCTTTTAGCTATGCCACTTAAGCCGTTAGAGGTCATGATCGGCAAAATTACTCCTTTTATTTTTATTTGTCTATTTCAATCAATTATAATACTTGCGATTTCCAATTGGCTATTTGATATTCCTATTCAAGGTAGTTTATGGTTGCTTTTATTGTGTATTATTTTATTTATTATTTGTAATCTTGCCATTGGTTTTTTAATTTCAACTATTGCAAACAATCAAACACAGGCATTACAAATGTCAGTATTTGTTTTATTACCATCTTTAATGTTAACTGGATTTATGTTTCCATTTTTAGGAATGCCAGGCTGGGCACAATATATTGGTGATTGTGTACCACTAACCTACTTTATTCGTATAGCTCGGGAAATTATGCTTAAAGGATCGGGCTTTTCTGATATTTGGTACAATTTATATCCCTTATTAATATTAGTTACTGTAATAATAAGTTTAACAATGAAAGTATATAAAAACACATTAGACTAAATAAAGTCATAAAAAAAACTTTTTAATTACTGTCAAAATATATTAAGCAAAATCATTAACAATACCATCTTCGGGAGAAGCACAAGAATGTACAGTAACAATGGCTGTATCCGATGTGGCAGAAACAACTATGACATAAAATGTTGCAGTTACTGCTTGTTCTATGATTGTCTTGGAGTCGCTAAAGGAGATGCAAAACTTGACGTATGTGGTGTTTGTAATGGTGATGGATCTTCTTGCTTAGAATGAAATTTCTAGATTCTATAGGAAATATGATTAAAAACTAAAAACTGGTAAAAACCTAAATTAAGGGGAAAATCACTTTTTAGGGAAAAGGGCTTTTCCTTTTTTTTGATTAAAAACATAATTAACATACTATAATAATTTTGACTCTAATTTTAACAAAATTTAATTTACAATTATTATGAATCAAAAAAGGAAAAAATGTACGAAAATAATCCTAAAAATAAAATAACCTCTTCCATTGCTTCTAAACCTTCAAAATTAACTTTACCATCTAGAGATGAAGCTTTTAACTGTGATATCGCCCTAGCTTCGCAAGTTGTTGCACTTTATAGAAACAATCATATGGAGGAAAAGTTAGTAAATACGTTATCAAAAAATGGTATTAGCACTGTATCTGTAGTTGTAACTCCAAATTTTGATAATAAAATTCATCAACTTCCGGCGGAGGTCGCAAATGAAATAATTAAATTTTTAATTGAAACCAATCCTAATGAGCAATTAATAATAACAGATATGACAATTATTAATATTTTAAGAAAAGAAGCTTGCAAAAAATTGATCACCCCTCTTAGATACTTAGGAGAAGATGAAAAAACTTTAGGGGACAGACTTAAGAAATTAGAAGAAGCAAGATTACAACAATTTGATTCTATTAATAGTGAAGAAGGTATTATATATAGAGAAAATGGACTAGAAGAATTAGCAAGACAACTAAAAGAAAAAAATATAAATAAGGTCACAATTGTGCTAGGTTCTATCAATAATAATGGATTTGAGTGGAGAATCGCAGAACATGGCTGGTCTTTTAGAGATGAAAAAGGAAACTTTTATTCATCTAAAGAATATCAAGGTCCTCAAGATTTAAGGAGCAATTGTTTAATTTTTGAACATATTGGAAAGATATTAGAAGAAAAAGGAATAACTACAGAAATTGGATTTTTTAAGAACTCTGATTCCAATAAATACTTTTTTTCTGATCTTATTGTAATTCCTCGTTCAAGTGAAACTACATTAAAAGATTATTCTAATGATTTTTTCTCTAAATTGAAAGAAGAAAGTGATAGAAGTATTAGAGAAAGAGTTTTAGATATAGCAAAAAAATTACAAAAAAATGTAGCAACATTACACGATAGGCATCTTCATCTTTATGAAAACATTGAAGAAACATTAGGGTTAGACATTATATCTCATGGTAGAAGTCTAGAATTAGATGATTCCGTTATATCATTAGTTTCTCAAGAAAATTCAGAATTATTGTTCGTCCAAGAACGCTTAAAAAAATTAGGATTTACTCTAAGAAATAAAGAATTTGCAAAAGATATTGAGGAACATCCCATAGACAATGCTAAAAACAAAAAATATCTCATAGCTGCCATTCCTATTGAAAATGATACAAAAAAATTAACAAAAAAAGATGTAACTTTATTTTTTAATTCAATAAAAAATGATGATATTTTTGCTAAAAAACTTGGTACTATTTTTTGGCTTATTGCTAAAGACCTAAGTTTTATAGATGACAAAGAAATATCAAAAGTTTTAGGACAAATCTTACCATCAGATATTCAATTTTCTGACTGTTGGGCAGAAGAAAAGTTACAACAAGAATTAGCAAATTTTTTGCAAAATGATAAAAGTCATATAAAAGAAGAGGCAATTATAAAACAGGAGATATTTAACCTAATAGACCCAATAAAGGTGGGACTTAATTATTTTCGTGAAGCTATTATAATAAATAATGAAAATAACGAAGAAACTGCTCAAAAATTAAGTAGAGCTTGCAATTTTCTAGAAGTAATCGCAACATATTGCGATTACTTTATTGTAAGCACATATGAAATTGATCAAAAACTATTTTCTGCTAGTCATTTTGAAAAGTTATATCCTTTTTTTGAACCTTTTATGACGGAAGTTTACGACAATATTGCGATAGACAACAAAACAAAGGAAAAGTGTGCTTACCTTCTAAATATATTAGAAGAACGTTTGGAAATTTTTAATCATTAAGATGCACTCAATTTCACTAGGATAATTTTTTGTTTTTTTATGAATATCAAAAATCTTCGTTGCTAGGAAAGGACAAGTCTAAAAATTTTCGTATGCTAAAATATTCCTGCATTAAAAACGCTATACAATTTGGCCTAAGGTATACGCTCCTTTCAGGATCGTTAACCTTAGGAACAAAAATCATCCTTAAAAATGCAGTCTGAAAAACTGCGACAATAAGACAATTTTTCCTTAGATAAAAAAGTAAATTCAGACATAATCTAAAAAGAAACTAAACTTCGACCGCTCCAATTAGTTTTTTTAGTCACATTCTTTTTTGATATAACAACTCGATATCTTATTGAATAAATCCCTTTATCTAAATTTTTAAAGGTAGCAATTGGCATTTTTCTTAAAATTAGTCTTAATCTTCCAAGTCTATAATTGTCATCTTTTTCCCCTAATCTTTTTAATTTTCTTATATGCACTAGATATTTATATTTTGCTTCTGGATCTATTATACTTTCACTTTCAAATGATGCACCAATAAATTTTTCCAAATTCACCCTTAAATGTTTTTTTGTTTGTCTATCAATTGTCGGAAGCAATACTTTTGTAATTGGTGCCACAACTCTTATTTTATTTATGGGCGTTAGAGTTAAAGTGCTTGTAGAAGTAATATTTAATGTTTTTGTTGCTGTTTTGCTTGGAGTATAGGTCTTCGTAAATGTATTACTTGGTGTGGAGATATTAGTAAATGTATTACTTGGTGTATACGTTTTTGTTGCCGTACTCGACGGCGTATAGGTCTTCGTAAATGTATTGCTTGGAGTGTACGTTTTTGTTGCCGTACTCGACGGCGTATAGGTCTTCGTAAATGTATTGCTTGGAGTGTACGTTTTTGTTGCCGTACTTGACGGAGTATAAGTTTTCGTAAACGTTTTACTTGGAGTGTACGTTTTTGTTGCCGTACT
>CAZHSB010000059.1:0-8177 GCA_964534945.1 uncultured Bdellovibrionales bacterium | reverse complement strand
TGTCCTAGAAAAAAGATGCTAGAAAAAAGATTTGGATGTCCTAGAAAAAGACTCTAGAAAAAGACTAGAAAAAGATGTAATCCACTCTAGCATAGCAGGGACATACTTATCTTCTAAAAATATCGAAAAGTGATCTTCCTTTTCTAATGAAACTAATTTTTTATCTTCTGACAATGCCATCTCAAATAATGCCTTGCCATTTTTATAAGGAATTATTTGATCTTCTCTTCCATGAATAATTAGCAAGGGATTTTTATATTTTAAAATATATTCATCAGAATGATACTTATCCTTTAATATCCACGAAGCAAAAGGAAGCGGATAATCACACGCTAATTGGTACATCGATATAAATGGAGCTAATAAAATTAATTTATCAACTTGACGATAATTTGTTAACGCAGTAGCAACACCTGTTCCTAAAGAATAACCAAAAACTATATTTTGTTTTCCATTTTTATTTTTAAATTTATCAAAAAAGAAAGTAGCATCTTCAATCACTTTTTCTTGACTCATCTTACCAGCCGTATTTCCAAAACCTCTATATTCCATTATCGCAACAGAATATCCCTCCCTAACAAGAGGCATTAAGTTTTGTACAAACTTTGAATTCTGAAAACCATTACCATGAAAAAATAATATTGTAGGTTTATCATCATCACCTTTTGAATACCAAGCCATTATTGATGTTTTATCTTTTGATAAAAAAGGCTCTTCTTTAAAATTTGAGAAACCTATTTCAGTAGGTGATATATATTTTTTACTCGGCTTATAAATAAGCTTATCTTGAAAAAGATATAAAATAGCTAAATAAAAAATAAATACTACTATTATAATTAAAAAAATTTCAAACATTTTTTCACACAATTTGCAGCTTATTTTATAATAACTTTCCCTTTTTGCTTTTTATTATCTTTAAAATTTATAATCTAAAAAAATTTTAAACACATTGCATCACGGACCTCTGCTAGCGTCTCCTTGGCAACACTTCTTGCCCTCTTTGTGCCATCTTCTAAAATTTCCCAAACAATTTTTGGGTGCGATACATAATATTCTCTTTTTTCTCTTATCTCTTTTAGAAACTCATTTATCTGACAAGCAAGTTTTGCTTTACAATCTCTACAACCAATTGATGCACTTTCACATTCTTTTCTTATTTCCTTTGTACAATTTGGTGCAAACGTTTTCCAATATTTAAAAGCATAACATTCATCTGGGTGCCCCGCATCTTTTTTGTAAGCTCTTTTTACATCAGTAATCATATTTAAAATTCGTTTTGTTGTTTCTTCTTCTGAATAAGCAAAAGCAATGTCATTATTTAAACTCTTACTCATTTTATGCACACCATCTGTTCCAACTAATCTCGGAACCTCTCCAACTAGCCCCTCTGGAAGTTTAAAAACTTCTTTATTAAACGTATTATTAAAACTTCTTGCAATTTCTCTTGTCTGTTCTATATGAGGAAGTTGATCCTCCCCAACAGGAACTAAATCTGCTTTAAAAGATAAAATATCCGATGCTTGAGATACAGGATAGCCTAAAAAACCATAACTTATATTACTTACTCCATAAGCTTTCGCCTCTTCTTTTATCGTAGGATTTCTTTGAAGCCTAGAAAGAGATACTAAAAAAGAAAAATACATTGCAAGCTCTGCAAGCTCAGGAACTTGAGATTGTATAAAAAAAGTATTTTCAGGCTTTAACCCCGCGCCTAAATAATCACACATAATATCAAAGATATTATTTTTTATATTCTCATAAAGTTGAATATGATCAGTAAAAACTTGCAAATCAGAAATTATAAAAAAACATTCATACTTATCTTGAAGAGCAACTCTATTTTTTAAAGATCCGACATAATGCCCTAAATGAAGCTGTCCTGTAGGTCTATCACCCGTTAAAATTCTTTTTTTATTTTTTATATTTGTCATTTTATTTGTTTTCCAAAACTAATAATCAATTTTTAATTTAATCAATGACTATTCTTTAATTTTATTTTTCAAAGCTTCTGTATTACTTTCTGTACGTTGCAATAATTCTTCTAATGCAGGAAGTGCGGTAAATTCAAAATAATATTGATATGAAAATAATCCCTTTGAAATCTTCAAAAGAATATTCCAAACACTCGTTATACAATTTACTAAAAAATGATTTTTAAAAACTAATTTCCATGGCACAGAAATAGTATCAATATCAGAAGTTATATAACCATAATTTTGCAAAAGTTTTTTTGTAGAAGCTTTTGTATAAAGTCTTTTATGACGAAAATCTAGAATTCCTCTTGTACCATAATTAAATTGCCCTAAAAGAAGCATCAACCTAGTTAAAATAAATCCTACATTAGCAACTGTTGCAAAAAATTTTGCGTTTTGAGTTCTTTTTGATTCTCTAAACGCCCTTAAAACAACTTCTATATTTGAAATACATTCAAAACTATCTAAGAAAAATACTGCGTCAAATTTTTCGCCATCATTTAATATATCTAAATTAAAATCTGGAGAAACAATAAGGGCCCCTTGGACTTCATTTTCAATATACTCCTTTATTTCCTCCTCTTTAGGATCTAAAACGATTAATGATTTTCCAGAAAAGCTTTTAATTTTATTAATCAACCTACTTGTAGAACAATCAAAAGAAATCCTGCTTGGTTTCTTTTTGTATCTATCTTCTAGATAAAAACATGGATGATAAAAGATTCCCCAATCTTGAACTTTAAAAAGCATACAAGCAATTATAATTTTTCGTGCATATTTAAAACCATCAACATTACATTTTTCATCTCCATAAAAAGTAGGAATTGGAATTTCTTTTATTTTTAATCCTTGACCTAATACCTGAATTATAATTTGCGTATCAAAATCATAATAGTTTGAATTATACTGAAACGGAATTTTCTTTAGCGCATTCACAGAATAAAGTCTAAATCCAGAATGCCATTCTGTTAAATTACTTCCCATAAAATAATTTTCCGCCTTTGTTAGAATCTTATTTCCAAGCCATTTATAATATGGCATGCCCCCCTTTAAAGCATCTTTTGAATTCATCATTCGAGAGCCAAAAACAGCATCTGCTTCATGATTTATAAGAGGAGCAACAAGAGTCGGTATCATTTCTGGCGCATATTGCCCATCACCATGAAGCAAGACCACATGATCAAAATTATGATCTATCGCATATTGATATCCTATTTTTTGATTGCCACCAAATTGTTGGTTTATTGGATTTGAAAGTAATGTAGTTTTAAATTTTGTGTACGTTTTTAAAAATTCATATCCATTTTTAAAAGTATCATCTTTTGAACAATCATCTATTATTAAGATTTCAAAATCCACATTTGGATAATCCTGATGTAAACTTTCAGGAATTCTTTCTAAAACTTTCATCAATAATGTTTCATGGTTATAACTGATGATAAAAATAAGAACTCGCTGATTACTGTTTTGCATTTTTTCTCCTGTTTTTAAAACCTACTTGTTAGTGCTGTAATATATTCAACATCATTTTCCTTTGCATCACTAGCAGGCATATTATTGTATTTATCCTTTACTGTTAAGGTTACGCTTAATTTACTATTAATTGCAAGGTCTAACCCCACTTCAGAATTAACCTTGTAATCATCTGAATCTTTAACAGAAATATTAGCCTCCGAAAATTGATAAAAACTAGCAGAATCAGTAAGTTTTAATTCTAATCTTTCGGCAACTCTTGGTGCCAAATAATTATCATCTTCTTTTCCAACTTTTTCAAATACGTAAGATGGACCAACTTCGGTATTAAAGGATATTTTTTCTTTCTTTATCCAAAAATAACCAATGGCAGGATTTAAAGAAACTCTATAATCAATTTCTGCTATATCATCATGGAAAAACTGGACTCCAGGCGATAAGAACCATCTTTTCTCTTCACCTAAAAGATATTTATCCTCAAAAGATGCTTCTAACTTTTCAGATGTTTTTTCATCGTCACTTTCTCCATAATTACCACTTATTTCAATTGATTTAATATTTCTCTCTGTCTCTTTTTTTGTCTTAAGAGACATATTCCACATAGAATTATCAGTATTGCCACTTGACATATTAAATCCTAAAGAAAACAAACGTTCCCATGATTGCTTCTCGGGTTCTTCTTTTTTAACCTCTTTAACAATGGAATCATTTTTGCTCAATTTATCTTTCTCTTGATTTTCTAAAGAGAAAACATTTATTGAAAACATAAGAACCAAAACAAAAAGAAATAAACTATACTTAAACATAAATATTAAATAACAACCATAAAATACAACATATAACACTCAACGACTATGATTCATTGCTTCACTACAAGAAACATCATATTTTTCCTTATAAAAAAACAAAAACTCTTTCTAAAAATTATAAGTACAAACATAATTTTTTCAATCTTAAAAATTTTCTTTTTAGAGCAAGATTCTTAATCTTACAATAAAAAGAGCCCTCTAAAATTAGATATCTACCTTATTATATGAGAGTTTTATATAAAAAAATTTATTGCTACATGTGTTCTTTTTTACTAAACTAGCCACATTGTAAGGAGATATGGGTAGAAAATAAAAAAAAATAAAGAAAGGTTTTATTATGAGCCACAATGATTTTTCTGAAAATGGGTTTCCTCAAGCAACTAGAGGAAACCCATTAGACGTTCGAGTCATTCTGTTTGATCATGCAATCAAACAAGTTTTTTTGAGAGCTCTTCCAAAAAGCTCTGCTGTTGATGCAACATTGATATTTCCTCAATGTCATAGCCAAGAAATTAGGGAATCGATTCAAAAAGAAATTAGAAAAATTTTTGGACCTTCTTTTGAAGAAGAAATAAGAAGGGTTGTTTCTCTAATGAGTGCTTCTTACAATGACAAAGAAAACACGATCTTTGTCATTGGGCTTTCAAGCTCTCTTACGGTTATCGCTGAAGAAAAACTCGACAAGCTTGGAGATTTATATAAGATTTCCATCAAAAGTGTTTGCGATGGACATTTTCAAATTCCAAGTTTAATAACAAAAGCAATGAGGAATTTTGTTCATTACAAGTAATGTCTAACTATAGGCAAATTGGAGATTTTTTGTTTAACACCAAGAAGTCTCCAACTTTTTACAAGGTTTAATCTTTCCCCCTTACTCTTTACAATTTTTATTACTTTCTTTTTAATATGATAAATTTTTCTTTCCTAAGAATTTCATAACTTAATTCTCTATTGCTTATTCCCTCTAAGTCTTCCTTAATTTCCTTTTGGCTTTTCAAGAAAATCATTTCCCCATTTTTGGTTAAAAACGGTTCTGCATATTTTATGAGTGTCTCTAGATTCGCCAATGCCCTAGCAGTAACTACTGTAAACATTCCGCTTGCTTTCTTTTGATAATCATCAATCGTTGAATGAATAGTCTTAATTTTTTTTAATTCTAATTTTTTTATTATATAATCTAGAAAATCAATTTTCTTTAATGAAGAATCAAGAAGCATAATATTAAGATTTGGTTTTGCTATTTTTAGTGGAAGCCCTGGGAATCCTGCGCCTGTCCCAATATCAAGAACAAAATCATTTTCAGAAAAATCTTCAAATTCTAAAATTGACAATGAATCAATAAAATGTCGCACTACTACTTCTTCTTTTGGAACTCTTGTAAGATTTATTTTTTCATTCCATCTATATAAATTTTGTGCATATATATCAAAAGAAAATAATGTTTCATTACTAAAATTTATATTTAACTTGCTTAATCCTAAAGATAATTCATCTAATTGCACATTATCTAAAAACATTTTGTTCCCCATTCAAATTTGACTAATTCTTTAGCGTATAATATAACCTAACAGGTTTTTAAGATGAAAAAAACAAAAAAAAATTCATTAAGAAAGGTTTTTCAATGTTCATAGTTGTTTCAGTACAGCATTCACAGTTTTCTGGAATCAAGAATGACGATCTCTCAAAAGAGATATTTAAGTTTGATTGTGAAATTGCAAGACTAGATGCTTTGGTACAAGGAATGTCAGTTAAGTTTGATTATTTAATTGACGGAGGAGATATTCCGAAGCCACTCAAAAATTTAGCTTTGGCAATTAAAAAATTTGCCGAAGCTGAGACAGATTTGCAACGAGAGCATTCCTGCTCTCAGATTGTGCTTTATGTTAGTGAAATTTTTAAGGACAACGCTGGTGGAATAAGCTTTCATCAACTGGCGCTTGTTAACGATGTGTGGCAAATGATTTGCAACTACATCGAAGAAAGGCAAAAAAAAGAAAACTGGACACAAGTTTTCTTCGAAGCTCTTTTAAGTGGCAAAAGTACGCTTTCACAAAGTATGGAAATTGCCAATGCATCTCTTAAAGAGTAATTTTAAGGTTTTTCACTTTGAGGGATATTCTTTATATATCCCTCCCATTTTATTTTTCCAATTAAAGCTCAAGCGATTTTGATTTTATTATTTGAAGAACGTGAGTTATAAAATCATCTAATTTAATATTATTCTCTTGCTTATTATCACGTCTTCTAACAGAAATAACATTATTTTCAATTTCTTTATCACCTAAAATTATTGAATATGGAATTTTTTCATTATGTGCTTCTCTAATTTGATAAGAAATCGTATTTGAATGTTTTTCAATTTCTGCTTTTATCCCTAACGACAATAACTCTTCAACTATTTCTTTGCCTTTTTCTCTATGCTTATCAGAAACAGGCAAAACTCTTACTTGGATAGGAGAAATCCATACAGGGAAAGCTCCTGCAAAATGCTCTGTAATTAGCCCAATGAATCTTTCAAGAGAACCATAAATAACTCTATGTATAACTATCGGTGTTTTTTGCTCGCCATTTTTATCGGTATATTTACAACCAAAACGTCCTGCCAATTGAAAATCAAGTTGAATAGTCCCCATTTGCCATTCACGTCCTAAAGCATCTTTCATTTGTATATCAACTTTTGGTCCATAAAAAGCACCATCTTTTTCTTTTATTTCATATTTTCCTTTTCCTAAACGATTATCGAGAACTTCCCTTAAAACATCTTCAGCATGATTCCATGTCTCAATTTCTCCTATAAAATCATCAGGACGAGTTGATAATTTCATAGTAAACGCTAGATTAAAAATTTTATAAAAGTAATCTGCTATTTCAAAAATACGTTCATACTCTTCTGCAATTTGATCTTCCGTAACAAAAATATGAGCATCGTCTTGATGAAATTGCCTTGCTCTAAATAAACCATTTAAAGCCCCCGTAGCTTCATTTCTATGAATGCAATCAACATCGGAAAAACGAATTGGCAAATCTTGATATGATCGAGTTTTTAAATTAAACAAAATCATTGTTGCGGGGCAAGACATAGGCTTCAATGCGAAAACATTTGCATCTTCTATGCTTTCTTCGCCTTGATTAATTATATACATATCTTCTTTATAGTGTTCCCAGTGACCTGATATTTTCCAAAGTTTACTAGAATTTAAAAGCGGACCAGAAAATTCTTGATAATCTCTTTTTGCATGTTCTACTCTCCAAAAATTAATTAATTCATTAAAAATTATTAATCCTTTTGGAAGTAAATAAGGGCACCCAGAGGCTGTTTCATCAAAATGCCAAAGCTCTAAAGCTTTCCCTAATTTTTTATGATCTCTTTTTTCAGCTTCTTCTAAAACCGTTAAATGACTTTTTAATTCTTTTTCACTAAAAAAAGCAGTTGCATAAATTCTTTGAAGCATTTCATTATCACTATTTCCTCTCCAATAAGCGCCTGCTATTTTCATAAGCTTAAAAGCCTTTCCAAGTTTTCCCGTTGATATTAAATGCGGCCCTCTACAAAGATCTACATAATCTCCTTGTTTATAAACAGAGATAACAACATCTTCTGGCAAATCCTTTATAATTTCTACTTTATAATGTTCTCCTTTTTTCGTGAAAAAATCTATTGCATCTTGTCTTTTCCATTCTTCGCGAACAATTGGCAAATTTCTATCTACAATTTCGCTCATACGTTTTTCTATTTTTTCAAAATCATCGACAGAAAAAGGTTCTTTTCTTGCAAAATCATAATAAAATCCATTTTCAATAACTGGGCCGATCGTAACTTGTACATTTTCAAAAAGCTCTTCTACAGCTTGTGCCATTATATGAGAAGCTGTATGTCTTAGAATCTCTAGCCCCTCTTTATCTTTGTTGGTAATGATTGAAA
>CAZHSB010000058.1:0-8797 GCA_964534945.1 uncultured Bdellovibrionales bacterium | reverse complement strand
GCTGTATGTCTTAGAATCTCTAGCCCCTCTTTATCTTTGTTGGTAATGATTGAAACCTTTGCGTTGGTTGTTATCTTATAAGTTAAATCTTTTAGTGTGTCATTAACTTTTATGGCAATCGCATTTTTATATAATCCTTCACTAATTTTTTTTGCGATATCTTCTCCACTTACTTCTTGACTATCAAAGCAAAATTTAGAATCATCTTTTAAGCTTATTTCAATCATTTTTCACTTTCCTATTATTTTTCTATTTATTCTTTACACGGTGCAAACCTACATCTTTTTTAAGTTTACCACTAAAGAAGATCAAGTTCCATAAGATTTTTTAGATGATTACACCTTTATTTTAGGATATTATTCGACCAATAGATTCCGCCAACTTAGGAAAAGCGCTCTTACTTTTTATTACTTTCGTTTACTATCTGTAAATTTTTAGCATTTTTCTTACTAATAACAGATTTTTCAGTCTTTAATTCTAATTCTTGTCGAGCTTTTTTTGCCACACTTCCACCCGCGTGTGCTACTTTTTTACTTTGTTCCAATCCTTTTGGATTCTGTGATTTTGAAATTTCAGTAGTGGAAACTTCGGCTAGCATATTTAAAACAAGCTCCATATTTGTCATATTATCGCGTAGATTTTCTTTTTTTAAATTTTTAATCCCTTTATATGATCTTGTATTCATTCCCGACCAAGCTTTTGTAATTTCATCTGTCAAAATAGCATATTCTTGTCCCTGTTGTATTCCAACTCTACCCCATTCATCTGTTAACTCTTTACGAATTTCAATAGACTTAAGACGCTGATTAATCCAACTTGGAGAATATCCCTTTTTAAAATAAGTTTCTAATGCTCGATTAATCGCTATTTCGGGATCCGATAATTCATCAATACGTTCTCTTCCAACTTTTGCAAGCCATAATTTAAAAGGTTCAGCCTTGGGACTTGGAATTGATTGGATTAGACGAAGTAAAGTCTCGGTATCTGCTACATCCGTTAAGTACATTTTGCCATCTTTGGCAGGGAGTTTGAGGTGGTTACATTTTGTAACCACCTGACTTCCCTCTTTTATAAGTCTATGTTTTAAGACTTTCCAATAATTCCTAGCATCAACACTTTGCGTTAAAATTGCGACGACATCGACTATGGAAAAAAAATATTTTTCTTTTTCTTCATTCCAAAGCACTCTAACATTTTTATCTCCAAAAAGTTTAACTGTAGGTTCATTCATTTTTATTTTCCCCTTATAATGTGTCATCAAAAATTTCATTACTACAAATTTTTTGATGATAATTTCAGAGCAAATCTGCCTCTAGTCTATCAGCATTATCACAAATCATTTGATATCGATCAGAAACATTCTTTCCAAACAAACTTTCAAGCATTGCATCTGCCTTTTCAACATCTTCAATTGTAATTTTTAACATTGTTCTTGTCTCTGGATTCAATGTTGTTTCCCACAAGGTTTCTGGATTCATCTCTCCTAACCCTTTAAAACGTGTAATCACAAGTTTCTTTCCAGAATATTTTTTCATTAATTTATCACGTTCTTCATCGGAAAATGCCCAATAATCTGTGCTTTTTGCTCCCATTCCAACGCGCACTCTATATAAAGGAGATAAGCCTATGTATAAATTTCCATTTTCTATTAATGGTCTCATAAAACGATAAAAAAATGACATTAAAAGTGTCGCAATATGCATTCCATCGGCATCGGCATCGGTTAATATTATAACCTTTCCATATCTTATCTTTTCAACTCTAAATTTATCTAAAATTCCTGCACCAATTGCCAAAGCCAAGTCGCTTAGCTCTTTATTATCTTTTATTTTATTTAAAGAAATTGATAATGAATTTAAAATTTTCCCTCTTAATGGAAAAATCGCCTGCGTTTTTCTATCTCGTCCTTGCTTTGCGCTTCCTCCTGCAGAATCTCCCTCTACAATAAACAGTTCTGATTTATTTGGACTATTAGAAGAACAATCAGAAAGCTTTCCTGGTAAATTTAATCTAAAACTTAATGCCCCTTTTCTGCTTACACTTTGAGAGGCAGAACGCGCGGCCGCACGAGCCTTGGCTGCAAGCATAATTCTTTCAACAATTTTATTTGCAACTTGCGATTTTGCATTTAATATATTTTCAAAACTCTTTAACAATGAATCGACAGGCGCTACAACTTCAGCATTATTTAATTTTTCTTTTGTTTGTCCTTGGAATTGAAGTTGACTAACCCCCCCTGGGATATTTACAGATAAAATTGCAACCAACCCTTCTCTTATATCCTCACCACTAAACTTCACACCTTTTTGATTTAAGTCATGAACACCAATATAATTTCTTAATGCTTTTGCAAGCCCTGTTTTTAAACCCTCAACATGTGTACCGCCCTCAAGTGTATAAATTCCATTTACATATGATTTAATAATTTCATCTGTTGATTCAGTCCATGTAAAAGCAACCTCAACTTTCATTCCATTTATTTTTTCAAGATAAAAATTTTCTTCCACAATTGATTTTAAACTTAACTCTTCTAATAAATCTGCAAGATATGTTTTAATTCCATCTGGATATAAAAATTCTTGAGACTCTCCTGTACTTTCGTCTTTAAAAATTATTCTTAATCCTTGATTTAAAAATGCTTTCTCTCTCGCAAGCTTTTTTATTTTCTCTGAGTCGAATTCAGTCCTTGGAAAAATCTCATCATCAGGCCTAAAAAATATTTTTGTTCCTGTATCTTTTGTCTTTACACCTTTTTTTAATGAAGAAGCCACAATACCTTTTTTGTACTCTTGAGACCAAGTAAATCCATCTCGTTTTACAGTAACAATCATATCAGAAGAAAGCGCATTAACTACAGAACCGCCAACTCCATGAAGTCCACCCGCAGAAAAATAATTTTTGTCAGAAAATTTTCCACCTGCATGGAGCGTCGTCATAATAAGTTCAAGCGCAGGTTTCTTAAATTTTGGATGTTCATCTACTGGAATTCCTCTACCATTATCTTCAATAGAAATACTTTCTAAATCTTTATGAAGTGTGATAAAAATTTCATCTGCAAAACCATTCATTGCTTCATCTACAGAATTATCAACGATTTCTTTTACAAGATGATGAAGACCATAAGAGTCTGTACCTCCTATATACATTCCGGGACGCTTTCTTACAGGCTCTAACCCTTCTAAAACTTCAATATCAGCTGCATTATACGAATTACTACTCTTCTTCATTGTTTAATATTTCCCTTGATTTTTTAAATTGCACACCTGTACTTTCATCAATTAATTTTAAGTCTATAATTTTTGATTTTGATAAAATTTTATTTCCTTTTAAAGCCCTTTTCCCCTTTATAATATCTGCCAAAGATATCTTACTTTCTTTTTCTTTGTCATCAATAATACAAATATTTAATGGGACATCATAAGAAATGGCACCTATAAGTTCATCGTCATCTCTTATACCCATTAGAATAATTCCAACTGCTGGATTATCTCTTATCGGTATTTCTTTTGTTTTTATGCTTAACGCCGATGAATCAGATGTAAACATCGCTAAGTTTTTATTCCATTTTACCACAGTTTTTAATTCATCTTCATCTTTGATTTTCATAATACGTCTTCCACTTTTTTTAACATTATCTAAATCTGTTAAGTGGAATCCTACTCCAAGACCTTTTTTCGTAATTAAAATTACATCTTCTTGATCTTTAATTTCATGTAACAAATCATCATTTCCCTGTAAAAAATTTACCTGTTCTTCGTCTAAAGTTTTTAAGAAAAATGCATCAACGATTATCTCTTCATCTTTAAATTTTAAAACTTTTTGGATAGGAGAACCATATCCGCTAGATGATGGGAAATCTGATACTAATAAAGAATAAATGTTTCCAAAATTCGTAAAAAATATTATATGATCCACTGTATTTACAGCAAATGCCTTAAATATTGCGTCTCCCTCTCTTACACGAGTAGAAGAAAGCTCATTGTTTTGACGAATTCTTTTTAACCAACCATCTTTTGTTATAATTGCGTATACATCTTCTTTTACAAGGTATTCACTTTTATCAAATTCAACAACTTGATCTTGCCAATCTTTCACAAGTTTACTTTTTCTTGCATCGCCAAATTCTTTTGCTGTATTTTCCAAATCCTCTTTTACTAAATTCCATATTGCTTTTTTGCTTTCAAGTAACTTGTTAATTTCTGCAATTCTTTTTAATTTTTCTTTTAGCTCTGCTTTAACTTCTTCAATATTTGTTCTTGATAATTGATATATTTTCATATCAACAACAGCATAAGATTGATCTTGCGTAAGAGAGAACCGTTTTGCTAATTTTTCAGCAGCGTCTGTTCTTCCTAAACTTTTTCTCACTATTTTAATAGCTTCATCAAGAGCATCAAAAATAATAACGAGAGCTTCTAGAATGTGAACTCTTGCTTCTAATTGTTTTTTCTCAAAAATAAGCCTTTTCCTCGTAATATCTTCTCTAAAATTAAGGAAATATTGAAGACATTCTTTTAAAGATAACACTTGTGGCTTTAAACTAATTCCTTTTGTAGGAACAAGAGCAGTTAAATTAATATTGAAATTACTTTCTAATGTAGTATTTTTAAAAATATATGCCATTGCGACTTCTGCCGAAGCATCTGGTGCAAGTTCCAAAACTACTCTCACCTCATTTGTCGACTCATCTCTAATATCAACAATTTGAGGAAGCTTTTTTTCTGTTATCAAAATTGCTATTTTTTCTACAAGTTGTGCCTTATTTATTCCATAAGGAATTGAAGTGATAATTATAAAATTTTTACCTCTTGAGCCATCTTCTTCTTTCCATTCTCCCCTCATTCTTATAGCACCTTTTCCAGTGCTATAAATTTCATCAAGCTCATCTTTAGAATTTAAGATAAGACAGCCCGTTGGAAAATCAGGCGCTTTTATTAAGGAAACTAATTTTGAGTTTGTGATATCTTTATCTTCTAAAAGCCCTATCAAGGCAGAGACAACATTTTTTAAATTATGTGGGGGAATACTTGTGGCCATTCCGACGGCGATTCCAGATACTCCATTTATCAAAAGATTTGGAACACGGCTTGGAAATACTTGTGGTTCTTTTAATCTTCCATCAAAATTATCTCTAAAATCAACTGTTTCTTGATCAATTTCTCCTATAACTTCAAGAGCAAACTCTCTAAGTTTTGCTTCTGTATAACGATAAGCCGCTGCAGAGTCTCCATCTAGAGATCCAAAATTTCCTTGTCCATCAACTATTGGATATCTAAGAGAAAAATCCTGTGCCATTCTAACCATTGCCTCGTAACAGGCAGAATCGCTATGTGGGTGATAATTACCTAAAACTTCTCCGACAACTGATGCAGATTTTCTATAAGATCCAGATGGCTTTAATCCTAGGTTTTTATACATTGCATATAAAATTCTTCTTTGAACGGGCTTTAAGCCATCTCTTACATCTGGTAACGCTCTACTTGAGACAACGCTAAGTGCATAAGTTAAATATCTATCTTGTGATTCCTTTTCTAATGATGATTCAATTACTGCCATAAAAACTTCTAAAAAATAAAAAAACTACAAAATTACTATCATTCTATTAAAGATTATTTTTAAAACATTCGCAAGGTTATTAAATTTTTATGATAAAATAAATGTATTTATTACGGCAAATTAGCGCGATTAAATACGATATAATTCCTATACGATTTTGTTTTTATTATAAAATTTTTATTTTTTCTAAGAAAAATGAAGGAACACTTATTTAAGTTTATCATCAAAAATATAAGAATTTTATATTTTTATTAAGGAAAAAGAAAAACAATGAAAAATAATCAAAAAAATAAAAATGAGCAACGTGAAATTGAAGAATTTATCAACAGCGAGATTGAATCAGTTCAAATTACCATTGGTGATTTAATTGAAGCAATATCAAAAATATCTTTAGGAATATGTGAGAGTAAAGAAGAAGCATATAAATTAACTTCAAAAAGAATTTCAGAAATACTTTCTCAAAATAATAAAGAAATAGAAGTAAACTTATAAGAAGTGCATAAATGTTATGCGTTAAATCCGTCTATAAAAAATTTGGAAATTTTTCGGCCCTTACTGACTTGTCGTTTAATGTCGAATCTTCTTCCATCTCGGTTTTTCTTGGCATAAATGGCGCAGGGAAAACCACAACTATGAAAATAATTTCTGGACTTTTAACACAAGATAGTGGCGATGTTTTTATAGATAATGTTTCGACCAAAGAAAATCCAATATACTGCAAACAAATTACAGGTTATGTTCAAGATAGACCATATTTTTACGAAAAACTTTCTGTAAGAGAATTTCTCAAGTTCGTTGGAAGTCTTTATAGTATTGAAAATGGTATTTTGGATAAAAAAATTCTTGAGCTCTTACATCATTACCAACTTGAAAGTAAAATTGATACTCTCATAGAAAATTTATCGCATGGAATGAGGCAACGTCTTTCAATTTGTTCTGGGCTTATTCATTCTCCAAAGCTTTTAATCATAGATGAACCTATGATCGGATTAGATCCCTACGGCATGAAACTTTTGGAGGAATCACTAAAAGAGTATGCAAAAAACAAAATGGCAATTTTAGTTTCTACTCATAGCCTTGATATCGCCTCAAAAATTGGAGATAAGGTTTTAATAATTGATAAAGGACATATTATTAAAGATTTTAGTATGGAGGAATTTAAGGAAAATAAGACTTCAAGTAATTTAGAAGAACTTTTCATGCATGTAACATCTTCTGATGAGGAATACGAAAATGTTTCAAGTTATCATTCCTAGATTAAAAGAAGGGATAAATATATTTAAAGAAAAAAATAAAAATCCTAAGTATGCAGGAAGAGAAATTTTTCTTTTAACTATCTTTTTAATAATTATATTTTCAACTTTTAAAGGAAGTCTTTTTTTTATAAAACTCTTTCCCGCTCCACTTTATCCATTAAATTTAATATTCAAAATGCTTTTTGCTCTGATTTTATTTTCTGGAGCAATAATTTCAATAAATGAATTTTTCATATCAAAAGATTTAAATGTTTTTTTAGCTTCTCCTCTATCTTCGCTAAATTTTTATATAGGAAAAATATTTTTAACGTTATTTAGCGCAACATGGATGCCTCTTTGCCTTTTAATTCCATGCTTGATAGCTTTTGGTGTTTTTTACAATCAAAACATTTTTTACTATATCTTGATTCCTGCTGTTGTAATTCCTTTTTTAAGTATTCCCATTTTAGTTGGAAATATTTTTGTCTTTTTATTTTCAAAAATAATTCCAATTAAAATTTTTAAAGAAATCTTATTTTTCTTTTATCTTGGCGTCTTTCTAAGTTTTGGGATTTTGATAAAAAAAGTTTTTATCATTACTTTTGATAAAAATTTTCAAATACCAGAAAATAAGCTAAATATTTTGCCATTTGATCAAGCATCAAATATATTAAGCGAAGTTTTATTAAACAATAATTTATCTATTATGAATTTAATCTATTTATATGGTGGATTTATTTTATTGTTTTTTATTTCTTTTTATTTTTTTAAAAGAAATTATTTTAAAGTGTTTAATGCAATTTCTTCTTTTTCATCATCAGATACAATTTTTATAAAAAATCTAGAATCTATTTTCCTAAAGCTTACAAAATTTTTAACTATTAGCAAACGAGGACAATTCCTAAAAGAATATAAAACGTTTATTAGAAATCTTGGTCAATCTTCACAAATGTTTTTACTTCTTGGAATTACATTTTTATACTTTTCTAATTTAGAAGTTTTAAATTATAAAAGCTCCCTTGAAACATATAATTTAGGATTATTAATAATTATGAACTTAGCAATTAGCACTTTTATATTGATCGCTTTTTGTTCAAGATTTGTTTTCCCCTCACTATCCTTAGAAGCAAAAGCTTATGATATTTATTTAAAATCTCCCATATCTTTAAAATCTTTTTTTAATACAAAGAAACTTTTTTGGTTTTGTTTTTTATCTTTAATAGCTAGTACGATTTTTGTATCAGGAACGTTAGCCTTAAATTTAAATTATAATTTTATTGTGCTAAGTTTTTTCCTTTCAATTTTCTTATCATATGGATTAATAAACATAGCAATGCTTATTGGTACTTATTTTTTAAATTTAAATTGGAAAAATCCCTATCAGCTTTGTGCATCTGTTGGAAGTTTATGTTTTATGCTAGCAGGCGTTGCATATTTATTTTTGTCATTTTTTATTTATCGTTTTTCTTGCTTTCTTTTTAATTTTAAAAATAAGACATTAGAGAGTATATGTTTCTTAATACTACTTTTCATCTTTAATCTTACGTTGTCCTTAATTATTACAAAATTAAGTATAAAAAAATTAAGCTATTCTTTAAATAAATAAAGAAATCCTCGAAGATTCCACGAATAACAAGCAATTTCTAGGGATATTGTATTGAATTTAAAAGATAAATTTTTATTGTTTTTTTCGCTTAATTTTTCCAACCTGTTATATTAAAACGCTGTTATTATCGATGAAACCTTAAGACTATCAAAGCTCTTTTCATCTTTAACAAAAATCAAATTAATTTTTTATTTTTTTGAAAGGATACCATTTATGGAATCAATCGAAACTTTTTGTCTTGTAAAATTATTAAAGAAAGAAAATGCAATTTTTAGTTTATTACTAGTAGCTCTTATGTTTTTATTTAATATAAATTATGCATTAGCAGGAAGTGCGCCAGCAACAACTCCTACGTATACGCCTACAATCACGATTGCACCATCGACAGATATAGAATTAT
>CAZHSB010000057.1:0-9243 GCA_964534945.1 uncultured Bdellovibrionales bacterium | reverse complement strand
CGTAAATGTATTTGATGAAGTGTACGTCGCTGTAAACGTATGGCTTGGGGTATAGGTTGCTGTAAATGTGTTGCTTGGCGTATAAGTTTTTGTAAATGTATTCGATGGCGTGTACGTTGCTGTAAACGTATTACTTGGGGTATAAGTTTTTGTAAATGTATTCGATTGGGTGTATGTCGCTGTCATCGTATTGCTTGGAGTATAAGTTTTCGTAAATGTGTTTGATGGAGTGTATGTCTCAGTAAACGTATTTGATGGCGTATATGTTTCTGTACTTGTACTCGTAAGAGTTGGACAGGACAATCCCTCATCAATTTCTCCATCGCAATCATCATCAAGTTCATTACAAATTTCTTCTCCTGCAGAGCCAGCTACAGCATTACACGCTACTGTTCCATTAACTCCTCCACCAGTACAAGCCATCTCTCCTTCATCATAGCATAACCCTATTCCATCTGAACATATTGTCCCTATATTTCCATAAGAAGCATTATTGCAACAATCTTCAAATACTTCACTACATGCAACCGCATATTCTTCTGTTGAACCATAACATTGATATGTTCCCGTCTGCCCCCCACAAGCATCACTTAAACCACTTCCGCAAGTGGCACCAACGCTTCCATACATCCAATGCAAAGCACATATACTACTTGATACTGCTACTGACGAAGATCCCCCATTATATATTTTTACTGGAAGTGTTTTATATCCTCCAGAAGCCCCCGTACCAATTTGCCCATAATTATTATATCCCCAACAATATACAGCCCCTTTTACTGTTGTAACACATGAATGATATTGGCCTGCTGATATTTGCCCAACGCCATTCAAATATCCTGTGTTACTAACATTTTTCACTTGAACCGCATAAGAATGTGTGTCTGTAGCACCATTTCCTAATTTTCCATTTCCTCCGCCTCCCCAGCAATAAGCGCTTCCATCTATAGACGATGCACAAGTATGACTAGTAAATCCCGCAGAAACTTCACTAATCCCCGATAATGCAGTTGAACCATCTAGCCCTAAAACTCTTACAGGAGTTAAAGAATCTGTCTGAGAACCGTTTCCTAATCCTCCATACTCATTATAACCCCAACAGTAAACTGTCCCCGATGAATCGACTGCGCATGTATGATGATATCCTGCCGACACTTCTGTAATATTTGTTAAATACGTGGTGCCTGCCTCTCCTCCTGTTACTTGAACAAATGTAGACGTATTAGTCGTAGAATTATTTCCTAGTTGTCCATATTTATTATATCCTAAACAATAAAGTTTATTATTGCTAGTTACTGCACATACATGACCACGTCCAGCAGATATGTGACTTACATTTGTTAATCCCGATATTTTGCTAGGGGTTGTAGAATTAATTCCAATTGTATTACTACCCCAGCAATAAACTAATCCGCCTGTTGTTAATGCACATGTCATATGACATCCTGCAGATATTTCTTTTACCCCCGTTAAGCTAGAAACTTTTTGAGGAATGAAATACCACGAACCAACCCCAGAAGTCCCGACACCAACATTTCCATACACATTATCCCCCCAACAATACGGAATACCATCTTCCGTTACAGCGCACGTATGAGTTTCCCCTGTTGATACTTGAGCTACATTTGTAAGTGGTGTTCCTCCCGAGTCTGTCACTACTTGAACAGGTACGGCAGAAGTTACGGCTTGGTTATCACCAAGTTGGCCATAACCACTATATCCCCAACAATAAAGAGTCTTGGAAGTTGTAATGGCGCATGTGTGCCAGCCAGCCTTTGCACTAATTGACTTAAAAATTCCATCATAAGGGGCTGTCTGAGAAAAAGAACTTTTAGGAAAAACAAAAATATTTACAATTAGAAAAATTAATTGCAAACAAAATATTTCCATGTTTTTTATAAAGCTTTTTTTACTAAAAACCATAACCATTTAATTATTAAGAAAAAATTAAAATCGCCTCACTTCTTATGATGGTGATAAAAGGATATGGTTTCTATCTTTTTTTTAAATTATATAATATTTTTAAATAGTTATTTAAGTTTATCCATATTTTTTTCTAAAACTTTTCAAAAAAATCTATCAACATGTCGTATGTATTAATAGACATAGACTGAACTCTTAAATCGCTCGCGCCTGCAAAGCCTGAAAAATATGTTTTGTAAAATCTTTTCATAACTCTAAAATCTTTTTCATCTTGCCAAAAGTCTTGAAACATTTTGCCATGCTTCTTTAAAATTTTAATCTTTTCATCTAATGGTAATTTTAAAAAATAATCTTGGGGTACATCATTAAAAATATAAGGATTCGAAATTGCCGCACGCCCTATCATTATTCCATCGACATTTGATTCTTTATATTTTTTTACTCCGTCAGCATAAGAAGAAACATCACCGTTGCCAATAATTATTGTGTCTTTTGAAAGCTCATTTTTTAAATCAACAAACTTTTTTATCTCATTCCAATCTGCCAAAGTTGAATATGAAGATTTTACGACACGCCCATGAACAGTGATTGCCTCTGGCTTTAACGAAAGTAAAAAACTTCCCCACGTTGACGTCTCATATTTTCTAAAGCCGAGTCGTGTTTTTATGCTTACAGGAATTTTATTTTCGACTCCCTCTTTCGTAGCCAAAAATATTTCTTTTACGAGATTGGGAGATTTTATCAATGCACCACAATTATCATTTTTTAAAACTTTGGGCACAGAACACCCAACATTTATATCTATTCCATCAAATCCCAAATCTTTTATTTCTTTCGCGACATTATAATAATTTTGAGGATTATTTCCCCAAACTTGTGCCACTATTGGATGTTCATTTTTTTTAAATCTAAGTCTGTGGATAACTCCATCTTTTCCTCTTGAGCAAAGACCATCGGTATTAACAAATTCTGTAAATAGAACATCTGGAAAAGACAATTCTTTCACTAAATTTCTAAAAACTATGTCAGTTACCCCCTCCATTGGAGCTAATACGAAAAACGGATTTTTTAATTTTGTCCAAAAATTATTCATAAGCAAGAATGTAAATTAAAAAGAACACTATGATTGTTTAAATTATTTTTTTTATTTTTTCTGGAAAAGTATCAAGAAGTTCTTCACTAATGGTGATCTTCTTTTCTTTCATTTTATCTACTAAAAAAATCATTTGTTCATCTTGTGCCAATCTTCTATCTAAGAAAATAAGGTTTTCTTCATTAACTCGGCATGCCCCGCTTACTGCTTTCCAACCGAATCCTTGTTGTAACTTCTCTCTCCTTACCCTAAAATCATTTTCCTCAAATAATGATATTAAATTTTTTATAACCATCTCTTTTTTAGGATCTTCCTTTTGATAAGTAGATTTTTTCTTCTTTTTTTTCAATATATTGTAGGGCAATTTCATAAAAATCTCTCTATACTCACGATTTAACTTTTTTTAGTCTATATTTAAAAATCTTTTTTATCAACTGTTTACTATATTTTTACTTATGGTATAGTTATCAACGTTTTATATTTGAATTTTTTAGTTTGGTAGGTAAAAAAATGAATGCGAATGCTTTAGATTATTTAAAGGCTGATCTTCCTGATTTTAGAGCGGGAGACACGCTAAAAGTTTATGCAAAAATTGTTGAAGGAAATAAAGAACGTATCCAAGTTTTCGAAGGTGTCGTTATTAAAAGAAATGGTGGAATTCAACCTGGTGCAACCTTTACTGTTAGGAAGATAAGTGCTGGTGGTATCGGAGTTGAGAGGACTTTCCTTATCCATAGTCCAAGAGTAGACAAGATTGAGGTTGTTTCAAAAGGCAGTGTTAGAAGAGCTAAGCTTTTCTATTTAAGAGACCTTCGTGGAAAAGCTGCAAAAATCAAGAAAAAAATTGTTAAGTAGCCTATTCATAAAAAAGTAAATGTATTAAATAATTTTTATATTTATTATATTTACTTTTTTATTTCATGTTCTTCTAAAATTTGTTGGCTGTTTTTTTAGTTAAATTGTTATTAACTGTTTGTTGATTTTTGATTTTTGACATTGTGCATTGACAGTTGATAGTGCTTCCTTCTTCTACTATTAAAGATGGAGTTTGGATTGTGCCATCTAAGATGCTTCCTTTTAGCATTGAGATTTTCTCTGTAGCCTTAACGTTTCCCCTTATTGTGCCATAAACTATTAATTCTCTAACCTCTATTTCTGCGTTTATAATACCTGTTTTCCCGACTATTACGCTTTCTGAAGAAAATAATTCTCCTGATAATTTTCCATCTATGCTTACGGGCATATCAAATGAAAGCTTTCCTTGAATAACAGTGCCTGCACCTAATGCTGAACGAATTGGCTTAGGTTGTGATATTTTTAAATCTTTAGAATTTTCTTCTTTCTCTATCTTTTCTATTTTTTCCTCAACTACTTTAATAATTTTCTCTGCTACATTTAATTCATTTTCAACATTTTCTTTTTTCCAAAATGACATTTTAACCTCCCCACATACCAAATCTTTAAAATCCAAAGTTTTTCAAACTTCTTAATGCTTAAACCTATTGCACTCACTTTAGGCATTTTATATTATATTTGATGTAATTTATACTAAAAGGGAGCGGAAAATTTTTATGAACATAACAAATAATCCAGTAAAAGTATGCAATTTTAATGTCGGAAAGGGAAACCCTCTTTTTATAATTGCGGGTCCCTGCGTTATAGAAAATGAAGATATCCTTTTAAGAATTGCTGATGTTTTAAAGGAGATCAACGATACCCGCCCCGTAAATATTATTTTTAAAGCTTCTTTTGATAAAGCAAATAGAACGAGTATCGATTCTTTTCGTGGTGTCGGGATCAATGAGGGATTGAAAGCTTTAGAAAAAGTAAAAAAAGAAACAGGACTTCCTTTAATTACAGATATTCACGAAAGTTATCAAGCAGAAATTGTTGCTGAAGTTTGCGATATGTTGCAAATTCCCGCATTTTTAGCACGTCAAACAGATCTATTAGTTGCCGCCGCAAAAACCAAAAAGCCAATAAATGTTAAAAAAGGTCAATTTATGCAACCTTTAGATATGAAAAATGTAATAAAAAAAATAAATGATTCTGGAAATAATGATGTAATGCTATGTGAAAGAGGGACTTTTTTTGGTTATGGAAGATTAGTAAATGATTTTAAGGGGTTCGTCGAAATGAAAACTTTAGGCGCTCCTTTAATTTTCGATGCCACTCATAGTGTACAAGCGCCTAGTGGGCTTGGTAATATTTCTGGTGGTGATAGGACCATGGTAGAACCTCTGGCACGATGCGCGATGGTAATTGGCTGTGACGGGTTGTTTTTTGAAACTCACCCTAATCCAGATGAAGCCAAGAGTGACGGGCCCAACATGGTTCCATTAAATATGTTTAAATCGATGATTGACCGACTTCTAAAAATAAGAGAAACTGTAGAAAAGTTTTAATTTTTAATCAATAAAAAATGCAAGACGATTTTTTAAAAAGTTATCAAAAAGTTTGCCTATCAAGACAACAAATAGTGAAACGGAAGAAAGTTTCTGTAAACAAGAAACGCTTATTTTCTTATTTATTACTTATCCCGTGTTTTTTTGTACCAAGTTTATGTCTCATTTTATATTTTGGCTTTAATCAGCCTTCAAAAAATGTTAAAAAACTTATTGTTCAAACGACAAAGGCTCCTGAACCTCCAAAAGCAAGGATAAACCTTGCACGCATTGGTGATTTGGGAAAATTTCCTCCTGTAAAATTACTTGTCAATCTTCGTGATAATTCATTTTTATTAAAAAAACTTCCTAATTTTGATGAAGAATTATACAAAACTGAAAATTCATTGAAAGCAGTTTCTCGCGCTGGAAACATTGTATTTTTTTCATTAGATCCTACTCTCCAAAATTTTGCCACTGATATGCTTGAGCAAGCTAAGGTTCCGCATAGTGCAATCGTTGCAATTGAGCCAAAAACAGGTAAGGTGTTAGCAATAGACGGGATTTCTAGTATAAATAATTTTGAATTATATGCGGGCATGCCTGCAGCATCTCTTTTTAAATTAGTAACTGCCACAGCTGCCCTAGAGGCTGGAATTTTAAACATTGATTCAAGAATTGCGTATAGAGGGGGCGACTACATTTTAAATAAGAGAAATTATAATCCAAATTCAAAACTTGACACACGTTATATGTCTTTTGGGGAAGCGCTTGGAAAATCGTGTAATCCTGTTTTTGGAAGAGTCGCACTAAAGTATTTAAATCAAGCTACACTTATGCACTATTCTGATAAATTTGGTTTTAATGCTAGGCTTCCCTTTGATATGATTCCTGTTGAAAGCCTTGCAAATATTCCAGAAAATGATTATGAATTAAGCAGAACAGGCGCAGGTTTTGGTGACGTTCATCTAAGCCCACTTCATGCGGCACTTATAATGTCGGGAATTGCAAATGGGGGAATTATAAAAAAACCATATATGATAAAGCAAGTTGTTGCGCCAAATGGAGAAATCCTTGTTAAAAATTCTCCAGAAACGTTACAAGAAATAATGAATCAAGGAACATCAAAAAAACTCTTGCAAATGATGAGAAAGACGACTACTTCTGGAACTTCAAGAAAGTATTTTAGAAATTTCAAAATTCCTGTAGCAGCAAAAACTGGTACTTTACAGGGACAATCTCCAAAAGGATTAACAAATTGGTTTGTAGCTACTGCACCTGCAGATAATCCTCAGATTGCATTAGCAATTGTTACAGTTCACAACGGAAAATTTATGCGTACTCCTTCTCAAATGGGAAGAATGTTTTTAGAAAAATATTTTTCAGAGCTAAAAACCAATAAACCCCCTAAGAAAATTTAGATTAAAAAAAACAAGCTGCTAATGTCATTTTGTAAAAATCAAAGTTATACTTATATTTTAAGAAATAGATGTTGGACGAGAAATCGGAAAAAGAAGATTCTGACGGCGTACTACAACGTACAACTATTAATCTCCTTTCTCGGTTTTTTTATACGATTTCTCGCCAAAGCATTGCCTAAAATTAGAATTTGACCACTTGAAGGGCAGTAGCGCCCTTAAAAGAAACGTTACTAGATGGCGATGCCATTGTGCAAACTGCTAAATTTCCTTTTTTAAAATTAACAAAATTTTTTACCTTGTCAATTGCATTACTAATTGGAACTGATGTGCCCTCTTCTATTTCATCAATAAAAATTGGGTGAACACCAAACAGTAAATTCATCTGACGATATGTTAATGCTGTAGCGGTAACTCCTAAAATTATCTGTGACGGCCTATATTTTGATACTAATTGTGCCATTCTTCCCGTATCAGAACAAATAACAAGGGCTTCTGCTACAAGTTTGTCTGCTGCTGCACATGCAGAAAATGCAATTGCATCTTGTATTTTTTCTTCTGTAGATGAATGTTGTTCCAAAAAATATGCATCAGATCTAAAATGAGGCTCAACTTCCAATGCTACTCTATCTAAAAAATTTACTGCTTCTATAGGATTGTTTCCAATAGCAGTTTCTTCAGATAACATTACAGCATCTGCGCCATCTAAAATAGCATTAGCAACGTCTGTAGATTCCGCTCTTGTTGGTCTTATTGAGTTAACCATTGAATGAAGCATTTGAGTTGCAACTATTACGGGTTTACCTAATGTATTTGCCTTTGCGATTAATTCTTTTTGGACAATTGGAACACATTCCATTGGAATCTCAAGTCCCAAATCCCCTCTTGCCACCATAATTCCATCAGAAACATTTAAAATATTTTCTATATTTTTTAATGCTTTTTTAAATTCAATTTTAGAAATAACTTTTATGTTAGATTTTTTTGATGTAATAAAATCCTTTACTTTTTTTACATCATCTGACGTTTGTACAAATGATAGAGCAACATAATCGACACCTTTTTCGATCCCCCAAGCCAAATCTTTCATATCTTTTTCTGTGGTAGCAGGAAGCTCTAGCTCACTATCTGGAAAAGCAATTCCAATACGACTTCGCAAATTTCCACCTCTTACGACAGTACATGTCACAAAATTTTTAGCAACTTTTGTTACTTTTAATTCTATAATTCCATCTGCTAGTAAAACCATATTGCCTTTGGATAATATATCACAAGGGTTAATTGCGCTTATATATAATCTTTTTATAGAACTTTTTTTAGTATGACTTTGTGCCAATTCAATTTCAGAATTAGATTGAAGAACTGGCATATCATCGTTTTCAATTTCGGTAATTCTAATTTTAGGTCCAGATAAATCTTGTAAGATTGCAATTGGCTTTTGTAATTTTTTAGAAACATTTCTAATTCTATTGTACAAAACTTCATGTTCGTCATAAGATCCATGTGAAAAATTTTGTCTAAAAACATTAACTCCTGCCTTTATAAGCTTTTCTATCATTTCCTCGCTGCTAGAAGCAGGGCCTATAGTAGAAACTATTTTTGTTTTTCTTAAATTGCGATTCCCGATACTACTTTTTCTCATATATTTTATTTTTTCTCCTAAAGAAATATTTTTAAATAATTACAGTAAGTTAAAATAGTCCTAAAAACATTTAATTTTTACAATATTATTATCTATTATAAAATGTCACATTAAGGAATAAGACTATTTATTTTACCAAAGCATTCAATATATCATTAGCAAATATGTATTAAAATATATTCTTAGAAAATATTTTCAGCATAAATAATAAATTAATTTTCATTGCAATTTCTTACAGATTTTTAATTTTTTGGTAGGAATTTTTCCCTTTGAATTCTTGTCGCAGTCTTTCAGACTGCCGTTGGGGGGGCTTTATTACCTGGGGTAAGCGCGAATGAAATGAGCGCGAACCCTAGGTGACAAAATCGTCCAACCATCCGCAGACTGAAAGTCTGCAACAAATTAACAATCTTTTTTCAATTTATCGCAAAAAAAATGACCTAAAAATTAGTGAGTAGATAAAGAAATCTCAGACTCTTTTTTTTCTTTAACTATTTTTTCCATTTTCTTATCTGAATCTTCATCATCTTCATACAAGAATTTATCTCTTACCATTCTTTCTTGTTGTAATTTTTCAAAAGATTCTTTTGAATCTATACATAAAGCTTCAAATAACGCCTCATCAGCATGAGAAATAGGAACAAGCTCTAACTCTTTTCTAACTGTTGCTGGAATTTCTTCAATATCTTTCTCATTTTCTTTTGGAAAAAGAATTTTTGTAATTCCACCTCTATGAGCAGCTAAAGTTTTTTCCTTTAAACCACCAATTGGCAAAACATTTCC
>CAZHSB010000056.1:0-9283 GCA_964534945.1 uncultured Bdellovibrionales bacterium | reverse complement strand
ATAGAGCATCTGACTTCTAATCAGAGGGTCGCAGGTTCGACTCCTGCCAAGTGTATTTTTCTTTATTTCTAAAAAAACTTTCCAAAAAAATAAAAAGTTATAGTCATTACTTTTTACAAGCTTTTATAAAAGCCGTAAAAAGAGGATGAGGGTTACAAGGAGTTGATTTAAACTCTGGGTGAAATTGAACCGCAATAAAAAATGGATGATTTTTTAATTCAATAGTTTCAACAAGTAATTTATTCGGGGAAAGTCCAGAAATTATTAAACCATTGCTTTCTAAGATGTCTCGATAGTCATTATTTACTTCATAACGATGACGATGTCTTTCGCTTATTGAATCTTTCTTGTAAACATTATAAATTTTTGTTCCTCGTTTTAATACTGTTGGATATGCGCCTAGACGCATAGTGGCTCCCATATCTGTAATTCCCTTTTGCTCGGGCATGATGTCAATTACTTGATTTTGCGCATCTTCGTTAAATTCTCTGCTTGTGGCATCTTTAATTCCTGCGACATCTCTTGCGAACTCTATAACTGCAATTTGTAGTCCTAAACAGATTCCCAAAAATGGAATGTTATTTTCACGCGCAAATTTTACGGCTTTTATTTTGCCTTCTGTGCCTCGAAGCCCAAATCCTCCAGGGATTAAAATTCCATCAATATTTTTAAAAACTTTTTTAGTATCTTTATTCTCTAATTCTTCGCTATCAATGTATTGAATATTTAATTTTAAATTATTAGATAATGCTCCATGAGTTAATGCCTCAGATAAACTTTTATAACTTTCAGTGAGCCCAACATATTTTCCAACCATTGCAATAGTGATTTCTTTTTTATTTGGAGAAGTTAAAATTGAATTTATATTTTCCCATTTTGATAAATCTGGTTCAGAAGCTTTTGATTTTAATTTTAATTTTTTAATTAGCAAATCATCAATATGTTGTTTATGTAAATTAAGAGGGACTTCATAAATGCTTTTAGCATTTGTTGCTTCAATTACATATTCTTTTGGAACATTACAAAAAAGACTGATTTTATCTTTTAGTGAATCTTCAATTTTTATTTCTGAACGACAAACAATAATGTTTGGAATAATTCCGAACCCAGTTAATTCTTTTACTGAATGTTGCGTAGGTTTTGTTTTTAATTCATGTGCCGCATGTATATAAGGAACTAATGTTACATGAATATAGCAAGTATTTTCATCTCCTATATCTTGTCTTATTTGCCTTATAGCCTCTAAAAAAGGCAAACTTTCGATATCTCCTACAGTTCCTCCAATTTCTACTAAACAAACATCAAAGCCTTTTCCACCCTCAAAAATTCTTCGTTTTATTTCATTTGTAATATGTGGAATTACTTGAACAGTCCCACCAAGATATTGTCCTTGTCGTTCATTACTAATAACTTTTTCGTAAACTTGCCCTGTAGTAAAATTATTTAATTTTGATAATGTCGTATCTAAAAATCTTTCATAATGTCCTAGATCAAGATCTGTTTCTGCGCCATCATCTGTTACAAAAACTTCCCCATGTTGAAAGGGACTCATTGTTCCTGGATCTATATTGATATAAGGATCTAATTTTAATGCGGTAACGTTAATGTTTCTTGCTTTTAAAAGAGCTCCTATGCAGGCGCTAGTAAGACCTTTTCCAATAGAAGAAACAACACCACCTGTAATAAATATAAATTTCGTTTGTGCCATAAAAAATACCGCAAAATTTTAAAGTAGATAGATAGTTGATTGAGTTAAAAAAGAAGTGATTTCAATCTCCTTGATATATTACATTTAAACTATAAATTTTCCAATAATAAAAATTAAAATGAAAGATAATCAAATATAAAACGACAAGTCGGAACTTGTTGATTTTATTACATTATAATCCCCAAAAGTTTTTATAAAACAAAAGTCTTTTTACAAAAACAAAGAAGATTAAAAGACATAAAAGTAATATTAAAAAAACAGGAGGTGTTTCAAATAAAAAATAAATAAAATTGATCTCTGAAATTTTTAGCACAATAAATTTAAATTCATCTAAAAAATAAGAAATAATTTTTATAAAATACCCAGATGGATCAATGGTGTAATTTAAAAAAATTCCTAAAAATCCGAGATTGCAACTTATCCACGATATAATAGGGGCGATGGTTAAATTTAAGAAAAATGAAATTAAGGAAATTTGTTTAAACCAAATAAGTGTAATAATACTTGTCGTAATATAAACATAAAGAGAAATAAAAATAAAACATTTTATTTTATCTTTTATAAAACTTCCAAGCCAAATTCCAAACAACGCAGAATAGCTTAATGCAATTCCTGGGTCCAAAAAAGATAGTGGCCATAAAAGATGAAGAATAAAAAAAGATAGAATAATTGTATTTGCAAAAGATTTATTTCTTTCAAAAATATTTGCGATACTTAAAATAATTATGGCAATTGACGCTCTAATGCTTGAAGAATCAGATCCTGAGATTAAAACAAAAAATATGGCGCAACATAAAGCAATAATTTTAAAAATAGTTTGAATAATATAAAAATTATAAAGACAAGTAAAAAAGCGAGGGATTTGTTTTAATAAAAAAAGTACTGTGTAAAAAATCAGGCAAACTTGATAGCCAGATACAACTAAAAGATGCGTTAACCCAGTTTTTTTAAAATCTTCTTCGGTTTTTTCGGATAAAAGGTTTCTAACACCAATTGTCATCGATAAAAAAAGGCCTGAGGATTCATTATCTCCTAATATTTTAATGGTTCTCTTTTTGATATCTTTTCTAATTTTATCTGACAAGGATTCATTATTGTTATCTTTTGAATTTAAAATTTTTGCATGTTTTATGTTGCAAGTTTTATTGATACCTTTTCTCAATAGATAAGACTCATATGAAAATGGATTAAAACTTTTTTCTAGATTCTTTACTTTTGCTTTTATTATAATTGTACTATTAGTTTTTGCTTTAGTGATATTATTCCACGGTAATGCCACAGCCGTGCAATTCATTAAAAAATTTGTTTTGGCAAAATTTACTTCTTTAAAAGTTCGAGGCCGTTTTTCCATTATTCCAAAAATTTTAATGTCAAAATTATATGTACTTATTTTTTTTGTACTAATTGAAGAAACAATTTGTCCTAAAAATATTTGTTCTTCGTTTATAATTGATGAATCAAGATTTTTTTGCCAAAGAAGATAAGAAAAAATTCCAATAATAAAAAAACTTATAAAAAATAATTTTCTACTTAATATGCTAATTATAAAAACAAGAATTAAAATAAAAATAAAATATGTATAAATTTTTGGAATAAAAAAGAATGCAAATAATTGTCCTAAGATTAAAAAAATGCAAAACAATATTGAAGGGTAATTATTAAATACTCTTGCTAAAAATCTAATTGGAAAAGCTGTCCTTAAAAAATACATCATATACAAATCGAAAAAGAAATGTAAAAAGTTGTTTGTTTTTACGGGAATGTTTTAATAATTTGATGTAAGAGAAGTGTTGTAATATAAAAAATTATACTAAATTTTTTCTTCTTGCTTAAATTCACAATATTTTTTAACTGTGCATTTTGAACATTTTGAAAGATCTGGAGTGGCGATGGCATCAACTTTACCTTCTAAGATTTCTCTCATCTTATCTAGGATCTCAGTTAATTGTTTTTGCCTTGCGGGTAAATTATTTATTCTAACTCTTTTTGAATTTTCCCCTAAAATTAGATATCCATAAGGAATATCTGTTCGTTCAAATTCATTAAGAAGCCTCATATAAACTAAAAGTTGAAAAACATATCGATCTTTTAACTTTTTTGCGAGTGGTTTTATTTCAATAGGGACAAAATTTCCCTTTTCTTTTATTACGGCATCAGGTTTTCCCGCAATCCCTTGAATTTCCGAAACGTAATTTTTTACAGGAAGTAAAGAACTACCGTCGATTGATAAAAAAGAGCTAGCATCTTTTATTCCAGATTGTGAGAGTTCTTTTTTTATATAAAGACTTGCCACATCGATTACTATAAGCGTTGACATAATAAGAAGTACAAAAATTAGGACATCAATATCAATACTTGCAAGTTGATATATACATTTTATAACATCATGTGCAATTTTTTCTAATAATGTTCCTTCTTTTATAATGTTATTTAAAGATTTTGGAAGCTCTATATCTTGAGTAATTTTATCTTGTAAAAAAAGAAGTCCCATTAAGATAATAGTGATAAAAAGTTTTATCACTAAAGATTTTTTCTTAGTTAAAATATGAATGTTTTCAGTTTTTTCTCCCCACTTTGAGTGACCTTTCTTCCCATCTTGTCTTTGAGTCGTATAGGGGGTTACATTTTCAATCTCTTTTTTTAAAATACTTTTTAGTTTCCAAGAATATGGACAAACAGTATAAATTCCAACCTCACCTGCAGAAATTATATATTTTCCATAAGAAGTTTTTTTTATCATAAAAACAGTTAATAAATATTTATTTAATGAAAAATAACCTTTTTAGATTCATTAAGAGAATCAATGAATTCTTCTTCTTTATCTAAATCCATTTTATGTTTGTGAATTAAAAGTTGACCATCAATTTGCCCTATCATGGCTAAAAGATCGTTTTTGGTTGTAGATATTTTTTTTGTTATTTTAAATACTAAAATCCCTGATGCGATTAAAAAACATGAAAGGCATAATTTTAATAATGTCATGCTAAATACTGCAGAAATTCCAGCTAGAATTAGTAAAAACGATGGTGAATATATCATCAATTCTTTTTTTGTTATTTTTTTGCTATAAAGGCTTTTTGCTTTTTTTGTTAATGTATTTAAAACAATCATTGCTTTTTGTGAATTCATATCGTCCTTGTTATAAAAATCTTCCCTAAAATTTCCACATTTAATAATAATAATGAATTATATTATTTTCAAACAAAATATATTATAATTCATAAAATAGTTTTTGGCTATCTAGAGTTCTTTGCAGAATAACGAGCGTGTATTATGCAAAACTCAAAGTGTTTAATCAAATTAAATTTTTAAAAAATATTATTATGAAATTTCCTACATTTAACTTGACTTATTGGGTTTTTCAAACAATGGCAATGCTTTTAACTTGTTGGCTTATACCAAAGCTTAAAGTTACAAGTATTTTTGGTGCTTTTTTCATGGTTGTGGCACTGGCTTTCATCAATGCTAATGTTTGGGATTTGGCATTGTTTATGAAAATTCCTGACGAAGCAACATATCAGACATTAGTTTTATTTTTATCAAATGGTCTTTTATTTTGGTTTTTAGTAAAAATTTTGCCTGGAATAGAAGTAGAGGGGATTAGGCCTGCATTGATTGCTCCAATAATTTTTACAGTTTCATCGCTACTAGTATCTATCATTGCAAAAGAAGTTGATTGGGTTAAAACATTAGAGTGGCTTATGCAATTTCTAGGAGATGTAAAAGATTTTGTGCAAGAGCATTTTTCATCAGTAGATACAACAAAAGATTATATCGAGGATAAATTTGGCGTAACACCGACTCCGATTACCGAATCACTTAAAAACTTAAAAAATATATAGTTAATTATTATGGAGAAAAAAGCCTTTACATCAAGATTATTAAGCTTAACTAGAAGATATGCTTATGTATGGTACGAAGGAGCTGTAAGGCAAGGACGATTTCTGGCAAGAGATCATAATTTTATAATTGGTGATATCGTAGATTGTGTTTTTGATAATGATGATTTACTCATTATATCTTTTGAGCCTAGAAAAAATATTTTAAAAAGAATTTATTTTGGCACGGGTAGAAATATTGCATCAAATATTGATAGAGTGTTTATTGTGACGGCGCCAAAGCCACTATTTAATACTTTTTTTATTGATAATGTTTTGTGTGCTACACAAAAGGAAAAAATTTCAACTACATTGATTATAAATAAAAGCGATTTAGATATTGAAAATATAAAATCTAATATAAAGATATATGAAGATCTAGGAATGGATATAATTTATGCTAATACCATTAAGCCTGATGGAACAAACAAATTAAAATCGTATTTTGATGAAACAAAAGAATCGCAAGTTTTACTTTGTGGAATATCGGGAGTTGGAAAAAGTAGTATTTTAAATAAACTTATACCAGAGCTTAAAAATAAGGTTGGAGATCTTGGAAAACGAGGGCAGGGGAAGCAAACGACTACTCAAGCTTTTGGATCATTTTATAAGCGACAAAAAGAAAAACCACTCTTTGTAGTAGATTTGCCTGGAATACAAAATTTTAATGTTTCTTTTTTAGATAAATATGAGATCAGTTCTCTTTTTAAGGAGATAAATGATTTTAGTAAAAGATGTGAATACGCTGATTGCCTTCACACGTTAGAACCAAATTGTGCAGTTAAAGATGCGGTGAAAAATCAAGAAATAGCACAAAGTCGGTATGATTCATATTTAAAAATTTTGGAAGATATTGAGAAAGTAAAAAAATATTAAGGTAAAAATTTATGACAACATGGAAAGAAATTTTAGGAGAAGAAAAAGAAAAGCCATATTTTCAAAATATTTTATCTTTTATAGAAAAAGAAAGGACTGCGGGGAAAATAATTTATCCTAAAAATAGCGATATATTTAATGCATTTGCGTTTACTCCTTTTGATAAGTTAAAAGTAGTACTAATTGGTCAAGACCCATACCATGGACCACATCAGGCACATGGACTTAGTTTTTCTGTTAAAGACGGAGTTCCTCCACCTCCGTCTTTGCAAAATATTTTTAAAGAATTGCACGATGATTTAGGTGTTGTAATTCCTCATTCTGGCTCTCTTGAAAAATGGGCAAGACAAGGAGTCCTTTTATTAAATGCGGTTTTAAGTGTAGAAGCAAACAAGCCCGCTTCTCATCAAAATATTGGTTGGGAAACGTTTACAGACTTTGTCATATCAAGGATAAATGAAGAAAAAGATGGAATTGTGTTTTTGCTTTGGGGATCCTTTGCGCAAAAAAAATGTAATATGATAGATGAAAAAAAACATTATATTATAAAATCCGCACATCCATCTCCATTGTCTTGTTATCGAGGTTTTTTTGGTTCAAAACCATTTTCAAAAGCAAATGAAATATTAGTTAAACTTGGAAGAGATCAAATAGATTGGTCATTAGAATAATTTAAAACTTTTTGAGAAATCATTTTTATTAAAAGATTTTAATTTACAAGACTGTATCGTTAATAATTTTTACACATCTAGTATTGAATACTAGAATAGTTGTTCATGAAAAACATATAACAAAAACACAACCTTAAATGGTAATTTGTTTATTTATAAACAAAAAATGCTCTTTAATTGTTGATGCAAATAAATGTTATGTGTAAATTTTAAATATGAACTCTGATTAAATTAAAAATTTTAATCTTTTTACAAAGAAATATTTTTTAGGATTTTTATGAAAAAATTTTTTATTTTATTCTTAGCTATATTTTTTATCGTATTTAATGCATCGGCTTCTGGATATTATATTTTAGATCAAACGGCACAAGGTGTTGGTGATGCTTTTTCGGGAACTGTTACGGGATACGGTGACGGAAGTGAGGCATATTTTAATCCTGCAGCGATGTCTCAAATTAACAGTACAATGACATCTGTAAATACGGCAATAATTGATGTCTATGCTAGATTTAACAACAAAGAATCTTCTGACGCTTTTGGCAATCCAATGCAATCAACAACAGAAAATGGAGGCGGTGTTGCGGCAGTTCCTAGTGCATATTTTATAACTCCTATTTTAAAAGATTTAAATTTTGGTTTTTCTTTTACAGCTCCTTATGGAATGAGAGTTGAATATGATGATCAATGGTATGGAAGATACAAAGCTGATGTAACAGATCTTCAAATATTTAATTTTGCTCCTGCACTTTCTTATAAATTAACTGATCATTTTTCAATCGGTGCCAATGTGGGAATAGCTTATGCAGATGCTACTCTAAGTAATGCAATAGATTTTGGAACAATTGGCTATAATGTGATCGGGGCAGAAAACGCAAGTGCCGTGGGATTATCTCCTCAAAATTCAGATGGAGCTGCAAGATTATCAGCTGATGACTGGGCAACTAATATGGCTTTGGGGGCATTATATACTTATGGAGAAAACGATAGAAATAAAGTGGGGTTAAGTTGGCATTCAAAAACAGCTTTTGATATGGAGGGACGCGCACACTTTACTGTTCCAGATAATGCATCTTTTTTACAGTCTACAGGCTCTTTTGTAGATACAGGTGTAACTTCGCATTTAACGATGCCTGAAAATATCGTGGGTGGAACACAATATTGGATTACTGATAGATTTGCTCTTCAAACAGAAATGGCATGGCTTCGATGGAGTAAGTTTAAGGAGTTAAGATTTAATTATGATTCAAATCAAGCAGACACTGTTGAGGCTGAAGATTGGAATAATTCATATAGATATTCAGCAGGAGCTCTATATAAATTAACTGATGATTTAACATGGAAGCTAGGTTATATGTATGACGAGTCTCCTGTGACATCAAATAGAAGATCTCCAAGAATTCCCGATAATGATAGACACCTAATTTCTACAGGCGCAAATTATGCGATAAACGATTGCCTTGATTTAACCGCATCATATACATACATCATAGTAAACGATACGTCAGTTGATATAAGCGATAGTGTTGGAAATAGATTAAATGGAACTTTTGATCTGGGGATTCAAGTCGTGGCTTTGGGACTTACCTACTCTTTCTAATTTTTAGGCGACGATTTTGGCGATAAATCGTATAAAATAACTCGGGGGCTTCCTAGCTGTACATCATAGTACAGCGTTGTCAGCCCCCGAGTTATTTTCTCCAATTTCTCATCCAAAATCGTCGCCTAAAAATAAAGTTGGAAATTTTGATAATAAAATATATAAAACAATTTGGGGCATCTCCTAGCTGTACATCATAGTACAGCGTTGTCAGCCCCCGAGTTATTTTCTCCAATTTCTCATCCAAAATCGTCGCCTAAAAATAAAGTTGGAAATTTTGATAATAAAATATATAAAACAATTTGGGGCATCTCCTAGCTGTATATCTTGGTACACCGTTGTCAGCCCCCGAGCTATTTTCTCCAATTTCTCATCCAAAATAAGATTTAAAAATAATGACCCAAAATTCACTTTTGCTAATTTATAAAAATGTGTGTACTTCCCTAAATTTTTGTTGCCCTGAAAGGTCGAGCTACTGAAATATAGCGTGCTAATGCACCTGCGTTGAAAACGCTATACAACCCAGCCTGGGGTTGGCTTTCCCGAAGGGAAT